>JBCDAA010000114.1:0-22382 GCA_039186435.1 Myxococcota bacterium | reverse complement strand
CGCTCGGTACGCTGGGCGTGTGCGCGTCCTTCGGAAAACGAACCCACGGAACGGAACGCGGGCTGGATCGCCCACTCGAGGGAGAGGTCGAGAAACCCCCACAGGTCGCCTTCCTTCACGGCGATTCGACCCTCGCGGCACGACGCGGCGTCCTGAAAACGAGGTTCGACCAACATCGTTCCCTTGGTGTCGACGATGCCCCAGAGCTCGCCTCGCCGAACGGGCGCGACGCCTTCGGCGAAGTTTCGAATGGCGTCGAAGACCGGCTCGAGGATCACGGAGCCTGTCGCATCGATGGCGCCGAGCTTGCCCGCGTGTTTGAACCACCCGATGTCTTCGTAGACGTCAAAGGTCCGATCCCATCCTTCGCGATTTAGAAGGACTCCGTAGGCGTCGACGTAGCTCCAGCGCTCGGACGTGACCCGAACCGGTGCCATGCCGCCGGAAAAGCTGAAGGTGCGAAAGAGCGTGGCTTCAGCAGTGAGCTCTCCGCGTTCGTCCACGTAGCCCCATCCATCGCCCACGCGAACCGGAGCCCGCAGTCCAGCGGGAGTGCGCTTGTGAGGCCATGCCGCCTTAAAGCGGGGCGTGAGTACGTCCCCTTCCGAGGTCACGAACGCCCACTTGCCATCGGCGAGTTTTCCTGCGGCTAGACCTTCCGCGAAGACGAAGGAGTCGATGAATTCACTCTGAAACGCCCAGGTTCCATCTGTCTTCAGGTAGCCGCCCGTCGAGGCACCACGAGGAAGCGCGAACGCCCGTCCATCGACCATGTCCCGCACGATGGCAAAGTCGTCGGCGAGCTTGTCGCTTGCTGTCGAAATGAGGCCCCATGTATCTTCGCGCTGGACGCGCGCGAACCCGCCGGAGACGTCGCCGACGAAGTCGTAGATCGGCGGGGCGACCCACGCGCCGTCGGAGTTGATCATTGCGCAGCGTGCGTCCTTGCCACGAACACCTCCAACGGAGACGGCCGCGACTTCTTCGCGAAAGGGATGAATCTCGCTGAAGCAGGGAGGCGTCAGCACGCGCCCTTCCTCGTTGACCAGCGCGATCTGGCCCTGTGCGGAGAAGTGCACGCGTCCCCGCCCACCTTGCCAGTCGTCGGCTCCCTTCCAAATGGGGTCCGTTCGCCACTCGCCCTTCGTGTCGATGTAGCCGCGGTCGAGAAAGAGGTCCGAGCCCACCCGGCGATCCAAGCGGGGCGCCGCGCCGAAGCGTTTTCCGATCGCGGCGAGGTCGCCGGTGACGCGATACACGGCGCCGCTTCGGAGCTGGACATGACCGACCCCGTCGACGTCCCAGGCGGCGACGATGGGGATCTTGGTCTCCGAACCAAAGCGCGTTTGCTTCGCGGCGAAGGAGAGGCATCCGCCTTCCGAGCCCGGTGCGACCGAGACCCTTCCTTCACCGACCACCAGCGCGTGAATGGCCGCCTGGTCATCGGCGGCGTTCTTGTGGCCGACGATCAGTAGCGTGCCGCCGGCGAGCGACCAGAGTTGGTCGAAAGGATGAATGGGTACGCACGCGCTCAGGCTTCCGTCGGGCGCGTAGACATCGAGCTCCCCGTCGGTCGCTTTCAATCGAGAGCTCACGGCGGTTCGGCCTTTGGAGAGAGCTGCCGCGCAGGTCACCGGGCCGGCGGCGTCGACCACCACCCGGGTCGATCCGTCGCGCTTCACCTCCCACACGCGTCGTCCGCTCCAGAGCACGAGGCGCGACCGATCTCCTGCCCACGCGAACTCGATGGTCTCTGTCTTGATTGCCGGCTCGAGCGAAATCGTTCCTCGTTCGTCATCGACGAGGAAGAAGCGATTACTTTCGTCCTGCGCGAGGGCGACTCCGTCGGCCGTGTAGCGCTCGACCCAGGCGAAGCGATCGTGTAGCACGTTGCCGGTCCGCTCTTGGCGCACATCGGCCACGAGGTGAAACGAGAGCGGGGATTTCGGCACGCTGATCTTCGCCGGCGGTGGCGGAGGCGCTTCCTCGACCTCGAGACCGTCTTTGATCAGGCGATGATCGGCGGCTGTCGGCTCTTCGAGGTTAAGGCCGAGGATCTCAAACCCGGCAGCACTGACCAGGGCGTCACCGCGTTCGGAGACCTCACCGATGTCGATGGCGAACTTGGCAATGCTAGTCAGCCGTCCCTCGTCGCTTCGAAGGAGCAGCGTTCCCCATGAACGCTCGTTCGGGGGCTCTCGGCGCAGCACGATCAGGCGGCCGCCGCGCAAGACGTCCATTTCGGATGCGGTGACCTTGAGGCTCACGAGCAGCTCCGCGCCTTGGCGCGTGTCGACCACGTGCAGCATTCCAGTCGTCTGCATCGTCGCGCTTTGTTGGCGCCCTTTCGGAAAGCTCTTCACCGCAGGCATCGCGGCGACGTCGGGGTCGTCAAAGCGCAACTTCCAGTGGCCCGCTTGGGTGAGCACAACGACTTTGTCCTCGTCGAGCCAACCGACGGCGATCTGCCAGGGGCCCTGAAGGACGTCGTCGACCTTTCCGGTGCGGACATCGACGCGGCGACAAAACGTCGGCGAGCCGACCGCGAGTCGTTTTCCACTCGGGGAGAGCGCGGCGCGCGTTCGATAGGTTTGGACCGAAGGCAGGTCGACCTCGTCGCCAGCGTCTTCGTTCGGTCGCGTCAGTCGCACGCGCTCCCGACCATCTTCATGCGGAGAAAACACCACGTCGCGTTCGTATGCGTGCCAGCGCAGCGGAGCTTCGCGCGACTGCGGAGCCTCGCGCTGGAAGCCGACGATCGGAGCCGCGACGACCTGATTGGCGGCTTTCTGTTCCGCCTCCCTTCGAAGCCGCGCCGTTTCGGTGGGGGAACCGAAGTACTTGGCGTCGCGCACGGCGGCTGGGGTTGGAACCTGAACGCTGCCTTGCCCACCGCAGGCGAGGCACTCGACGGAGCGCCCGCGACATTCCTCGCACTCGTCGTCCCACACCGGCTGTCCGCATTGATCGCAAACAGCGCCATTCCCTCGGCAGTCGACGCACGTGGCAGGTCGGGTGTCCATCCGTCGAGGGTAGGCTACGTCAGCACGCGAAGGGGTGTACCCTTACGCATGCGCTGTCTCCTTTTTCTTCTGGCGCTGAGCGCCTGCGCGGACGAGCCGGTTCGAAGCGTGAGCCAACCTCTCGTCAGCTCGTTGTGGGGCGAATCAGGCGAGGCGTTTGATCCGACGGGACGACTCATGGACTGGTCGTATGCCGGGTACGGCGCCGGTGAGCGGACGATTCCGGAGGTGCCCGCCGTGGCCAACGTCGCGGATTTCGGCGCGCTGGGAGATGGCACGACGGACGACGGTGATGCGTTTGCACAAGCGATCGCCGCGGCGGAACGGTCGGGTGGCGGTGCGGTGGAGGTTGGGAGCGGACGCTATCTTCTGCGCCGGCGACTCGATCTTCCGACGGGGGTGGTTCTCCGGGGCGCAGGGCGTGACGAGACGGTGCTCTTCTTCCCGTCGCCCTTAGAGGCTCTCTACCCGGGGGAGCGCAACTGGTCGTTCAGCGGCGGGTTCCTGGCCGCGACAGGCTCAACGCGCTTTCCGAGTCGTACGAACGTCGTCGCACCCGCCAGTCGAGGAACACGCGAGATCGAGGTGGCGTCACCGGATTCTCTTGCGGCCGGTCAGTGGATCTTGATTCGTCAGACCGACGCCGGCGGGACGTTGATGCGACGCCTTCATGCGGATCTCATGGATGGAGGAAGCGACAACGTCGGGGACGACGGGCTTCGCTTTCCCACGCGCATCACGTCGATCGAAGGGAACCGCCTGACGCTCGAACGCGCGCTTCCGGTGGATGTTGAGGAGCGCTGGTCCCCGCGCGTCGAGTCGTTCGAGCCTCGCGTGGAAGAGGTTGGCGTGGAGACGCTAACCATCGAGTTCCCCCTCACCGACTATCCCGGGCACTTCAACGAAGAGGGCTACAACGCGATTCACTTCGCAGCTGTGGCGAACGCTTGGGTCCGCGATGTCACGATTCTCAATGCGGACTACGGCGTGAGCTTTACGCATTCGTTCTTTTCGACGGCGTCTGGTGTGCGTCTGGCGACGACGGGCAGTCGTGGCGACCGGGTCGGTCATCACGGGCTCAACAACGGACACGGCGGGGACAACCTCTTCGTCGACTTCGCCATCGAGGCGCGCTTCATTCACGACCTCACCAACGAGTGGTACGCCCACGGCGTCGTCTTTGCGCGGGGGCGCGGGTTCGATCTCTGCATGGACCATCACCGCGCGGCTCCCTACACGACGCTTTGGACGGAGCTCGATCTCGGTCTTGGGGAACGACCGTGGCAGAGCGGCGGACGAAGAGATCGCGGACCGCACACGGCCGCCTACGACACCCTCTGGAATCTCCGCGCAGACCGGCCGCTCGCACTTCCGGACGCGGACTACGGTCCACGTATGACCTTCGTTGGGTTCGATACCGAGCAAGCGATCCCGCCGGGCGCGCGTGAGTGGGTGCTTGAGCCGGTTGCGGCAGACGAGATCGAGCCCGCCAACCTCTGGGAGGCGATGCGGCTGCGTCGGCTGGGGCCCGAACCGATGGATGGAGGGGTGGACGCTGGCGCGGACGCATCGCGCGACGGTGGATCCGCGGACGCATCTGCGGACGCCTCGGCGGCCCAGGATGCGGAAACGCGCGACGCCGGAACGCGTGACGCCGGACGCGACGCTGGCTCTGACGGAGGCGGCGGCTGCAGCGTCAACGGAGCGCCGAGCCTGTCGTTTGCGTTCGTGCTCGCCTTCGTCCTGCGCCGGCGTCGCAAGGCAGAACGCTAGGCTCAGTCGGTCGCGCGCTCGGCTGCGGTGTCCTCGGCTGCGGTGTCCTCGGCTGCGGTGTCCTCGGTGGCGGTGTCCTCGGTGGCGGTGTCCTCGGTGGCGGTGTCCTCCGACCCTCGACCGCGGATTCGGCGCCAGAGCGCGCCCGCTCGCTCTTTCGTTGCTTCCGCGGCTTCGCTCACGCGATCGCTCCCCGAGCCGAGGACGCCGCCCACGACCTGGAGGTACCGCGACACGCTTTGGTAGACGGCGGTTTCCTTCACGCTGTCGAAGAGACCTGCATCCGACGCCTCGCGGAGGACCAGCTCGCCCACGAAGCGCGCGAAGAAGGCTTTGTCGAAATACCGGTCGACGAACCCGGTGTCGTCGCGGTCGAGGTGGTCGATCAGTTCGTCGATTTCCTCACGCCGCGTGTCGGTCATCCAGTCCGCGGTCTTGGCGAGTTCGAGCTGCGCGCGCGCTTCGGGGAGCTCGTCGGCCGCGTAGGCCAGGTAGGCGCGGACGAGGGCGATGTCCGCCGGCGAGGCGCCCGCTTCCTCGGCGGCGACTACGAAGTGCTCGAGTTCCTCCCGGGCCTTTTCCGCCTCGTCGCGTCCAAAGAAACAATAGGCCGTGGAGCCATGGGAGAGCGCGCGAATCCCGGCGACGCCCGCTTCGCTTTGGGACGTTGAAAGCTGCGCGCCGCCCACCCCGACGAAGACGTCCCGCAGCAGTGCCTCGCGATCGGAGATGTCTTCCAGCGAGCGCGCGTCACGCTCTGCCAAATCGCAGAGTTCGTTGGTGGCGTAGACGTAGGACCGAAGCCCGTAGACAGGAATCTTCAACGCCGGAAACGCCAGTTCGTCCGGGTCGATTCGTGAACCTTCGTAGAGCAGAATCTCGTCGGGAATCGGAGTCGGGCTTCGCGGATGAACCTTCAACGCCCACAGGCCCAAAAAGAAGAGCGCGTGATCGGTGGAACGATTGATCCGCGCCGCGTTCGCGTCGTCGTTGCCCATGCGCAGCAGCACCGGCAGGAGCGGCTCGAGGTCGTCTTCGGATTCGTCGCGAACGATCGCGGCCCCCGTTTCTCGGAGCTCCCACACGGCGCGCCCAAGGACGAGGAGATCGGCGACCGAGGCCGCGTTCGAGGCAGTGTCGGCGGCACCCCCCGCGTCACCGGCACGCAAGGCGCCAAGGACAGCCAGGAACTTTCCGCGCGCGTCGCCGACGGCAGGGTCGTCCGCCTTTGTCAGCGCGACCTTTGCGGCCACGTAGAGATGCACCGGTGTGGTGTCGATCTTTTCGCGGAGAAGCTCTTCGTCGCTCGATTGGCCGCAGTCGCAGGCCGCGAAGGCCAGCGTGGTCGCGAGAACAGGCGCAAGTCGCATCCTGGCATCCTACGCTGGGGCCTTCCTGGATATTTCGCTTTTCTCAGGCGAACGCCGCAGCGAGCGTCTCGGGGTCGCCGCTCGCCAGGGTGCGAACGGTCGTCGCACGCGCGCAGAGGATGTCGTCCTTGCGAACCTCGTGGGCGAAGACGACGTCGCGCTCCGGCGTGAGACCGAGACGGCGCGTCGTGAGGGAGACCTCTTCGCCCGCGACGACCCCGCGTGAGTACGTCACCCGTTCCGCGCGCGGGCGCAGCTGTACCGGTGCGAGACCCGACCGCACCATCACTCGCGAAATGCCCTCATCACACCAGTCGATGTACGCAGGATGGTTCGCGTGATCGAGAGGATCCATCCACGTCCACCACGCCTCAAAGCGAAAGATGTGTTCGGGCCCTTCGGAGCCGTCGTGCTTCGGGAGCTCCGCGCCCCCGTCGCCGATGTCCACCACCTGAAACGCGTCGATGAAGTCCTGGCGCGCTCGGGTGGGAACGAGCTCCTGACTGACGTGGACCCATTCCTGGGTGCCCTTGGCGATCACTCCTCGCGGTGACGTAAGACGTACTTCGCGGGTGGAGAACATCTCGCGACGAAAGCGGCGAACCCATGTGCGTCCGGTGAGCTGCTCGCCGTAGAGTGCCTCGAGGCCATGTTCGACGGTCATCGTCCGGACGACGAAGGCGACGCCCTCCGCGCGGTAGCGAAGCGGCGGCCACCCGGAGCGGCTCGAGCCCTCCACGGCGACTTCTTGAAACGCGCGCCAGATATCTCCCGCCCGCGCTGCGTCCCGAACGGAAAATGCATGTCGCGGAAGCACGAAAGGAAAGGCCCAAACGCCGTCGACTTCGCTCACAGGCGCCCGCATAGCACGACCCGGGGGCTGCGCGAATGCTGCGATCAAACGGAAGATTCTCAGCCCACCCAAAACTTTCGGTGAAAGGCGTGTTTCGGGGTCGGTCCTCGGTGTACACCGACGCCATGCGACCCGAACGCGCTCCAGGAGCTCTTCGCACCTACGCCGCTCTTGCGCTCTTCGTCGTCGGGTGTGGTCCCTCGGTGGCACCGGTTCCGACGCCACGGCCCTTGGATCCGGTCCCTTCGGTCGGTGAGACCGCCGCGCCGACACGAACGGTGATCTCGGTTGTCGGCACCAACGACGTTCACGGTCACGTGGAAACCCTGGCTGCGTTTGGTGGCTATCTCCGAAACCTGCGTGCGCGCCGTCAGGAGGATGGTGGCGTGGTTCTCGTGGACGGGGGCGACATGTGGCAGGGGACCATCGCGTCGAATCTCCGGGAAGGTGCCCCCGTCGTCGCCGCCTACAACGTGCTTGGTTACGACGCCGCGACGATCGGCAACCACGAGTTCGACTACGGACCGGTCGGCGAAGCCACGACGCCGCAAAACGAAAGCGACGACCGGCGGGGGGCGTTGATCGCGCGCGCGGCAGAAGCGGAGTTTGCGATTCTTGGGGCGAACTTTCTGGACGCCGCGTCGGGCGAACCTGTTTCCTGGCCAGGGATTCAGCGCGCGATGCTCTTCGAGCGTGCCGGCGTCAAGATCGGTGTCATCGGCGTGAGTACGTTTGAGACGCCTGCGACCACGATCGCGGCCAACCTCGACGATGTGCGCATGGCTCCACTGGCCGAAACGATCGCAAGCCTCGCCGCATCCCTTCGTGCCGAGGGAGCGACGGTGGTGGTCGTTGCCGCGCACGCGGGGGCCGAATGCGGAAACCTTGACGACCCCAACGATCTTTCAAGCTGCAACGAAGACGAGATCATCGAGGTTGCGCGCGCGCTTCCGGCCGGCGCGGTCAATGTGATCGTCGCGGGGCACACCCACAAAGCGCTCGCGCACAACGTCAACGGCGTTGCGGTGATCGAGAGCTACGCGCTCGGGCGTGCGTTCGGCCGCGTCGATCTCGTGATCGAAAACGGAGAGGTTCTCGAACAGCGAATTCATCCGCCGCGTTTCGTCTGCGGTGAAGGGGAAGGGTGTCCGCTCGGCGAATATGAGGGGCAGCCGGTGGCGCTGGATGAGCGCGTGGCCGAGGTCGTTCGACCCGCCATCGAAGAAGCCGACGCGCAGCGGGGGCGCTCCCTGGAGGTCACGCTGACCGGGCCGTTCTACCGCAACTACCGCGGCGAGTCGGCCCTTGGAAACCTCCTCGCGGACGTCATGCTCGAGACCACCCGATCGCATGACCTCGCACTCCTCAACGCCGGCGGAGTTCGTGCGAACCTTCCCGCCGGACCGTTGACCTATGGCGCGCTCTACGAGGCGTTTCCCTTCGACAATCGCTTTGCGACCGTCGAGCTCACCGGCGAGGCTCTTCGGCAGATTGTGGCGTTTAACCTGCAGCATAGTTCGGGCAGTCTGATCTTCGCAGGCCTTCGGGTTCAGGCGACCTGCGTGGCCGGTGACGAGGGGCAGGAGCTCCGCGTCGAACTTCGCGATCGTCGCGGCCGGCGAATTCGCGACAACCAGCGACTCCGGGTGCTCACGAGTGACTACCTCGCCACGACGCCGCTCTTTTCGCAGCTGCCGGAAGGAGCGGTGCAGATCGACAACGGTCCGCCGATGCGTGAGACGATCGCCGAGCGCCTTTCGACGCGCGGCGGAACCCTTGCTCCAGGCAACTTCTACGACGCGCAGCGACCCCGAATCGCAGCTCCAGGTCCCCGTCCGGTCAGCTGTGGCGAGTAGGTGCATCGTCGTCGCCTGGCTGCTCGCGTCGGCCTGCGGCTCCAAGACCGCGATCGAGGTAGGCGAACCCACGGCGGAAGACGCTGGGTTCGACGGCTTCGACGCGGGCTTCGACGCCGTGGTCGATGTCGGTGTCGACGCGGTGGATGTGGGCCCCGACGCCTTCCCGCCGCTGCCGTGCCAGTGGAACTACCGCGGCGACGTTGCGCTTAATTTTTATCGAGGAACCCTTTTGGAAGGTGCGGTGAGCCCCTTTGGGCCGACGGCGATGGTGGTTGCGCTCACGACGCCCGATGTCCGTGAGGTGCCGGCGGCTGACACGGCGTTTGGCATTCGCGTTTCCGATACGCCCACGGTCGAGTGGATGACGGAGGTCCCCACGGACGGCCTGGGCGTCTATGCCACCGAGGAGTCCTTTCGGCGCGTCCGCTTCTGCGAGCTCGAAGTATGGAACCTCGACGGCAGAAGAAGCGGCGCGTTTCCGATCGAGGGCTGTCCCCCGGGCGGCGCAGACTTCACCTCGGACGCGTTCGAAGGACAAGCGTCGTACTGGGAGAACGACGCGCTTCACGTCTTTGAGCTCGCCAACGGGGCGGAAGTCGATCGCTTTCCCCTACCCGGCGCTGGCGAGGGCGTTCCGGTGCTCACGCCCGAAGGGGCTGCGCTCTTGCTCTTCGGGGATCCCGTCCGTGCGCGCTACCCCGGAATGCCGGCGTTTCCGGTGGTCGAAGAGGAGGGTCGCGGCCTTCATCCGACGCCCTACCGATCTCGCGGCGGCGTGGTGATCAACTGGACCCTGCGCGATCGTCCTCGCCTCGCGTACACCGAACGATCTGGGTTCGTGCAGGACTACGATCTTTTCGAACTCGGTCCCGAGCGCTCGGTGTCGCCGGTGGCCATCCATGAAACGACCGCGATCTTTGTGCTCGAGCGCGGCCAGGTCGTGGTGTTGCCTCTGGAGGGAGGACCGATCCAGTTTCTCCCGCCCCTCTCACCGCGAGTAAGGCGCGCGCGGGTCCTCCTGATCGACGGAACACGCGCAGGCGGAATCGCGTACGTGCGCGCCGGCGAAGGACCCGACCAGCTTCGGTTTCGAAGCATGGTGTGTGTCGACGCGGTCTAGCGTTGAGGCTGACCGATCTCCACTGCGAGTTGCTGAAGAAACGAGCGGAGGAACTCGGCGCGTCGCTCGGCCTCCTGACGTCCGCCTTCGGTATTCATCGTCTTCGGAAGCGTGAGCAGCTTCGTAAAGAAGTGATCGACCGTGTAACGGCGATCGTCGAGGTCGCGCCCCTGCGCCCACGGGTCGTCGGGGTCGAAGTACGCGGCGCCCATGCGCGCGCCGCAGCTGAACGTTCGGCACAACCCGAGCGCACCGAGTGCTTCGAGGCGGTCGGCGTCCTGCAGCGCTTTGCCAAGGTCGCTCGTCGGGGTCGCACCGCGGCTATAGCTATGGTCTCGGATCGCGACGGCAACCTCTTCGGTCGCAGCGGACGCAAATCCGGCGGTGGGCAGGAGCGCGCGCGCGAGGTCCGCACTTAATGAGCTGGCGCTCGCTCGCTCCGGCGAGTCTTTCGGAACGTTGACCGCGTCGTGCAGGAGTGCGGCCGCGATGCACCAGCGCGGGTCGACCTCCGGTGCAAGGAGAAGGGTCCAATGCGCGACCCGGAGTGCGTGCGCAAGATCGTGACCGGGGTCCGGGCCTGCGGGATCTTCGGTCCATCGTCGTTCGAGCTCATCTCGAAGCGTCCGGAGAGCGGGATCATCGTCGATCCGCTGGTGCAGTGTCGCGAGGTCGTCCACGGGCGCAGCATACGGGTATGCTCCCACTCGTGTGTGGGATCACGCGCATACTTGTCTTCCTGAGCCTCGCGAACCTCGTGTTTGCGTGCGGATCGAAAACCGGCTTCTTGATCCCGCCGGAGCCGACCGCCGATCGTGACAGCGGACCCGGCGAGGGCCGGGACGCCGGCTTTGATACCTTTCCGTGTCGCTGGAGCTACCAAGGCGACGTCCTCCTGCTTTCCTCCGATCGTTCGCTCTCCTTGCCGCGCGGCGCGGTTCTTCCGGTCGGCCCTACGGCGATGGTGGCCGTGGAACTCGCGGGGCAAACGACCCTCGTGGGGGTGAACGTCGCCAGCACGCCGAGCGTTCGCTGGACCCAGTCGGAGATCCCTGAAGGAGGAGCCGTCTACGCCGTAGACAATTCCTTTCGGCGGGTGCGTGGTTGCGAGCTCGAACGCTGGACCCTCGATGGGGAGAGGGCCGAGCCGAGTTCGATCGAAGGGTGCAGCCGCACCTTTCTCTCGTTCTCGCCGCAGCTTGGTCGTCGCGTGGCGGTTTGGGATGGATCCGCACTCGCCGTCATCGATGCCGGAACCGGCGCCCGCATCGAGCGCGTTGCTCTTGTCGGCGCGCCGGATGCGTTTCCCCTCGTCGCGGCCGACGGACCTGCGCTGGTGACGGGAGATCCGTTCCGCGTGCGCTATTCAGGCGCCGACGTCGTCATTTCCGACGAGCTTGGTTCGCTGCCCGGCGGTGCGCCCGACCGCCTCCGCGACGGGGTGATCGTGGCGTGGTCGTTTCGCGACAGTCTTCGCCTCGCGCGCGTCGAACGCTCGGGCGTGGTCCAAGACTACGACCTCTCCCCGGTGCCTGGACGGCGCCGCCTTTCGCCGGTGACGACGAACGAAACCGAAGCACTCTTTGTGACTGAAGGCGGACAGGTCGTCTTTGTTCCGCTCTCGGGGACTCCGCTTGGTGTGCTGGAACCGCTCGCGGAGGATGTGTCCGCGGCTCACATTCTTCTCGTTGACGGAGGCAGCGCCGGAGGCGTCGTCTACATCGCCAATCGCCGCAGCGAACTTCGCTTTCGAACCATGGTTTGCAATCGTTGATTCGCGCGTGGACCGTCCTTGGCGTTCTCGCGGTCGCGACCGGCGCCGATGCCCAGCTGGATCTCGAGTGGGACGCGCCGCCGGAGTGTCCGGACGCAGCGACCGTTCGCGCGGAGATCGAGCGACTTCTCGGGGGTCCGCCGCCGGAACGCTTCGAGGCTCGCGGTGTGGTGCGCGAGGGGGAGCGCTGGGAGCTTCGCCTCGAGGCGGGAGGAGGGCTTCGCGAGCTTTCGGCGGGAAACTGTGCCGCGCTCGCGGAAGCGGCCGCGCTGATCGTCGCGCTCGCGGTCAATCCCGATCTCGATCCAGCGGAACCTCCCGAGCCGCCCGAGCCGCCCGAGCCGCCGCCTGAGCCTCCGCCCGATCCGCCCGATGCGTTGACGTTGCCGCCGGAGGGGGCCGAGCCCGTCGACGACGAAGACGCGTGGAACGCGAGCACGTTTCCCGTCGTGCATTCTGGGAACGAACCCGATCGCGAGGTTCCCACATTGCCTCCGAGCGGCGACCGCTCGCGTTTCGTCGGCGCGCGAAGCATCGCGCTGGAGGCGGGCCTGATCGTCGACCTCGGTTCGTTGCCGAGCGCCACTGCGGGCCTGCGTCTAGGTGTGCAGTTTCCTGTGCTTCGCCGCGGACGACTCGGGCTGGCCGCACTCGCGTTCCTGCCGCGCGACGGCAGCGTCGACGAGGCCGAGGCAACCTTGAACCTCGTCACCCTTCGCGCGTCGTTTGGCTACCGCCGGGATTGGCAGCGGGTGCAGCTCACGCCTCGCGCGCTTGTCGAGGTGGGCGCCACGGGGGGGCGTGGGCGCGGGGTGAGTCGTCCGCTCACGTCGTGGACCGCGTGGCTGACTGCGGGCGTTGGCGTCGAGCT
The DNA here is from genome assembly GCA_039186435.1 of Myxococcota bacterium. Classification (GTDB taxonomy): domain Bacteria; phylum Myxococcota_A; class Polyangia; order Polyangiales; family Houyiibacteriaceae; genus JALVDI01. Next base: position 9,739 of record JBCDAA010000114.1, on the reverse strand, counting down.
TGGCGTGGCGCTCACCCGTCGCGTGGTTGTCGCCCTCCAAGGAAACGCGCGCGTCCCCCTTTGGCGACCCGCGTTTGTCCTCGATGGCGTGGGGGAAGTGCATCAAGCGGCACCGGTGGTGGGCCAGGCGGCGCTCCTCATCCGTGTGCACCTTCGTTAGCTGAGCGCGTTCGGACGCCGCGATCTACACTTTCCGTGACGGATCGACGGATGGGGGACCACTCCAAAACGATGATGGCGGCGACCGCGAGCGTCCCCAGCCGCGGAACCTCGGGGGTTTCGAAGGTCGCGCTGTCTTTTTCGAAGGTCTACGAAGACCACTTTGACTTTGTTTGGCGTACCGCGCGTCGCCTCGGCATTCCCGATGCCGCTCTCGATGATGTTGCCCAAGAGGTCTTCATCGTCGTGCATCGAAAGCTGCCGGAGTTCGAGGGGCGCTCGAGCGTGAAGACCTGGCTCTACGCGATCGCCCGCCGCGTCGTAAGCGATCATCGACGGCGGCACAAACGTCGGGGCCCGCTTCACACGCCCTTTCCGGAGGACCGCATGGCGTGTTCGGACATGAGTCCACAGGAACAGGCGGCGCGGCAGGAAGCGGCGGTCCTTCTTCATGGCTTTCTCGCGTCGCTCCCGGACGAGCAGCGCGAAGTCTTTGTGCTCGCGGAACTCGAGCAGATGACCGCCCCCGAGATCGGCGAAGCGACCGGGGTAAAGCTGAACACCGTCTATTCGCGACTGCGCCTCGCGCGAAAGGCGTTCGAGCGAGTGGTGGCTCGCCAAGCTGCGCGTAGGAGGACCGGATGAGCGAACTGAGTCCCGAAGCGAAGGCGATCCTCGACGCCGCTCGAGGGGTCGACAATCCGACCGCGGATGATCGGGCGCGCGTACGTCGTGCGGTTCTTGGTGCGGTCGGTGGCGCGGCGGTGGTTGCGACAGCGGCGTCGGCCAGCGCCTCGAGTGCGGCATCGTCGGCCGCGGCGTCATCCGTGGCCACGGGAAGCGCCGTTGGTGCCGCGGCGGCGACAGGGGTTACGGGCTTGAGCGTTGTGGCCGCCAAGGCCGCGGTGGCGTTGACGCTCGTGAGTGCCTCCGTCGGAATCGCCGTGACCCAGCCGTGGGAGTCCGATGCGCCCGCAGTCGCCGAGGCCCCGGAGGTTGAGGTCGCTGCGCGGGAGGTTGAGGTTCCGTCGACGGCCGTTTCCACGGCGCTCGAACCCACAGCGCCCGAGACTTCTGAGCCACCGGTGGAAGAGGCGTCAGAAGCACTCCAGGTGGCGCAGGTTGGCGCACCGGCCGCTCGGCGAGCTCGCCCACGCGCGACCGTCGATCCCGAGGTCGAAGTCGAACCCGCGGAGACACTTTCTGCGGAACTCGGGCTGCTTCGACGTGCGCGATCAGCCCTCGCGCGAGGCGATCATCAGGCCGCGGAGTCTGCTCTGCGGGAGCACGAGCGACGTTTTCCAGCGGGAACGCTCGTCGCCGAACGGGAAGGAACCCTCGTGCTCGCTCGCTGCGCGCAAGGGGACCCCTCAGGCGTGGCGAGCTTTTTGGCCACGCATCCTCGGTCTCCTTTGGCCGCCCGAATTCGCGACGCGTGCCGCTGATCTTTTTGTGACGGATTGCGCCGACCCGCGCCACTCCCTCCATGAACCATGACGGAGGCTTCGATGACACGCTTTGCTTGGATTGCGATTGGGATGCTCGCGCTCGCGGGATGTACCGAGAGCAGCATCAAATTGGGGGAGGACGACGGCGGAAGCGGTCGGGATGGCAGCGTGGATGCTGGGGCCTTCGATGCGGGCGGCGGCGGGGAACGCTGCGGCACAAACATCTGCGAGGTCGGTGACGTCTGCTGCAACCCGAGCTGCGGAATTTGCACCGCGCCGGGTGGTTCCTGCCCAACGATCGACTGCGGTCCCCTGACCTGTGACGGAGTCGAGTGTGCCGCCGACGCGACCGCCTGTTGTCCTGGCTGCCGCGCCGGGGAGAGCGTCTGCAGCGGCCCCGGCGGAGAGTGTCCGCCGCTTGCGTGTCCGCCACCGACCTGCGGCGACGAGTTCTGTCCGGGCGAGGCATGCTGCTCGGATTGCGACGGCAACCAGTTCTGCGCGGAAGACGGACTGATGTGCCCCGAGTTCGATTGTCCGCCGCCGATGTGCGACGACGGGGTGGAGTGCGACGGCCGCTGCTGCGCGGACTGTGAAGGCAACACCTTCTGCGCGTTCGGTGGCGTTGCGTGCCCGCTTCTCGACTGCCCGGATGAGTGCAGTGCGCAGGACGCGCGCGGAGATGGTCCCTGCGCCGCGTTCTTCGGATACGCCTGGAACGGTGCCGAGTGCGTGGGTCTCAGCGGATGTGACTGCGTGGGTTCGGAGTGCGACGAGGCGTTCGATACCTTCGAGGCCTGTCAGGCGGCGTACCGCGGCTGCACCGGAGCACCGACCTGCGGCGGAGACTTCGAGTGCCCGATCGGCACCGACTGCGACCCCTGCGGAACTTCCTCGTGCCCGTTTTGCGATGACTGCGTCTCCGCCTGCGTTCCTCACGATTGCGATGTCGGCGATCTCGTGTGCCGCGCCAGCCGTCCGGACTGCGGTCCCGGTGCGGTCTCAGCGATTCGCGACGGATGCTGGGAATGCGTCAACCCGCGGACCTGCGAGCCGGCCACCGATTGCCGCGAGACGGGCTGCGACGGTGGCGAGAGCTGCGAAGAGTGCGCGGGCGGCTGGACCTGCCTTGGCCCGACCGAGCTCTGCCTTGGGCCCTAACCCCTAAGAGTCCGCCGAAGCATTTGCTTCGGGTTCATCTCCACACATCCCCCCCCGCGCGGCGGCGCTAATTGGTTCGCGCCGCCGCTCTCTTATGTCGACACGGGCGCCGTTTTGCGCTGTGCTGCTCGCATGGGATTGCAGCAACGGGTTCAGGCAGAAATCGCGCGCGGCATCATGAAGCTCCCGGCATCGTTTGCGCGGCGCTTTTCCACCGACCCACCTCTGGATGCGCACATGGAGCTCCTTCTCCGCGTGCAGCGTCTTGCCGGTCGCGGCGGCTTTGAAACCCTCGGCGGCCCCGCAAAAGCGCGCGACGCGTATCAAACGATCGCCACGCTTCTCGAAAAGGAGGAAGCGCCGGTCGCGGTCACGCACGACCGACGGATCACCGAGCGCGACATTCCGGTGCGAATCTACCGTAACGATCCTTCTCACAAGGCGGCGGTCGTTTACTTTCACGGTGGCGGCTTTGTGATCGGCGATCTCGAAACGCACGACGGGCTGTGCCGGCGCATCTGCCGCGAAGGGGAGGTTGTGGTCGTCGCCGTCGACTACAGGCTCGCGCCCGAACATCCCTTTCCTGCGGCGGTGGACGATGTTGTGGCCGCGACCCGCTGGGTGATCGCGAACGCGGAGGAGCTCGGCGTCGACCCCGCCCGGGTTGCTGTCTCAGGCGACAGCGCCGGCGGCAACCTCTCTCTCGTTGCGGGCCTCGAGGTCGAAGGGCTCCGCTTTTCCCTCCCGATTTATCCTGCGACGGATTCGGTTGACGAGTGGCCCTCCAAAGAACGCTACGGCGACGGCTACACCCTCGATGCGAGTACGATCGACTGGTTTGTCGACCACTACGCGCGAGGGGTCCCGCGGGACGATCCTCGTCTCAGCCCGCTGCGCGCCGAAAACCTGGAACGTTCGCCTGCCACGCACATCGTGGTCGCGGCCTGCGACGTGCTTTGCGACGAGGCCCTCGCGATGGCGGACCGGCTCACCGCCGCGGGCGTGAAGACGACTCGTCGCGTGCACCCGGGCCTCACGCATGGGTTCATTCACATGACGCAGAACCGAGCGGCAGACAGCGCAGTTGGCGAGTTGATCGCGATGCTTCGAGCGGCGCTCTACCGGTAGGGCCGAACCGTGCCACTCGTTCTCACGGCATGTGAAGCGCGGGTCACACCTCAACGTCGACAAGCGCGGAATTCCCAGAAACAAAGGTTGGCACGTGGGTTGCTCTAGTCCCCTGCGAGGAGATGATGATGCGAACCCTGACCACCCTTTTCGTTGCGACTGCTCTGATGGCCGGCACTGGATGCACCTGGGACCTCGATTTCGATGATCCCACGTACGGCTCCGAGAGCGAGGCCCTCTCCACCTCCGACGGCGTGCTCGAAGGCAGCGCGGGTGACGTGAGGAACGTCGAAGGGAGCGCGCGGGTTCACGACGCATACGCCTACGACAGCCACGCCTACATCGAGCTTCGTGCGCGTGGCCGCGGCGGCGTCATCATGCAGGGCTACCATATCGATGGCTTCGACCAGCTTCGTCCCGGCGACGTGCTCACCTTCGGCACCGACAGGTACGACTACTACACCGGCGGCTCCGAGGTGTACGTGTCCACGACTGGTTGCGCCGGACCGAGCGGCGACAACTGGGACTTTGACCAAGGGGCCGACGAGGTCACTGTGGTCGTCGAGCAGGGGCCGGAACCCGGCACCATTCGCCTCGACATCGATTCGCGTTTCGACAGCTACTACGACGGGGGCTCGCAGAACGTGCGCGGCTCCGTCACGGTCGCTGTCTACTGAGTTTCATTTCATCCATCCAACCACCGTTTCTTCCGCTAGCGCCCCGGGATTCCGGGGCGCGTTTAATTGTGCCGCGCGCGTTTGACTGTGCTGCGCGCTAGGCTTTGCGCGTGTGCACCATCATCGCGCTCTTTGGGGTTCACCGACTCCCGCTTGTGATCGCCGCCAACCGCGACGAGTTCTACGCGCGCACTGCGGATCCGCCCATGGTGCTTGCGCCGCGGATCGTTGCGGGCCGCGATCAGCGATCCGGCGGCACCTGGCTGGGCGCAACCTCCGACGGGTTCTTCGTCGGGCTGACCAACCAGCGGGCGTGGGAAGGGGGAGGCGCAGGACCGAAATCACGCGGCGACGTCGTTCTTGCAGGTCTTCGCGCGGGCAGTGTGGCGGCGATGAACCGCTACCTCGATCAACTTGATCCAAGGGAGTTCGCGGGGTTCAACCTTCTCTACGGCGACGCGAAACACCTCTCGGTGGCCTATGCGCGGCCGACCCTCAAGGACGTCGAGCACCACGCGCTAGAGGCAGGAATTCACGTCCTCGCGAACGATCGACTCGAGAGTCCCGACTTTCCCAAAACGGGTCGCGCCCGCGAACGCGCACAGAAGCTGCTGGCGCACCCGTGGCCACGTCTCGGGGAAGAGCTCAAGACCCTCCTTCGCGATCGGGAGCGTCCGCCGCTTTCGGAGGTGCCCCTTCCGCCGGCGGGTTCGCCCTTCACACACGAGCTCGTCCGTGAGCTTCAGGCGCTCTGCATCGAGACCCCGGTCTACGGAACGGTGAGCGCAACCTTGCTCGCGATGAGTGAAGCGGGCGTTCAGGCGCATTGGTACGCGGACGGCGCGCCGCATAAGGTCGATTTTTCGGACTTCTCCGCGCTTCACGATCCCGGCGAGGGGGCTGCATCTTTTGAAAAGACCCGCTAGCGTTCGGCCATGCGCGCGCTTCTCGCCTTGGTCCTTCTCGCTGGCTGCTCGGAGTCCTCGCTGGAGCTGGAGGTCGACGAAGCTCCGGCGCGAGAGGTCCTCCCCTCGACCGACGTGTGGGTGCTTCGTTCCGACCAGACCCTGCGGGAAGAGATCCAGCGCGCCCTCGCTCGCGCGCGAGAGCGAAACACACGTGTCCTCCTCGAGTTCGGCGCGGACTGGTGCCCGGACTGCAATGAGGTCGTTCGCCTCGGTCACGTCAGTCCTGCCAAGGAGCTGATCGACGAAGGGTACGAGCGTGTGTTCGTGCACGTAGGGCGCTTCGATCGCCACGAAGACCTGATTCAGCGCTACCGAATCGAGCGAATCGCGACCTTGGTAGTTCTCAGTTCGGATGGGCGGCGCGTTGCACAGACGACTCTCGAGCCGATTTCCAACCGCACGGGACTCACCGCGGAGGGTCTCGCCGAGTGGCTTCGAGAGCCCCGCGATCAGTGGCGCCGGCCCGATCCTGCGCCCGGCACGCCAGCGCCTGACGACTCGCCGATCTTTCCGGCAGATGTCATCGAAGCGGACGGCTAAAGCGAACCTCAACGATGCCGCGGCGTTGAGCGATTTCGAACGCGCCATTGTTTTTCCGACGACACCACTAACATTCCGGGGCGCCCGTCGTATGGCCGTCGATATGAACTTCCTTCGGTCCGTGGCTCCGATCTCCGTCTGTCTTCTCATCGCCTGCGGCGGCGGTTCGGACGGCCCGGCCGGACCGACCGGCATGGGGCGTGCGCTTTACGAGCAGCCCTTCGACGACGGAAACACGTTTACCTGTGCGACTTGCCATGCGCTTTCGGAGCCCGCGAGTGACGGACTTCGTCGCCCCGGCCATCCGATCGGCAACGCGACGCGGCGAAGCAGCTACAAGAACGGGCTCTTCACGAATCTTCTCGACGCGGTCAACACCTGCGTGACGGAGTGGATGCGCGCGGACGCGCTCACGGAGACCGATGAGCGCTGGATCGCGCTGGAGGCGTTCCTGGAGTCGCAGGCCACCGTCGACAGCGAGCCCGCCATTGAGATTCAGATCGTTCCTGCGCCGGCGAACCTCGAAGGGGGCGACCCCATCGCGGGAATGGAGACGTTCAACGGTTCCTGCTCGGTGTGCCACGGCATGGGAGCGGCCGGAACGATGCAGGCGCCTTCCCTGATCGGTGAGATGCTGGATCGCGAGACGATTGCGCGCCGCATTCGCACGAGCGGTTCGCGAGCGAGCACCACCTACCCCGGACTGACGGGCGGCCGAATGCCCTTCTGGGGTCAGAACCGACTTTCGGACGACGAGATGCTCGACGTGGTCGCGTACGTAGAAATGATCGGCGAGGCCGTGATCGACCCGGATGCTGGCGGCGGTGGAATGGATGCGGGCGTGCCCGACGCGGCGTCGACCGGTTGTGTGCCTGACCCCTCGCACCCGAAGGTCGGCCAGACGGCGGTCCTCAACGGCTTCTCCCACGACGTGGCCGGCACGGCGCGCATCGTCGACTCCTGCACCATCGTCATCGACAACTTCGTCTTCGATGGAGGCGGCATCAACATCCAGATCTACGGCGGTCTGGGCGGCGACTACGACCCTCCGACGGGCTTTTCCGTGAGTGAAAACCTGCTCGGTCGCGTGTTCGGCGGTGAGTCCTTCACCATCAACCTCGCGGAAGGCGACATCGATCGCCTCGACGGCATCAGCGTGTGGTGCGTGCCCGTCGGCGTGAGCTTCGGCGACGGACTCTTCACCGAGTAGCGGATTTAGGGCCGGGCGAGCTACCGTGTCCGGATGGCTGTCCGGATGGCTCGCGCGACTGTCCTCCTTCTCACGTTTCTTCACGCCTGCGGAGACAACGACGCCTCGGTTGGCGTTGACGTTCCGCAGGCGGATGTCGGTCAAGACGCTGCGGACGCGGCGCCCGACATCATGGACTGGCCTGCGATGCGGCCTGAGGCTTCGACGGTTCCGGTCGAAGGTGTGCGCCGAGAGGTGCTGACGATCGCGGGGGGTCACTCCGCCCGCGAATCCGACCACGAGCACTGAGACGCCGGCGGAGCTGAACCAAACCACCATCGTTCGCTTTCGCAGCGATGTGGATCCGCCCGTTCCCGTTCGCGCTGTCATCCTCTGCATGCCCGGCTTTCTGGGCGGCGCGGGAAGTTTCGAAGGGCTAGCGCGCGCGCTGGTGGCGAACGGCGTTGGCGACGACGCCATCGAGGTCTGGGCCATCGACCGCCGGAGCAATCAGCTGGAAGACCTGCGCGGGATGGACGCGGCCGAAGCGCTCGAGAATCCGGAGGTCGCGCAGGGCTACTACTTCGGCGGCGAGACGGTCGGAGGCGAGGCCTTCAACGGCTACGTGGCGCAGGAGGATGTTGCGTACATGAGCGAGTGGGGCCTTGCGACGCATGTCGGCGACCTTCGCGCGATCGTGCAGCAGGTCACCGAGAGCGAGCGACAGGCGCGGGTGTTTCTGCTTGGGCACTCGCTCGGCGCGTCGTTCACGGAAGCGTATGCGGCGTGGCGCTTCGAGGATGGAACGCGCGGCGTGGAGGAACTCGCGGGGTTGATCCTCGTGGACGGAACACTCGGTAGCGAACCCTCCCCCGAGGAGACCTATCTCAACGGATCGAGCGGCGGCATCTTTCCGACGCCGGGGCTGAATGGCATACGAAGCGACCCTCAGCGCTACACGACGTTGCCGCTTCTGGGAATCGACGTGTACGCCCGTGCGGAGATTGCGAGCCTGCGCGTGCTCCAGGATCCGGATGCGATTGTGGCGGACCCGGGAAGGGATCGCGTCCTCGGCACGCTCATGGGGTTGCCGGTTGCGCGGGTTCCCGAGCTGACCAACCAGGCTGCGCTCGCGGTCGCATTCGACGACGAGATTCAGCCCCTCGGGTTTGTGCAAGCGAAGCTCGGTCGGCTTTCCGGCGGGCCCACCGAGATGTACGAGAGTGGACTTGCGGGGGGAGCCATGAAGATCCGTCCGACTGACGCGTCGGGGAGCTACACGTGGGAAGACGCGTTTGTGGCGGACGAGTACACCCCGGTCGACAACCTTGCCGAGGCGTTTGCCCACGGGCGAACCAACTTTGCCGAGTGGTACTTTCCGACGCGGCTTTCGATCGATCTCGGTGCGGTGGCGGGGGCGAACGTTCCGGACGATGGCTGGCAGGCGGACCAGGGACTCCGTTCCTTTGACGGCGAGCTTATCGACGCACCGATTCTTGCGATCGCCGCGGGACTTGCGCGGGAGGAGCGCTACGAGGCGGTTCGCGCGCGAGTCGCAGCGGAGGTCGGGGAAGGGCGACCTGCGGCGGGCGCTGACCGGGACGATCTCGAGGCGTTTCGCATCGTGTCGACCGACATGGCCCACCTCGACCCCATCTTCGCGGGTAACGGAACGCCCGATAACCCTGTTCCCGAGGCGATTGCGAACTTTGTCGCCGCGCATGCCGCCGAGGGGACAATTGCGCTAGGAGAGCTCTGATGGAGCGACGACCCAAAGCGGATCTTTCTGGCGGGCAGCGAAAACACCTGCGTGGTTTGGCCCACCATCTTCAGCCCCTGGTGCGGATTGGGCATCAAGGCCTCTCGACCGCTGTGGCCGATGCGGTCTTCGAGGCGCTCGGCACCCACGAGCTCATCAAGGTGAAGCTTCTTGAGAGCGCGCCGGTGGAGCGAAAGGAAGCCGGCGAGTGGCTCGCGGAACAGTGCGGCGCCCACCTCGTCGGCGCGGTTGGCAAGATCGTCATCCTCTACCGGCGGCACCCCGACACTCCGCAAATCCCCCTCAAGCCCTGACCCTTCGCAAGGACCGCTACGGGTCCGCAACGAAAGTCTGACACCGACGAAGTTCGCGACAGCGGCGGTGAGACCGCATCCGCGACGAAAGTCAAAGACAACCATACATATTGACACGAGCTGAGCTGCCTGGTCGACGCCAAGGGGCCGACTCTTAGGAGGCCGAGCTCCGAAGGGACCGTCTGCAAGAATCTGACCGCGCTCGCCAACATGGATGTCAACAAAATCAGGTTGGCTGTTCTTGCCTCTCCCGTGAGGCTGACCGTGCTCGCCAACATGGATGTCAACAAAATCAGGTTGGCTGTTCTTGCCTCTCCTGCCGGCTGTTCTTGCCTCTCTCCCGCGAGGCTGACCGTGCTCGCCAACTTGGATGTTAATAAATCAGGTTGGCTGTTT
>JBCDAA010000113.1:0-22572 GCA_039186435.1 Myxococcota bacterium | reverse complement strand
GCGGTGACGCCGCGCTTGCCGAGATCGAGGATCACGTTGACCGCGGGAATCACGGCGTAGGTCGGAAGCGCGCGAAAGCCGTCGCGGTGCATCTCGTAGACGAGCTTGAGCTCGGACCCTTGCGGATCTTTCGCGGCGCCCACGCCAAGGGCATAAAGCGCGAGGTCTCGCTCGTCGTAGCTCGAGGTTTGGGGCTCGAAGCGGTACCCGAGCGCCTCGTCCACGTCGATGTATTTGCTGCCGCCCTTGCTCGGGCCGCGATCGACGTTTTCCATGATGGGGCGCATCGACTCGGTGACGTTCGCGGGGTGCTCCGTCTCGCCAAAATCGGTAATGCGATCCCAGGCGCCCTTCACGTCTTCGGCGCGAAATCCGCGGCCGACGCGCCAGAGTTTGCCGAGGGTGCGTTCCCAGCGGAGCTTGCCGACGTAACCGCCGCCGACCTCGAAAAGGCCGCCCGTTTCCTCGCATTCCTCGTGGCAGAGCCAGGCGACCAGCGGGCTCACGTACGCGGGATCAAGCGCCTTGATCAGCGGCGGCGGCAGGATCGTTTCGGTCATGCGACTGCCCGCGATGGGCGCGATCGTGTTGACGTGAATGCCGCGCTTGCGGCCCTCGATCGCGAGGGTGTTCGAAAAACCCGCGAGGCCGAGCTTTGCCATCGCGTAGTTGGACTGACCGAAGTTGCCGTAAATGCCGGCCGCCGACGCGGTCATGATCACGCGACCGTATTTCTGTTCGCGAAGATGCGGCCACGCGGCGTGCGTCACCTTGAAGCTGCCGAGGACGTGAACCTCGTAGACCTTGTCCCAGTCGTCCTGCGTCAGTTTGTGAAAGCTGACGTCGCGGAGGATGCCCGCATTGTTCACGACGATGTCGACGCGCCCAAAGGTATCGAGCGCGCACTGGACGATCTTTTCGCCTTCGGTCACCGAGTCGTAGTTCGCGACCGCTTCGCCGCCCGCGTCTTTGATCTCCTGCACGACCTTGTCGGCCGCGCTCGTCGAGCTCCCGTCGCCGGTAAAGCTTCCGCCGAGATCGTTGACGACGACCTTTGCGCCTCGCGCGGCAAAGGTGAGCGCATGGCTCCGTCCGAGTCCGTTGCCCGCTCCCGTCACGATCACCACGCGATCGTCGAATCGCAGTTCAGCCATGGAGTCCTCCGATGACTGAATGACTATTCATTTCTACGCTCAGGATCAAGAGCTGCGCGCTGGAGGCCCTGGGAGGGCCAGAAAACTCCCTCCTTAAAGAAATCCGTCCCTCTGCCGTAACATGACCGGTGACCCCGGCCATGAACATCACGCAGCGAGACATTGCGCCAGGGATGTCGGCAATCGCCACCACCCTTGCGCAGCACTACGGGTTCGGTGTCCAGCCCGCTCATTGGGGGACCCAGAGTCCCCTTCGACAAGGGGGTGAAGACCCGCTGGAAGGCATCAGCGCCTTCTGGGGTGTCGACCATTGGCACTACGTCACCTACGGGCTCACCGAACTCTTCGAGGGTGAGACCGCGTTCCCCTACCAGCCTGGCGTCAGCGGGTTCGGCTTTGAGCTCACCTTTCGCCTCGCGTCCCAGGAGCCGCACAGCGCGCCCGCATGGCCGGTTCCGATGCTTCAGCGTCTTGCGCGCTACATCTTTCGTTCGTCCAACGTGTTTCGTCCCGGGGATCATATGCACCTCAACGGAACGATCGGAGGACAGAAGCACACCCACATCGAAGGCGCGCTCTTCACTCTCGATCCCACCCTCGCGCCCATCGAAACGATTCACGGTGAAGTTCGTTTCATCCAGCTCGTGGGCGTCACGAACGACGAGCTCAACGCCGTGAAGGACTGGCGCTGCGAGGGATTTCTCGAACTCATGGCGCGGCGAAACCCGAAGCTCGTGACGGATCTCGGACGCCCCACCATGATGATCGACCAGGACTTCGCCGAGGCCTGTAAGGAAGGCGCGCGGCAGGAGGGTTCCTCGCACGGTTCAAGTTTCGCGAGCGTGGTGAAGTGGGAAGACGTCGGCAACGGCGGACTCGACCTCACCATTGGCGCCATCGCGGTCGAAGATCTTCTGCGGATGCTTCGACTGCGCCTTCCCTACAACCGTCCCTTCCGGCTTCACGGACGCCGCAACTCCGTACGCTTTGTTCCTGCGCTCCGCGCGGGATGGAAAGTCGACGGACGCGAGCTCGTCCTCGAAGTTCCCTGGGACGCCGCCGCGGGACTCGCCGATTCACTCCGGGCACGGCGCGGTCGCTATCCTTGGCACGGGATCCCCGGCCTCACGCTGGTTGTGGCACCGACCGACGTCCGCGGCAGCCGCGGCGAACTCGTTCGCGTAATCGGCTGATCGTTCAGGCCTTCGCGAGCAGCGTCTCGCTCAGTGCCCAGAGCTTTTCCGCCGACTCGTCGCTCGTCGCGTGGGGATCGACGCCCATGTAGCGCGCCGTGGGACTTTCCGGATCGGTCGGCGCGGCAACGTCGCAGTCCTCGCAATAGACCCCCGCTTTGCCTTCCAGAAGCGGCGACGTCGCTGCCCAAAGCGTGGTCGAGCAACCCTGCGTGGGCGTTTTGAATCCCTGCTTGGCAAGCTCGCTCGGCTCGCCGTCCTCGCCCAACCATCCGAGAGCGATCATTTCCTCCTTCGGGAGGTGCCGCTGAAGGGGCGTGAAGATCCCGCCGGGGTGCACGCTAAACGCCAAGCCGCCGCTCTCACGAAGACGCCGCGCAAGCGCGTTTGCAAAGAGTGCGTTCGCCGTTTTCGCCTGCCCGTAGGCCTTCCACTTGTTGTACTCGCCGCTCTCGAACTGAATGTCGTCCCAGCGAATGTCCGTGATCTTGTGCCCGGTCGACGAGAGCGCGACCACACGGGCGCCGGCTGTTTTCTGAAGCAGCGGCATCAACGTTTGGGTGAGCGCGAAATGGCCCATGTGGTTCACGCCGAACTGCGCTTCCCAACCCGGCCCAACACGCGTCTCCGGACACGCCATGATCCCCGCGTTGTTGATCAAGAGATCCAGCCGCTCGAGATCGCGAGCCATCGCCTCGCCAAACGAACGCACCGACGCGAGGTCCCCGAGATCGAGAGGCGCCGTTCGAATCTCGCCGGGCATTCCTTTGAGGGCGCCTTCCGCCTTTTCGGGCGAGCGCACGGGCACCACGACCTTTGCGCCCTTCGCGGCAAGCGAGCGCGTCGTCTCGAGGCCGATGCCGCTGTAGCCACCGGTGACGATCGCGACTTTGCCCGTGAGGTCGATGTCGGCGAGCACCGCATCGCCTTCGGTCTTTGCGGAGAAGCCGGACTGCGTAGGAACCTGATCGGATTGCGCCATGGCTCCCCCTACCGCGCAGGGGACGGCAACGGCAAGGCGCCTCACGATATCTTCACAATTTCAAATACTTGCACTTTACGCGACAGGGCTCCACCCGCCGCAGGTTTTCATCCGCGGCCCTCAACCGCGATCTTCCGTGTCCGCGACGTCCCGACGTCGCTCGCGTTTCCGCGAGGTCGATCGCCGGATAGACCTGCCCCCAAAAACCAGTAGACTCCGCCCGTCATGGAAGACCGAGAACGCTGGGACGTCTGGATGGTCCAGGCACAACGATTTGCCCGCCGCGAAAACTACATCGATGCGCTCGGCCGCATTCGACTCGTCGTGGAGCAGGTCGACGACGCGATCGCCCTGGCCGAGGAGTCGCAACGCGACAAACTCCAGCGCTATCGCGACCGGGTCCACCGGCGCATGCTCGCGATTCGAAAGCAGTTTGATGCCTGGAACGCAAAGATCGCCGAACGCCGGGCGAAGGCGACCGCCGAGGCGGACGCCGAGATGAAGCGACCGCTGCCGATTGGGCCTGACGAGCTGATCTAGGACCCGAACGGATGGGCCTGCCCACTCTCTGCGCGGAAGCGTCGGAATACGTCGGGGAGCCGATCGCAGGGACGGCTGCGTTTGCCACGACCTGGATCTTCGTCGAGGAGGCCGGTCCCTGGGCCGTCAAACCGATCGAGTCGATCGGGATCGCGCAGGATCGCGAACTCCTCGGGACCTGGCTTTCGACGCTCCCGAACGCGCGACTGCAGCTCATCCGTCGGCCGGGAGAAGCACGATCCACGCGGAGAGTGTTCATCGCTGAGCCCGCGCAGCGGCGAATCCGGCGTTTTGACGTCGCCCAGCTCTCGGACGTGGACCTCTTCGGTGGTAGCGACTTCGACGAGACGTTCTACGCGGTGTGTACCCACGGCAAGCGCGACCGCTGCTGTGCCCTTCGCGGCGTTAAGCTCTTCGGCGCCCTCCACCAAGCCACCCGGAACGTCTGGCAGACGAGCCACCTCGGCGGGCATCGCTTTGCGGCAACGATGATCGTGCTCCCCCACGGCTATTGCTACGGACGTCTTGAACCCGACGAAGCCGCCTCGCTCGCCGCTGCGACCGAAGACGGAGTACTTCATGATCTACCGAAACTGCGGGGACGAACCTCCTATCGCGGTCCGGTTCAAGCGGGGGAGATCGCGCTTCGGCAGTCACTTCAGCTGACCGGCCTCGACGACCTCGTGGTCCTGCGAATCCAGCACGACCCTAGCGAATGGCGCATTCGTTTTCGCGCGCACGAACGCACCTGGCTGGTGACGGTCCGCCCCGAAATCACGGGCACCCTTCGTCCCAAGAGCTGCGGCGCCGACGTTCAGGCGGTCGAGGTCTACCCCTGCGCGATCAAGGACATCACGTGAAGCCTATCCGCATTGGTCTTCTGGGGTGCGGCGTCGTCGGAACCGGCATCCTGCGACTCCTTTCGGACAACGCCGAGACCATCGAGGGTCGCCTCGGCAGCCCCATCGAAGTCAAAGCGATCGCGGTGCGAAACCCCGACCGCGCACGCGATCCGATCGTTCCCGCGGAACTCGTCACCGCCGACGGTCACGCGGTGGCTACGCATCCCGAGGTTGACGCGGTGGTCGAGGTGATGGGCGGTCTCGAACCCGCCGGCGCCTACGTCAAAGCCGCGCTCGAGGCGGGCAAGCACGTCATCACCGCCAACAAAGCGCTCCTCGCGGAGGAGGGGGACGAGCTTCTCGAGCTCGCTGAAAAGCGCGGCGTCGACCTCTATTTCGAAGCGGCCGTCGCCGGCGGCATTCCGATCATTCGCGTGCTCCGCGAAGGGCTTGCATCCGATCGGATCGTCTCGCTCCGCGGCATCGTCAACGGCACGAGCAACTACATTCTCTCCCGCATGCGCGAGGCGGGTCTCGAGTTCTCCGTCGCCCTCCAAGAGGCGCAGGAGAAAGGTTACGCAGAAGCCGACCCCACCCTCGACATCGGCGGTGGCGACGCACAGCACAAGCTTTCAATCCTCGCGACCCTGGCCTACGGGGCGCGCGTGCATCCTTCGGAAATCACCACCGAGGGCATCGAGCAGGTCTCGGCCCTCGACATGTCGATCGCGGAGCGCTTCGGCTACGTGATCAAGCCTCTCGCCATCGCGCGCCCGGTCAACGGCTCCCTCGAACTTCGGGTGCACCCCGCGCTCGTTCCCGACAGCGACATGCTCGCGAGCATTTCCGGCGCGCTCAACGCTGTCTTTGTGCGCGGCGCCATGCTCGGCCCCTGTCTCATGAGCGGCCCCGGCGCAGGCGCGCTCCCCACTGCCATGAGCGTGGTGAGCGACCTTGTCGACGTGAGCCGCAACATGCTCGTCGACGCCCACGCGCGCGTCCCCACGCGAGCGTTTCGTGGCGACCAGCTCTCCGAAATTCCGACCCTTCCCGCGAGCGAACATCGCAGTCGCTACTACCTGCGTTGCACAGCGGTCGACCGCGCTGGCGTCCTCGCCCGCATCGCTGGAATCCTCGGAGGGTTCGAGGTCAGCATCGAGCAGATGGTGCAGCAGCACTCCGACGACGAGACGGCAAACCTCGTCATGTTCACGCACGAGGCCCGCTGGGGTGACCTCCGGGCCGCGCTCGCCGAAATCGAACGACTCGCGATCACACAAGGACCGGTGCACGCGCTCCGGATCGAGGACTGAGCTTCCGGTGAGCGGTCCCCTGCTCTGGCTGATCGCGGCGATCGTCCTTGGGGCGGCAGTCCTGGTCGCTCACGTCGCGTTGCTTTGGGGAACGGTGACCTCGAACGTCGACCGCCATTGGAAATGGCTTGCGCTCGTGCCTCTTTTGACGCCGGTGGCGGGCTGGCGGGCCGAACTCCGGAAGACCGTCGTGGTGTGGGGCATCGTGGTGACGGCCTACGTGGTCGTTCGAATCGCGGCGTGAGAGACGCGGGCGAAAACGCCCTCCGCTTTAGTCGACGCATTTGCCTATGCTTCAGGATGCGAGCCTCTCTCTGCATCGCCGTGCTGCTCTTTCACCCAGCCTGTGAGGACACCGCGATGCCTCCGCCCTCGTCTACGCTGCAACCGCGCCAGACCATGCCCGGTCTGGGAATCAGCCTCCAGCTGCCGCCTGGCACTCGAACCGGTCCTTTTGGCGGCTGGGTCGTGGACGGGTCAACCCGCTGGGTAATGCGCCTCAGCCGCTCAACCTTTCAGGCCCCCGTCCAGGGCGCGAGCACCATCCTCGGCGAGAGGCTTCAACTCGACAATCTCGGCGCTACATTGCGCACCGACTCGCAAGGTCAGATGCTCCTGTCGGCACGACGCGGCGCTGAAGAGCTGATGGTGTGGGTCCAGCCCCGCGGCGTCTCGGCCGCCGACCTTCGCACCAGCCTTCAGACCATTCGGTGGGAGGGTGACTATGAGGCAATGACCTACGTGGGGGTGAACCTGCCGCCGACTGAGGGACTGAACCGCCCGGTCGAGCTTGGACCTTCCCTTCACTACCTTGGCCCCAACGGAATCCTCGTCATGATTCAGTCCGCAACGCCCACACCGGACTTCGAAAACGAGTGTGCCGACGCGCTCCACGAAGCCGCGGAGGGACTCCACCTCGGTGAAGTCAATCGTTGGACGGAAGGCGCTACGCAGGGTTGTGAGGCCCGAGGAACAAGCTCCCGGCACCACGTTTACTCCGGCTTACTCGAGCTCGAACCGGGATTCCCGGTGCGCGTCTACGGCGAAGGCCGCGCGGACAGTCCCTGGCAGACGCGCTTTCCTCAACTGCTTCGGACGCTGCATCGCACGCGGTAGCCCACGCGTTTTTTTTCGACGGATTTCAGATGCCGTCACAAGCACCGCGTGAACGGTCCTTTCGAGGAGATCCTCATGAACACCCGAACCTCAGTTCTCGCTCTCGTTCTCGCGTGCGGGCCCAGCGAAACTGCCCAGCGCGAGGCTGCAGCACTCACCGGGGCCATCAATGCGCTCACATTATTCGAGGAGACGCTGTCGGAGGCCCCAACCGAGGCGAACGGCTTCGATGTTCCCGAAGGCATTCCTCTCGCGGTCTGCCACCTCGACTGCAACCCCTCCCACAACACCGTCTTCGTGACTCCTGAGGAAACGGTCGCTCACTACCGCGAACTGCTGGAAGCGGTGGAAACGGGACGCGAGCTCTCCAACCTCACCTGGTTTCGAGAGCGCACGCTCCCCTTCCTTCCCTACCGACGCTTCTTTGCCGCCAAGCTCCCCGACGAAGCATCCGAGGCAGCCTGGCACGGCCGAGTAGTCCTTTGGGACTCGGCCGAGCACCGCTGGCTCGGTGCCGTGCGGGTC
This sequence comes from Myxococcota bacterium, assembly GCA_039186435.1. GTDB lineage: Bacteria > Myxococcota_A > Polyangia > Polyangiales > Houyiibacteriaceae > JALVDI01. Next base: position 14,907 of record JBCDAA010000113.1, on the reverse strand, counting down.
GACCTCGATCGCGGGCGGGTCCCTCAACACACCTACGCCCTCTTCGACAACCAGGGCAATCAGGTCGGGCCTGGCCATCATGACGCGGATCGCGACACCGCCAGCGCGAACCGTGCGTTTCAGGCGATGCTCCCACAGGCGTTTCGCGCGGCGGTCGCGGCAGGTCGAAACGTAGAGCGCGTCGACCAGGTCACTCGGCATCGACCACGGCCCCTCGGTCATCAACTCGAGGAACACGCAGTCGTCTTTAGTGGCGGCGATGATGGAGATCTCGCTGCCCTTTCGGATGGCGTCTTTGTTGCGCTGGGCACCGACGAGGTCACGGATGTGTGGTCGACGGAGCACGGCTTCGCGTACCGGCGTGCCAAGAACATTCTCGGCCCGGGCGTACCGTGGCTTCATCGCGTCCACGAGAACGTGGTCGAGGACCTCACGTTCTACTCTGAGCGAACCTTCGTCGGACTCCGCACGGTTGAACGTTCCGCGTGGGTCACGGCCCACGACTCGCAGGGCACCGCCGAGATCGCCCGCTGGAACGACGGCGACTGGGACGTTCGCGACCTTTCCGAATTGTCCCCGGCGCCCCGCCGCATCTCCGCCATCGACGAACGCGATGGGTCGCTCTTTCTCCTCGGCGGAAGCGCCGGCGGATCGACGTTGCACGCGTGGAATGGAACCACCTGGACCTCGTTCGAGGTCACCGGTCGCGGCGCTGACATCCTCGCCGAGTCTGCGACCTCCGTTCTCGTCGCATCGAGCGAAGGACTCGTACGGGTCACCCTTCCTGCCGGCGAGCGCACGTCGCTCTCGCGCCAATCCGCGCGGCGACTCTTTCGAAGCGACGCTGGCACGTGGGTCGCCCTTCAGCGCAGCGTCTATCGCCCGACCACGTTCGCGCAGGTCGACGGGGCAAACCTGCGTCCCATCCCCGGTGTTCGGGCCGAGCGAACGGATGAGTTCGACCTCGGCCCAGAGGGAACCCTGGCGGTGCTGTCGCGCGGTGTCCTCCGCCTGCGACGACCCGACGGAAACGCACTTCGTATCCCGGAAGAAGGCGCGATCCCAGGAAGGGTTCGTGCATTTCAGATCGACGCGCACGGAACGGTATGGATCGCGTCCGAATCCGGCGTCTTCGTCGCCACCGACGGGCTCTACCGTCTGAAGGCTCCTACCGTTCCCGCCGTCGCCCAGGGACTGCGGGACCTCGCGATCATTGGAGACGGCCCCGCGCTATCACAGCAAGACCTCGAGGCGATCTAGCGAGCTATTCGAGGCCATTTAGCGAGCTATTCGGGGCTCGCAGGCGGCGCCTCTTCCTCGTCCGAATCGCTTCCCTCAGGCGCACTCACCGAGTCCATTCCTTCCGGACCGTCTGGCTGTTCGAGAAGGCGCCCTCGCATGCGCTCGAGGTCCTCCCGAATCCGCGTCGTCCACTCCGAGTTCACGCCCGTCCGCTCCACCATCAAGAGCGTGAGCTCCCAGTAGCGAATCGAATGGCGCACGAGCGGCTTCACGAGCCGGGCGAGGGAGGTGCGGTACTCGTCGTGATAGACGTCGAGGAGCTCCCCTTCGAGAGGCTCTCGCGGCGGCGGCACCGGTGCACTCATGATCGCGTCCCAGAAGTTCTCGTACATGTTGCCGATGCGATAGCCGGACGCGGCCGCCCAATAGGCGTGGCGGGTTCGGATCGTGTTGAAGTACTCGCGCTGCGCGTCGAGGATCAGCTGGGCGCGGCGTTCGAGCACCGGGCGCTGCTCCGCGACGCCGCCCGGCGGGATGGCGACCCCGTCGGCCTCCAAACGAAATGTCTCCGCGAGTACATAGTTTGCCGCCGCCGTGAAGTAGACGTCGCGAACCCGGTCGTCTTCCGGACGGCGACGCGCGTAGGCCAGCGTCCGGCGCGCCTGTCCGCGGGCCTCGCGGGCGTGCTCGGCCCCGAGATGCAGCTGCGCCTTCCGCGCCATGGCTTCCACTCGCTCGTCGGAGGAGAGATCGTCGCGCTCGAGCAGGGTGTCGGCCATCTGCTGTCCGTCCTCCCAGCGCTCCAGCTCGAGGTAGAGCTCCATTAACTGAAAGCGCGTGTGCTTTACGTCGCGCGAACCGGGGACGTCCCGGAGCAGTCGCTCAAAACGCTGCGCGGACGCCTCTCGCTCCTCCGCCTCCTTAAGACAGAGCCCGGCGTTGTAGAGCGAGGGCGAGACGAAGCGACTGGACGCAAACTCATCGGCGACCCGGTCGTAGTGCTCAACGGCCTCCGCGCAGTGACCCGCGCGCATTTCGCGAACGCCCGCCTGAAAGAGCATCTCGGCGTCGTACGCACCCATCGCGAAGCTGCCGTCTTCGTTCTGCCGCGCGGTGATGCGCATCTCTTCGAGGTCGCGTACCTCGCCACTCGAAGGCGTGGTGCTGCCGTGCTGCTGGCCCGCGCAGCCGACTCCTAAGAGAAGAAGGGGGAGAAGGGCCCTTCGCACATCGCTTCGCTCCGACTTGTCCATATCGATCTCGACAACGGTTGATTGGAAACGTTCCTTAGGCTTTTCCAGTCGGCACAAGGGAAGCCGGTGGATCCACGCTGCGTAGAGTTTCAATGAGGGGAGATCTCTCGTCACACCGTAACAGCCAAGTGTTACGCGTGACGCGTAACACTTGGGGCGATCGCGGCCTGGAACTGTTACGCATCGCTGGGGCGGCAACCAAAACCGCAATGATTCTGGCGAGCTCCACGTTGGCACGAGAGGTGCTTATTCATCCTTCGACGGCGCGACGACAGGCGCCTGAAGGACAAGCCCACGATGACCACCCTCTCTCTTCATCTCGCCCCTCAAGACTGGACCGACCAGGAACTTCTCGCTCGACTCCTCGTGCGCGAAGGAAAGGCGTGGCGCGAGTTTCATCGGCGTTTCGATCGGCTCATCTATCGCTGCATCCACAAGGTGACCGCGCGCTTCCGCAGCGTGGTGGGCGACGAGGACGTGCGCGAAATCTACGCGCAGTTCCTCGTGAACATCACGAACCGGGACATGCACAAGCTCCGCGCCTATCGCCCTGAGCGCGGCAACAAACTCGGGTCCTGGATTGGGCTGCTCGCGACCAACACCGCGTGGGACTACCTGCGAAGCGTCGCGCGCCGTCCCCAGTGCACCGAGATGCACGAGGCGGAGGACCTCCGGAGCGTCGCGGCCGATCCCTACGATGAGCTTGTCGCGAAGGAACGCTGGGGCCTCGTGTCGGACGCGCTTCAGTCCTTCTCCGAAAAGGACCAGCGGTTCATGCGCCTCTACTTTGTCGAAGGCCTCGCGCCGGAAGAGGTCGCCAAGGAAATGAACGTCTCGGTGAAGACGGTGTACAGCAAGAAGCACAAGATTCGCTGCCGGCTGGAGCGCGTGATCGGATCCCTCGCGGCGTAAGTCCTGACGACCGTGAGAGCCAAGCCCTCGACCCCACGGGTCGGGGGTTTTTTTCGTACGTTTATAGGTGAGGACGAGGTCCGTCCCGTGCCGGACTGACGACGCGCCGGAGATATGCTCTAGTCGGCCCGTGGCGTACGTCGGCCCGAGCCTCGCTCTCGCAGCGTATCTTCTTGGCTCGCTCTGCTTTGGCATCATCATCGCCGCGCGCCACGGCGTCGATCTACGCAACACCGGCAGCGGAAATGTCGGCGCCACCAATGTCGGACGCGCGCTCGGAAAGCCGGTGGGTCGCTGGGTGCTCCTCCTCGATGCGCTCAAAGGCTTCGCGCCTGCGCTTGCGGCGCACCTGCTCCTTGGCCCCCAAAACCTTTGGACCGCCATCACCGCATTCCTCGCGTGCTTCGGCCACTGCTACCCGATTTGGTTTCGCTTTAAGGGGGGCAAGGCCGCGGCCACCGCCGTCGGGGTCCTTCTCGCCGTCGTCCCCTGGGCCGGCCTCGCCGCAGCGGTGATGTACGTGCTCCTCAAGAAGCTCACCAAGCGCGCGAGCGTCGGATCCCTCGGCGGAGGCGCGGCTGCCCTCGGCGTCACCGCCGCGCTCTACGGAGTCCGCGCAACGGTCACAGCCATGGCCGGCGCCATCTTTCTCTTGCTGGTGTGGCGGCACCGGGACAACCTCCAGCGGCTGATTCGCGGCGAGGAACCCCCGTCTTGAGCTGCCTCTCCAAAGCGCGTCTCGTCGTCCCCCTCCTGCTGGTTCTCGGGTGCCCGCCGCGCACCACGCAAACGAGTGAGACCACGCCAGCGTCGGCGGAAACCCACGCCGTCCAGGTTCGAGGCGTTCCGCTTCGCGTGATTCCGATGGAGAGCAGCGGACTCGTGGAGCTTCGCCTCTACCTCAGCGCAGGAACGCTTCACGCCGCAACGCCTTCGGCCGCCGTGCTTGCGGGATGGAGCCTCGAAGACGAGAACACCAACGTGCGCGTGTCGGCAGACCGCATCGAGATCCGACGTCGTCTGCCTTCGCAAGAGCTGGCGAGCGGTCTGGAGGCGATGGCCGACGCCCTGCGACGGACCGAAATCTCCGTGGATGCGCACGCAGCGCTTCTCGCTCGGTGGCGGGAGAGCGCACGTTACGCCGCCGCCGATCCAACCCGGCGCGCGGACGTCCTCGCCCTGCGTTCCCTCCTCGGAGAAGCCGCCGACCCGTTCAGTGGTCGCGACGCAACCCGCGCGGACGTCGCAGCGTTCTTTCAAACGCACGTCGGCGTGGGCCGCGCGCTTCTTCTCGTCGTGGGTGACGTGGATCCGGACATGGCGGAGGACGCCGCGCGCGATGCCCTCGCGGATCTTCCCCGCGCCGAGGCTGCGCCCGAGCAGGCACCGCCCGACCCCTCAGAACCCGCCCTCGAGGAAGGCACCGAAGTGCGCTTCTCCGTCGCCCTGGAAGCCGGAACGCGCGCCGCGGCCCACGGCCTGGCGGAGCGTGCCCTCCGAAGCCGTATCGCGGACCACGCGCACGTCTTTCCGCACCCTACCGGCGTTGCGCTTCTGCTTCGGACCGATGCGCTCCCAAGGCTCCGAGCCGCGCTCTGGCTCGCTCATCACGGCGAACCCGCGCCCGTCGATCTCCCGGGCGACCCGATGGAGGCCGAAGTCCGCGCTTGGATTTCCGCCGAAGGTGAGCGCGGCGCTGTTCAGGTCGGCGGCGTCTGCCCGGAAGGCGAGTGCGAAGCGCGCGTCGTCGCCATCGCCGAAGAAGCCGCTCGCGGCGAAACCGCCAACGTCGTCGTCGTCCCTCGCCGCAGCCGGGAGGTCGCATGGTCGCTCCGCTTCGCGTCCGGTGGTGGTTCCCATGGAGAGACCGCCGTTCTCGGACGCGCGCTCGCCGAACGTTGCGACTGCGACGTTCGCTTCGACGCGACCGGCCTCTCACTTCTCGGCGGGGGCGCGCGCTGGAGGGCAGACCTGCAACGCACCATCGACTGCATCACCGCCGGCGTGGACGACGCCACGCGCGCACGCCTCCAGCTCGTCGAGCAGTTTCGCGCGGCGCCCGAACGCGGGTGGATCGCCGCTGCCCTCTCACCCGGACTGCCGAGCCGCGTCGCCCCCGAAGGACAGCTGCAGTCTGTCGCAGACGTCACGAACGCGCGCGTCCGGCAGCACCTCCGAGAGCTCCGGCGTACCCGGCGCGTCACCCTGGCGATCGCCGGCGCCGTAAACGCCGAGGAAGGCCGCCGGGCCGCGCCGATGCTCGCGTCGTGGGGCGCCGGTGACGAAGCCCCTCGCCTTACCTGGAGCGAGGTCAACCCGGTGCATCCAGAGCGTTGGAACGGCGAGCGACCCCGCGTCGTCGTCGGCTGGCGAAGCGATGAAGGGGGCCCCAACGCGGACGTCGCCGCGCAGGCCTTCGCCCGCTCGATCGCGCGAGGCCTCGCGCCCTACGGCCGACTTCTTTGGCACGACGGCGGAGGGGGTCGATGGGGCGCGTGGGCGGCCGCCGCTCTCGAGATGAACGAGGACGACGTGAACGCCCTCGAAGCGATCGCCGCGCGAGCAGTCCGCCAAGACCCGAACCTCGCCGAAGGAATCGACCGCGCGCGGTGGGAGGGTGGAAACGTACGCGAGGTTGCCTGGCGTGTTTCCCAAGGCCTTCCCGCGGACCTCGCCAACGATGACCCCGCGTCGATCCTGCGAAGTCTTCGCGAGTCCGCCCCTGTCTTTGTGATCGGACGAGAGCAAAACTCGACGGCCTTTCGGCGCCTTTCGCGCTGACCCCACCCGGGGACATTGCATCCGCTGCAGACGCGCGGGAGCCTCGGCGCATGACCGACGCGCCGCCTCGTGATCCTTCCATCCCGGCCGATGCCATTTGGGACGCCGAACGAAACGAGTTCGGGCTGCACACCTTCGTCGCTGGGCAGCGCCAGGGCGAAAGCAAGTGGTACCGGCCCGACGGGAGCCTCTGCTGCATTTCCCATCACGTCGACGACCAGGGACACGGCCCCTACCAGCGCTTTCACCAAAACGGCGAAGTCTCACAGGAAGGCGAGCTCTTCGAAGGGGAGCGTCACGGTCGCTGCATTTGGCAACGAAGCACTGGCGACACGACCGAAAACACGATTCCCGACGTCGCGGCGGACAACGTCTGGCGCGCGGTGATCATCTTCGAGCACGGCATCCCCTATCCGAGCCGCTACTACGACAAGGCAGACGCCGAGGTTCTGCTGAACGGCGAACCCGTTCCGGCGCGTCCCGAGGGGGTCCACGAAGACGCTGCCTTCGAACCTGGCGACAAGAACTGGTTTTACGGCTTCGGTGCGCAAGGTCACGAGCAGCGTCACGGCCTCTGGCAGTGGTGGTCCTCAGACGGAACACCCACCCTCGAACGCCTCTTCGAGCGCGGCAAACCGCTACGGGAGCGACGCTTTCGCGCGGACGGAAGCGTTGAAATGGAGTCGCACTACGACGCTGAAGGAAAAAGAATCTACACCGCGCGTTTCGATTCGTCCGGAGCGCGCACGACGTCTGCCGGCGACGCCGTTCCGCCACGTCCGAAGAGTGTGAGCGAACGCGCGATCTTCGACACCCACGGCGAACACTGGATGGAAGCGGAGAGTCTCGAGGACGGCGTGGTCCGCAACGGAACCTGGACCTGGCGCAAACTCGACGGAAGCCTCGCGATCGAGCACGAATACCAAGAGGGCGCGCAGCTCGCCGACCGCAAGTTCCACGACAACGGCAAGCTCTTCGTCGAGCGCCTCAAAGACTTGCGCGGCAACAAAACCCGGGTCGCATTCTTCTACGACGACGGCGACCTCAACTACAGCATCGACCGGACCTACGACGGGGACACGCTTACGGGCGTAACGATCCATCGCTACCAGCGAGGACTGATCGCGCGCGGTGAACGCAAAGACGGCCCCGGCCTTCGCTACGAGTTCTTCGAGAAGGGCGAGGTGACGGCGCGCGGCCACGTCGAGGACAACAAAGCCGTCGGCACCTGGGAGTTCTTCAGCGAGGACGAACCCTTCGCCCTCGACGTCACCGCCCACGAAATTCGGGCGAGCGTTGACCAGCGCTTTCGCCCCACCTGGGTTCTTGGAGCGGCGCTCCTCGAGAAAGAAAGCAAGGCGCCCCTCGCCGAGGAGCTCAGAGGTGCCAACGAAGTTCCGTGGCACGATCTCACCTCGTGCATGGGCACCGCCGAGGGGTTTGCTGGCTACCTGCAGGCCATGCTCTCCGGAGTGCGCGCGGTTCGAAACACCGCGCTCGGCCGAATCCGCGATGAGGCCCTTCATCAGGGAACGGTCTACGTCGCGACCGCGCAGGTTGTCCCCTTCCTGCTTCGCATCCTCGCTCACCCGAACGCCGACACCGTCGCCATCCTCTCCTTCGTCGAAGACGTCACGTCATCTGCGGCGACATGGCTCGAGGAAGCACTCGGATGGGAAGACGACGACGAAGAACGCATCGCGATCGTGGGTACTGTGGACGCTGTCAAAAAAGGATTTCCGGCCATCGTGGCATTCGCCGACTATGAGGATGTCCAGGTTCGGGCATCCGTTCTTGCGCTCGCGGCCTTCGCGGACGACCAGGGCAAAGATCTCGTAACGCGGATTGCGAACGGCAACGATGCAGAGCTTCGTCCGGTCGCTGTCCACACTCTGTTGAGCCTGGAATCCAGCTCGCCCGACGACGCCGTCCCCTTTCTGAACGCCAAGGACGACCTCGTCGTGTGTGTGGCGGCGACCACCGTGGCGCTTCGCTTCGGCCCCGACTCCCCTCCCGAAACGACCGCTGCCCTCACCGCCTCGCTCTCGAAGCGAGACGACCTTGCAGCCTCCTACGCGGGCCTTCCCTTCACCGACGGCCACCTGCTCGTGTACCTCTCCCTCGCCCTCGGATCCGTGCGAACCCCCGAGGCGATGAAACTCGCGAGCGACCTGGCCCTGCACCTCCCGCGCCTCGGCTTTCACGACGCCCCAAGCTACTGCCAAGGTCTCTTCGCGCTCTGCTTTGGTCGCGGCGAACGGCCCTTCGCGCCGGGCTTTCTCGACGTCTTCGATGCGATCGCCAAAGAAGAGGTCTTCGACGGCTACGTAAACTTCTTCGAGGTCGCCGAACGCTGGAACCTCCCGCGAGAGCGCCGCGCCTACCGAGGCATCGCCGAGCGCCTGCGAAAAAGCGACGACGCCGAAGCGCTCATGCACAGCATCATGCACGGGGAAGCGTAAGAATCGTCCGTTTGGCGTTTGGCGCCGGCCTGGTAAAGTCGCCCCCATGCTGCGGGCTCTCCTTGCGTCGCTCCTCTGGGTCTCGCTCATCGGCGCTCCGTCTCTCGCGAGCGCGCAGGGCAACCCCCTGATTCAGCGCGGCGCCGACGAGTACGACGAGCTCCGCTACGAGGAAGCGCTCCAGACCCTTTCGGCGGCCCTGGTTCGTTCGGGCAACTCCGAGGACGACCGCGCCACGATCTATCGCCTGCTGGCCTTCACCTATCTCGCCCTCGGCCGCCAGGAAGAAGCCGCAGGCGCCTACCGTTCGCTCCTCGCGATCAATCCGGAGTTCGTTCCCGAAGATCTCTCGCCGCGCATGCGGGGCTTTCTGGAGGAGGTGCAAACGCAGTGGGAGGCGGAAGGTCGCCCGGGCGTCGCCACCGCACCTCCCGCACCGGTGAGCATCGCGCACTCCTCGCCGGCCCAGGCCGACCCCGGCGAAGACGTTGAACTCAGCGCCACCCTCGAGGACTCGAGCGGCCGCGTGAATCAACTCGTCCTCGCCTACCGCCAAGGCACCGACAACGTCTTTCAGCGCCTCGACTGCGAGTTCCGTGACGGCACCTACTTCGCCACGATTCCCGGCGATGACGTCGCGCCGCCTCTTGTCGAGTACTACTTCGAGGCGGTCGACACACAGAACCTTCCCATCGCTGCACGCGGAGATGTGGCCGCGCCTCTTCGCATCGCCGTTGAGGGCGAGGGTGAAGGCGGTGTCGCCACCAAATGGTGGTTTTGGACCATCATCGGCGTCGCCGTCGTCGGTGCTGCGGTGACCACCGGCATCTTGCTCCGCGACGATGGCGGCGGTGGTGGAACGCCTCAGGGCACGCTGATCATCAACGTTCGCTGATCGCCATGACAACACCGCCGCGTTACCCCTACGTCCACGTGCACGTGCCGGCCGCTAAAGCGGAGCTCGCCTCGGACGAACTCTGGGTCCTCGGCGCGCAGGGAGTCGAAGAGCGCGACGCGACGACGCTCCTTCAAAACGAAGAGGGGGTTCTCCTGGTTGCGTCCTTCGGGGACGAGGACCTCGCCCACAAAGCGGTCGCCCAGCTGCGCTTTCCCGCGCGGGTTGAGTTCGTCGTCGGCGACGACTGGCGCGACGCCTGGAAGGCCTACTTTCATCCCACCGAAATCGGCCAGCGCCTTTTGCTCCGGCCAAGCTGGTGCGAGGTCGATGCCACCGACCGGACGATCCTCACCATCGATCCAGGGGCGGCGTTTGGCAGTGGCATTCACGAGACGACGCGCCTTGTGCTCGGGGAGGTCGACGCCCGTCTGAAGCCAGGCGTTCTCGTCCTCGATGTCGGCTGCGGCAGCGGTATCCTCTCGATCGCGGCGCTTCTTCTCGGTGCCGAGCACGCCATCGGCATCGACGTGGACGCCATGGCCATCGACGTCGCTCGCGAAAACGCGAAGCACAACGGCGTCGCGCATGCCTTCGAGGCGAGCACGGCACCGATCGACGCCATCGACGGTCGCTTTCCCTTCATCCTCGCCAACATCCAGGCGCCGATTCTGATTGCGATGGCGGACCTCCTCGCCGCGCGTCTCGAAGAAGGTGGCGTGTTGATTTTGAGCGGCATCCTCGCAGGCCAAGAGGACGACGTCGCCAAGGCGTTTTCGACGCTTACGCGGGAGAGCACCCCGGCGGAGAACGAATGGCGCGCGATCGTCCTCACTCGCTAAGGCGCATCTACGTTCCAACGATTCCCGCGGAGGGCAGCGCGCTGCTCGACGAGGACGCGCGCCACCACCTCGAGGTTCTTCGCCTGGCGCCAGGGACCGAAATCGAGCTCTTCGACGGCAAAGGCACCGTCGCCCGCGCGACCCTCGAAGGCAGCACCGCGCACGTCCTCGAGCGAAGCGTTCGCGATGAAGCAACGATCGTCCTCGTCCTCGGCCTCCCCAAGGGATCGCTCACGGACGAGATCGTTCGCATGACCACCGAGCTCGGTGTGTCGCGCCTTTGCCTCACGCGCTGCGAACGGACCGTGCCCAAATGGGATGATTCTCGCGGCGCGAAACGACTCGCTCGCTGGACCCGAATCGCGCAGCAGGCCGCGCGCCAATCCGAGCGCGCGTTTGTCCCCGCGATCGAAGCGCCCCGTCCCCTCCACGAACTGATCGACAACGCGCCGGCAGACGCTACGCGCCTCTTCGCCTGGGCCCGCGAATCCTCGCGCGCAGCCGTTCGCGTCACGAGCCCCTGCTGGATCGCCGTTGGACCGGAAGGTGGGTTCTCCGACGCCGAACGAACCCACTTCGAAAATGCGGGCTGGCTCTCGATCTCCCTCGGCCCCAATGTACTGCGCGTGGATACCGCCGCCGCCGCCGCGATCGCGCTGACGCACCGCTCCCTGGAGTCACAAAAAGCGTGATCCAGCCCTCCATCGCGCGGCGACTCTTCAACCTCGCCCTGCCGATCATTGGTCTCAACGTGCTGAGCGTTCTCGCGCTCGCGGTCGACACGGCGATGTGCGGTCGTCTGCCCAACGCAGGAGCCGCCCTCGAGGCGCTCGGCTTTGCGACACAGGTCGTCTTCATTCTCATGGTTGCGATGCTCGGCCTCGTGGTCGGCACCGTCGCCAACGTCGCGCGTGCGCACGGCGCAAGGGACGACGCCCGCGTCAATCACGTCCTGCACCAGTCGACGCAGCTCACCGTCTTGGTGTCGATCGGCGTCGCCGTCCTCGGCAACCTCGGTGCGCCTGCGATCCTCCGCGTGCTCGGTGCGCACGGCGAATCTCTCGAACTCGGTCTCGCCTACCTCCGACCGAACCTCACCTTCACCGTCTTCTACTACCTCAGCATGCTCTTCGCCGCGGTCCTGCGCGGCGTCGGCAACACGCGCCTCCCTTTTCTCATCGCCATCGGCTCCAACGCCCTGAACGTCGCGTTCAACTACGCCCTAATCCTCGGCAACTGGGGCTTTCCTTCCCTCGGGGTCCAGGGCGCCGCGATCGGTACGGTCGTGGCCCAAGCCTGCGGGGTCGTCGCGATGATCGTCGTGCTTCGACGCGGCGCCGTGCCCGGCGTGAAACCGTCCTTGCGACTCGCGCGAATCGATCGCGAGCTCACGCGCACGCTGATCCGCGTCGGTTGGCCTGCAGCCCTCGACATGATCATTCTCAACGCGAGCTTTGCGTCGATCATCGGCATGCTCGGCCGCATCGACCCCGTCGCCGTCGCCGCGCACGGCATTGGACTACGCGTGCATGCCCTCGCCTTCGTCCCCGGTCTCAGCGTTTCGCAGGCGACGGGCGCCATGGTCGGCAACGCCCTCGGCGCGGAAGACGTCCTGGAGGCGAAGTCCGTCGTACGCGCATCCATCGTGCTCTGCACCGCCATCATGAGCACTTTGGCCATTTTGATCATCGTCGGTGCGGAACCGATCGTACGCATCTTCGACGTCGCCGCCGGCACTCCACTGATGGACTACAGCGTGCAATGGATGGAGCTCCTCGGCTGGGGCATGCCGATCGTCGGCGTGCACATTGCCTTCGTCGGGATGTTTCGCGGCGCCGGAAGAACCAACACGAGCCTCTACATCAACCTTGCGGGAACCATCCTCCAGATCCCCCTTTCCTGGGTCCTCGGCTTTCCGATGGGTTACGGGGCCTGGGGCGTGTGGCTCGGGTTTCCGCTGAGCTTCATTTTGAAGGCGATGGCCGGCACCTGGATGTACCGGCGTGGAGATTGGGCTCGCCCCGGCGCACGCGTGTAGGACGCATGCGCTGTAGCGTCGCCGCGGGGAGTAGCGCATGATCCGCCGATGAGCCGGACACTCGCGGTAGCGCTCGCGCTTCTTCTCGGCTGCGGCGACGACGACGACAGCGGAACCGACGCGTCGATCGACGCGGGGACGGACAGCGGTGTGGACAGCGGTCCGCCGCCCGAAGCGATCACCCTCCCCGAGGCTGGACCTGTCGCCGGCGAAGCGGGCCGCGGAAGCTTCACCCTCGGCGTCGCCACCGCCGCGGCGCAGATCGAAGACGAAAACGAAAACACCAACTGGTGGATCTGGACGCTGCCGGAAGACCAGGGCGGCCTCGGAAAAAGCGAGTTCGTCGACGATGCCGTTCGCGGTTTCACGCGGCAGCTCAGCGACAACGCCCTCGTCGAAGAGATGAACCTCGATGCGTATCGCTTCAATCCCTCCTGGTCGCGCATCGAGCCGACCCGCGACGCGATCGATGAAGAAGCGATCGCCCACTACGGCGAGGTCCTCGACGACCTGATCGCTCGGGGAATCAAACCCATGCTGACGGTCCACCATTTCTCGAGCCCGGTGTGGGTCGACGATCCGCTTCGCACCGAGGACTGCACCGAGGAACCCTCCGACAGCGACCTCTGTGGGTGGCACCACCCGACCGGCGCCGACGAGATCATCGAAGAGATTGCCGAGTTCGGCCGGTTGCTCGCCGAGCGCTACGGCGACCGGGTCGACGAGTGGTGCACCCTCAACGAGCCGATCAACTACCTCGTCGCAAGCTACGGCCTCACGGTCTTCCCGCCCGGGCGAAACCTGCTGCTGTCGCGCTTCGACGACTTTCGCAACGTGCTGCGCAACTACATTCGCGCCCACGTCGCCCTCTACGACGCGATTCGAGAAGCGGACACCATCGACGCGGACGGTGACGGAGTTGCCGCGCACATCGGCTACACCCTCAACGTCGTCGAATGGGTCGCCAGTCAACGCGGGCGCCGAAGTGACGAGCCCGCAGACGTCGAAGCGGAAGCGACTGTTCGCTACCTCTACCACCACCTCTTCACCGACTCGCTACGCAACGGGTCGATCGACTGGGAAAACGACGGAGTCATCGATGAAGAGCATCCCGACTGGACCGACTCCCTCGACTTCCTGGGCGTGCAGTACTACTCGCGCAACGGTGTGACCGGAACGCCGGGTCTTGTCCCCGACCTCGGGCTCACACCCTGCTTCGCGCCGGCGTTTGATTTTGGCGCGTGCCTTCCCCCCGAAGATCCGACGCACTGGATTCCCGCGATGAGCTACGAGTACTGGGCGCCCGGCATCTTCGAGATCCTCGTGGAGTTTTCCGAGCGCTACCCCGACCTACCCATGACCGTCACCGAATCCGGCCTCGCCACGCGCGTGGGGGAGCGACGCTCCGAACACGTGGTGCGAAGCCTGGAGCAGATTTGGCGCGCCCGGGAGGCGGGCGCCGACGTGCGCGGCTACTACCACTGGTCGCTGATCGACAACTTCGAGTGGGCCGAGGGGTACGAGCCTCGTTTTGGTCTCTACACCGTCGACCGCGAGACCTTCGCTCGAGCGGCCACCGACGGCGCGCGGGTCCTCGGCGAAATCGCGCAGGCCCGTGCCATCACCTCCGCCCAGCGCGCGGACTTCGGCGGCCTTGGCCCCATGACGCCCGAACCCGAATGACGCCCGAACCTGAATGACGCCCGAACCCGAATGACGCTTCTCTCCGCTCAGCAGATCGCACGTAGCTACGGCACGCGCGTCGTTCTCGGCAACGTTTCGCTCTCCCTCGATCAGGGCGACCGCGTGGGCCTCGTCGGCGTGAACGGCGCGGGCAAGAGCACGCTCGCGCGCATTCTCGCCGGGGTCGAAGAAGCCGACCAGGGTGAGGTCGTCCTGCGCCGAAGCGCGGTCGTCGGGTACCTCCCGCAGCAGCCGCGCTTCGAGGGCAACCCCACCGCGCGCATGGCGGCCCTCGCCGGACTCGCCCGCTGGCGCGCCGCGATCGAAAAACACCAGGAGCTCAGCGACGCGCTCGGAAGCGGCCAGGGCAACGTCGACGCGCTTCTCGAAGCACAACAGGAAGCGGCCGCGGAGGTCGAACGGCTCGGCGGCTGGAATCGCGACCAGGAGGCGATCGCGATGCTCAGCCGCGTTGGCGCGCCGGCGCCTGATCGCACCGTCGAGACGATGAGCGGCGGCGAACAGCGGCGCGTCGATCTCGCGCGCCTTCTCGTGTCGCGCCCGGACGTGATGATCCTCGACGAGCCGACGAACCACCTCGACGTCGAAACGATCGAATGGCTCGAAACGCACCTTACGCGAGATCAGCCCGGCGCCCTCCTGGTCATCACCCACGACCGCTACTTTCTCGATCGTGTCGCCTCACGCACCGCCGAGATTCACAACGGGGAGCTGTCGATCTACGACGGTGGCTACCGCGCGTACCTCGAGGCGAAGGCCGAGCGTGAAGCGCACGAGG
>JBCDAA010000112.1:0-22573 GCA_039186435.1 Myxococcota bacterium | reverse complement strand
GCAAAGGCGCACCCCAACGCCCTACCAGATTCATCCAAGGGAATGCCCGAAATTGCCAAAGCCCTCCGGGTCGAAGCGACAGGGAGGGCTTTGAGTAGTGACCCCAACGAGATTCGAACTCGTGTTACCGGCGTGAGAGGCCGATGTCCTAACCACTAGACGATGGGGCCGGTTTCCGAGGTGTGCTCGGTGGCTCGGGGACTAGGATTCGAACCTAGATAGCCAGTACCAGAAACTGGAGTCCTGCCGTTAGACGATCCCCGAAGATCAATCCCCGCGAAGGGGCTGACTAGCTAGCTCTCGCACCCTGGCCTGTCAAGGAGCGAAGGAGCGGGAACCACATAACCCACTAAAACAGTCGTGTTTCTAAGAAATAATGATAAGCAATTTCAATAACTAAGCGACGCGATGCCGTTTCTTGACTTGACCACCGTCCAATTGGCGCCGTAGATCTCCCATCCCTTAAGGGAGGAATCCATGAGCGGTTCGGACACCACCTGGAAAGCCAAGCTCGCGGGCGCCATGCCCGACGACCTGGCGCGCGAAATCGATGTCTTTGAGGGCCAGATCGAGCTCAAAAAACAGGGCAAGCTCGACGACAAGATCTTCGCGGAAACGCGGCTTCGACGCGGCGCCTACGGGCAACGCTACGACAACGGCTTTCGCAACGACGGCAACGGTCCGAAGAAGCTCAACTATCCCTGTGGCGATCTGACCAAAGGCGTCGACACCGTATGGGACGCGCCGGGAATGCAGCGGATCAAGATCCCCTACGGCAAAGTCACCATCGCGCAGATGGAGTGCATGGCCGACCTCGCGGAGGAATACAGCGACTCCATTCTCCACGTCACCACACGGCAGGACATTCAGCTTCACTTCGTGCACATCGAAGACTGCCCGGACATGCATCGTCGCCTGGCCTCCGTGGGCATCACAACGCGCGAAGCCTGCGGCAACTCGGTGCGTAACGTGACCGCCTGTCAGTTCGCAGGCGTCTGCAACACGGAGACCTTCGACGTCACCCCCTACGCCGAAGCCACGCACCAGTACATGCTCGGGCATCCCGACGTTCAGGACTTCGGCCGCAAGTTCAAGATCGCCTTCAGCGGCTGCCACGACGAGCCGTGCGGTTTGATCACCTTTCACGACCTCGGCGCGCTCGCCCGCTTCGAGGACGGAAAGCGCGGCTTCAAAGTCGTGGTCGGCGGCGGTCTCGGCGCCGTACCGGTGGAAGCCAAAGTGCTCGCCGAGTTCTGCCCGGAGGAGGAGCTCCTTCCGCTCGCGCAGGCGGTCTGCCGCGTGTTTGCCCGCCTCGGCGAAAAGCAGAGTCGCGCCCGCGCGCGCATCAAGTTCCTCGTGCAGAAGGTCGGCCTCGACGAGTTCAAACGCCTCGTCGACGAGGAGCGCGCAAAGCTCCGCCCGGACCCGCGCTGGACGCAGTTCCTCGAGGATCTGCACGCGCTCGACGAAACGCCGATTCGCGAAGGCGGCGCGCTTCCGGAAGGACCGCCCGAGTTTCAGGCGTGGGCAGCGACGAGTCTTCGTCCCCAAAAGCAGGACGGCTACTACGTCGCGACCCTGAAGGTCCCCCTCGGCGACTTCACGTCGGCACAAGCGCGAGTGCTCGCAAGCCTCGCGGCGAAGTACACGGGCGATGCGTTTCGTCTCACGGTCGAACAGAACGTTGCGCTCCGCTGGGTCAGCGGTTCGGACGCCGTCGAACTCTGGGAGGCGCTCAAACCCCTCGGACTCGCGGAAGCTGGCGCGGGGACCATCGCCGACATGACCAGCTGCCCTGGAACCGACACCTGCAAGCTCGGGATCAGCGCGTCACGCGGGCTCACGGGGGAACTCTCGAGGCGCCTTACGGTGATCCAAGGCGACCTGGATCCCGCGGTTCGAAAGCTGCGGATCAAAGCGAGCGGCTGCTTCAACAGCTGCGGGCAACACCACGTTTCGGACCTCGGCTTTCTCGGCGTTAGCCGGAACGTTGGAGGGCGGAAGGTTCCCTACTTCAATGTGGTGGTGGGTGGTCAGTGGACCGAGAACGCAAAGAGCTACGGCCTTGTCGTTGGGGCAGTTCCAAGCAAGAGCATTCCCGACGCGATCACGCTGATCACCGAAAAGTACGTCGCGGAACGCGAAGGGGAAGAGTCCTTTCAGGAATTCATCCGGCGCCTGGGGAAGCCCGCGATTCGTAAGCTTCTAAAGCCGCTCACCAAGCCCCCCTCGTACGAGGAGGCGCCTGAGTTCTACAGCGATTGGCGAGACCCCCGCGAGTACGGCATCGGCGACCTAGGCGTCGGCGAATGCGCGGGCGAAATCGTGCCCTTCGTGGAGTTCGGTCTGCAGCAGGCCGAGCAGGAGCTCGATGAGGCCCAGGACCTCTACGACAAGGACCAGAGCGCGGACGCCGCCACCAAGGCGTTTTCGTCCATGCTGACCGCAGCCAAAGCACTCATTCGGCACCTTGGCGGACAGGTTCGTGATGACGCCGACGATGTGGTCGCGCAGTTTCGCGAGAAGCTTCACGACACGGGCCTCTTTCACGACAAGTACGCCAAGGGGAAGTTCGCGATGTATCTGCTGAAGATTCATGGCGCGGGGGCCTACAAGACCGCGAACGGAGAAATCGCGCACCGCATCCTCGACGAAGCGCGTCTCTTCTTCGAAGCGAGCCACGCCTGCTACGAGCGCCTTGCCGCACAGCAAGCCAAAGACAAAAACGCCGCCGCTGCGGCGCCGGCGGAGTGATCATGGGCATCGAACACGCAGAGCGAGTGCAGGTGAAGGTCTTTGCGGAAGGGGACACCCCCGACGTGATGGCGCTGATCCCCGTTTTTCATCAGTGGATTCAGAAGGACGCGATCGACGGCGAACTCTTGATCGACGTCGCGGACTACAGCCACGTTCACCAGGGCCCTGGCGTCATGCTCATCGGGCATGGCTCCGACCTCTACTTCGACCTCGGCGACGGACGCCCCGGGGTTCTCTTCAGCCGCAAGCGCGCGTTCGATGGAACCCTCGAAGGACGTCTTCGTGACGCGATCGAGCGCGCCCTTCGCGCCGCGTCGCTCCTCGAAAAGGAAGACCTTTCCCTGCGCTTTGCGACCACCGAGCTGTTGGTGCGCGTTCCCGATCGACTGCACGCCCCGAATACCGATGAGTCCTTCGCCGTCCTCAAGGGTCTGATCGAGACCATCGCCAAAGAGATCTTTGGTACGGACGCAAGGGTCGAACGGACGGGAGACGCGCGCGATGCCCTTGGTGCGCGCGTCACGATCGAAAACGCACCCTCGCTGCAAAAGCTCAGCGCGAACTAGCGACAAGCTTCGCCACCACATCTAGGTCCGCCGGAGGAAGGTCGTACGCGGCGATTCCTTCCGGCGGTACCCATGCATGATCCGCGACGCCGAGATGCTCAACGGACCCTTCGAGTAATTCGCACGCGAAGAAGAGCAAGAGCACCGACTTTTCGGGATAGGCATGAAAGGTGACTTCAAGAATGTCGCCCACCCGCACGCGAACCCCGCACTCTTCAAGACACTCGCGCACCACGGTTTCGCGAGGATCTTCGTTCGCTTCGACTTTCCCGCCTGGGAACTCCCACTTGCCTTCCAGGTGCGCCCCCGGAAGTCGTTGGGTGAGGAGCACGTCGGAGGATCCCGAACGGCGGATGACGCCCGCCGCGACAAGAATCGTCATGGCCGACCGTAACACTCACCGTAACTGTGCATAGAGGGGACATGCGAGAAACGAATTGGCGATGGAGCGCAGTCGTCTCGCTGGTGGTGGGTTGCGGCAGCACAGCTCCGGCGGACACGGTTCTTCCTGCAGGGTCGGCACTTGCGACCCCCGACCCGGAACTGCTTGCGCAGATCGACGAAGCCGACGGCGTGCCGCGAAGCAACGCACTGTTGAGCGGTTTTGTGCACGGCGAACCGGTCCAGTACTGGAGCGCCGGCAACGCGATCGCGGCGCCGATGGAAGGCTACATCCCCTGTCGTCGCGAAGGCCGTGGTTGCGCGCCCATCGACCACCCGATCGTCGTCGACACGCTCCCTGGCGAGCCCGGCTACAACGCGTTCATCACCCTTTGGCTCGCGCCGATTACGGACGCCTACGACGGTGAAGTTTTCCCTAGCGTCTCGTCCTTCGACACCGCGGAGCGACAGGGCCTCATCGACACGCCGATCGAGTCCTTTGTGGCGGTGAACTGCCCCATCGTGCATCCGGAGACCGAGTTCGAAGACCTCGGTCCGCTTTCGACCATTCACGCGCGCGGGATGGCCCTGACCTGCGCCCACTTCGGGGACGGCTTCGGACAACTCGGACTCGGCGAAGTACCGCTCACGTCCGATGACCGCGTTCTGATTCGCAACGTCTACATCCTTCAGCGAGACGGTTCCGACGAACCGCTTTCCGAGCCGCTTCGCAGCGTCGATATCAACGGCGACGGCGACGCCAACGACAGCAACAACATCTTTGGAGTTGGCTTCGAGGACGGCGACTACACCCCGCTCTGGCAGCCGGTTCGGACGACCGTTCCGAGCGAAACGGTCTCCATCGATTCCGACGCCTCGGCGCCCGAGTACAGCGAAGACGACGACCTCTTTGACGTCGACCCGATCTCCTACGACATCTCACCGCTCGAGGTGGTGGTGGACCACGTCTTCGAAGACGACCTCATCAACTGCCCGCTCTACGCCGACTCCTAGGAAGAACATCGCGGCGCGCGCCGTAAAGCGCCTCGTGAATCGAACATCGCTCTTCGCTCTTCTGGTACTCGCGTCTGTTGGCTGCTCCGACGAGGCCGCGCATACGCCCGAACGCGCTGAGACGACGACTGAGAACGAGAGCGAAGACGCCCTGCAAACAGAAAACGCCCTGCAAACAGAAAACGCCCTGCAGCCAGAAAACGCAGCCTCACTCTTCGAGGAGTATCTGCGAATCACGTGCGGCTACGGATGTGCAGGGCTCGAGGCGCAGATTCGGTTTCGTGATGCCACCTGCGACCCGGCCGGATGCGAAAGCCGCTTCACAGTCGCGCTTCCGGCCGCTGAGTTCGAGCGTCGGACAGGCAGCCTCCCCTCCCGGGTCTCGGAGACTCCCTTGGCCGCGGACACCTTCGAAGGGGATCCCGAAGCCCCCGTCGCCGGGACTCTTGGCGGCGAGCAGGTTGTGCTCGTGGAGGGATCGCTTCGCGTTCCGGCGCCCGTTTGGGAGCGCGCGGTCGGCGACTCTCAAATCACCGAAGAGGCCGACGCCGCGATCGAACGCTTCTTTGGATCGTGGGACCCGACCTGATCACTCACCGATCGCTTGACCGAGTCGTGCGCGCGCAAGGCGAACGCCAATGGCCGCATCAAAGAGTTGCAGGCGCGCCTGCGTCAGCTCGGCCTCCGCGTCGATCACGTCGCTCGTCACCGCAGCGCCCGCACGAAGCTGATCGGAACGAACGCGGTAGGTCTCCTCGGCCGCCGTAAGCCCAACGCGCGCGGCCTCAAACGCAAGCTGCGCGGCCGTGAGCTCCTCGTAGGACTGCGCCACCTCGAGACGAACCGCGTCGCGGAGTGCGTCGATGTCCGCACGGGTCTCCAGCAGCGACGCGCGCGCCTGCTCCGCGCGCTGACGGGCAACGCCCATTTCGTTCGGGGACCAGCGAAGGAGCACCGAAAGGTCCCAGGTGCCGTTGAACTCCTGCTGCTGCGGGATGATTCGGTTGTTGGGATTCGAGAGGTCGAAGTTCGCCTGCACGAGGAGCTGCGGGTACTGACGCCCGAGTTCCGCACGAATGTTGCGCTCGCGAGCGTCCGCGAGCTCGCTGAGCGCCTGGAGTTCGGTGCGGTCACGAAGCGCCTGCTGGGTCAGCTCCGGAAGCGAGCCGGGCGGGCTCGCGACCGCCTGCGAAAAATCCTCGCCGATCACGATCTCTTCCCCGGCCTCCGCGTGCATGAGCAGACGGAGCGCGCGCTCGGCGATGGCCGAACCGCCCTGGGCGCGCGCCACGTTCACCCGCGACTGCGCCAGGAGCGCATCCACGCGCAGCAGATCCACGCGTGCCGCCGCGCCGGCCTCCACGAGGGCGGCGATCTGACGACGCTGCGCGGACACCTGCTCGACGGCCTTCTCCGCGACGGTCAGCGCCGCGCGCGCCCGGGCGAGCTCGTAGTACGACTCGCGAGCGCGAAGTCGCACCGCTCGCTCTTCGACGGAGACCTGCGCGCGCTGCGCGTCGGCAGCCGTGTCCGCTGCGCGATACCCGGGAAGCACGCTCAGCGCGATCTCCGACACCGGAAGCGTGATCGAGGCGCGAAACGCGTACTGATTGAGAAGGACAGGGAACGAAAACGAGTCGGTGTCACCAAACGCGTCGATCAGGGTGTTCCAAAGAAAGCGCGCGTCCTCGTCGTCGACCGCCGCCGTCGCCGCCCGCGCCGCCGCGAGCTGATCGCCGCTGAACCCGACGCCGCCAAACGCGGGCTGCGTAACGCGGCTGAGGCGCGTGTAGCGAGCGCTGAGCTCGAGCTGCGGAAAGAAGCCCTGCCAGGCTTGACGCGCGCCGGCCTCCGCCGCTCGAACCGCAATGCGCGCACGCTCCATCGAAGGCGCGGTTGTCACCGCCCGCTCGGCGGCTCGCTCCGAGGTGAGTCCACCCGGGGTCGTCAACGCCGCGAGCTGTTCACGGACTTCCTCATCGCTGCTCAACTCCGTTTCGGGAGCCGGTGCATCCGGAGCAGAGGCGGCCTCCTCCGGCGTGGGCGCTTGGGCCCAGGCGGTCGAGGAGACGATGGCGAAGGCGACGACGAGTGCGCGGACCATGCTCACCCTCTTGACGCGTCCTGCCCGCGAATCAAGCCGCTTTGCACCAGAGGGACCGGCCGGTCATACCGCTTCTATGGGCATGCGCGTTGCCGTGGTCGGCGTCACCGGCATGGTGGGCCAAGAGATGCTTCGAACCCTCGAAGCGCGGGACTTTCCTGTGGATGAGCTCGTCGCGGTGGCTTCACCGCGTTCCGCAGGCAAGAAGGTTTCTTTCAGGGGAACTGAGCACACCGTGCTCGCGATCGCGCCGGAGGTTTTTAAGGGTGTGGATGTCGCGCTCTTTTCCGCGGGGGGCGGAACCTCCAAGGAGTGGAGCCCCATCGCCGCCGAACATGGCGCGGTCGTCATCGACAACAGCTCGGCGTTTCGGCGCGACCCGGACGTGCCCCTTGTGGTTCCCGAGGTGAACCTCGACGCGGCGCGCACCCGTCCCAAGGGGATCATCGCAAACCCGAACTGTTCGACCATTCAGATGGTCGTGGCCCTCAAGCCCATTCACGACGCGGCCCGGGTCCGGCGGGTGATCGTGGCGACCTACCAGGCCATCAGCGGCAAGGGCGCGACGGCGGTATCTCAGTTCGAGGCGCAGCAACGCGAATGGGTCGAGGGCAAGTCCCTCAGCGGCCTCGACGCGCTCTCTGGGCAACTTGCAGGCAACGTCCTCATGCACTGGACCCCCGACGCGGAGAGCGGGTACCAGGAGGAAGAACTGAAGATGGTCTTCGAGACGCGCAAAATCTTCGGCGACCCCTCGATCCGCGTTTCTCCCACGGCGGTTCGCGTTCCGGTGATCACCGGCCACGCCGAGGCGCTCACCATCGAAACGGAGACGCCTCTCACTGCGACCGAAGCGCGCGAGCTTCTCGAAAACGCCCCCGGCGTGACGGTCATCGACGACTTCCCAGCCGGCCGCTACCCCACGCCCCTCGACGCCGCCCATACCGACCCTGTCTTCGTCGGGCGCATTCGCGAGGACGTCGGCAATCCCGGCGGGCTGCAGATGTGGGTCGTCGCCGACAACCTCCGCAAAGGTGCTGCCCTCAACGCAGTTCAAATCGCGGAGGGAATTCTCCTCTGACGTTTTGTCATTTGAGCCCCGCCGGAGGTCGATCTCCGTGCCAGAATGACGAAAACACCGGGCTTTCGTTCCCGGTCCTTGATCTTCTACCCTTGGTTCGCTTTTTGCTCTCTCGACGGCCAAACCCATGCGGCAACTACTGAGTCTTACTGTTCTTCTCGGTGCGCAGGTCGCCTCCGCGCAGACCTTTACCGCCACCGTGTCAGCGCTCCGCGGCAACGGCGCGGATGGCGACCGCACGGACTCAGAAGACATCGTGGATGGCTTCAACGCCATCGACTGCATGGATCCCAACGCGGAGCTCGTAATCGAGTTCAGCCCCGTGACCCCGAACCAGATCGACCTCTGGCACAACAACGGCAGCTCGACCGATTGCTCCCTCGAGGAATCGAGGTTGAGCTCCCCCATGGACCGGGAGTGCATTCACATCGTGACCGCGGTCGAGCCGGACGTCGCCGAGTCGGAAATCGTGATTCCCGTCGCCGACATTGTCGCGGGGGACCCCGACAACAGCCGAGGTGCCGACATCTGCTCGCGGGACCGTACGGCGATCACCTTTTGGCTGCTCAACTCGAGTGCGGCCATCGAGACCGGTGCCGTCACCGACTTCGGAACGTTCACCGTTTCCTTCGACTCGATCGCGCCGCCCGCCCCCACCTTCGACAACACCGACCGGACCGGCAACCGAGTCACCCTGGACTGGGACGCGGTATCCGACGTCGATCCGATCACGCAGCTTCGCTACTTCGTCGAGGTCAGCTCGGGCTGCCCGTTCAGTGAACCGGCCATCGACTCGAGCACCAGCAGCCTCGGCGACAGCTCTGCGACGGTCAACCTTGGCGACCTTGGAATCGGCGAAGGAGAGTCGGCCGCGGTCCGCGTCTCCACCGTCGACCAGGCGGGGAACGTCGGAGAGCCCTCCACCGACGTGTGCATCACGCGAGTCACGGGCACCGGCCCCTGCGACCTCATCGAAGGATGCGAGGAAGGCGGGTGTGCTGCGGGCGGGCCGATCTCCGGCGGCGGACTCGGGCTACTGGCCTTCGCCCTCGGGATTGCGCTACGACGAGGTCGACGATGATTCGCCTGCTCACCATCGCAGCGCTCGCTGCGTCCATGCTCCCCTCGATGGCGGCGGCCCAGTCGTCGGACGAACTTCGCGCGCGCGCCCGTCGCGAGAGCAGCGAGTTCTTCGGTTTTGAGCTCAAGGTCGGAACCTACCGCCCGGAAGCCCGCGCGGTGGGCGGTGGCAGCGCATGGCAGGAGTTCTTTGGGGGCGACCGCGGTCCGCTCCTTCAGCTGGAGTTCGACGTCTTCGCCTACCGGATTCCCTACGTGGGTTTGATCGGTGGAGGCGTCTCGGCGGGCTGGGCTCGCTAC
Source organism: Myxococcota bacterium (assembly GCA_039186435.1). Lineage (GTDB taxonomy): Bacteria > Myxococcota_A > Polyangia > Polyangiales > Houyiibacteriaceae > JALVDI01. Next base: position 13,290 of record JBCDAA010000112.1, on the reverse strand, counting down.
GAGCGGGGTCTCTGCGATCCGAACACCGGCTGCGGAGGCGGCGGGCGCCTCGACGAGGACGGCAACGCGCGCCTCTACCCGGTCGCTGGCCTGGCGGTGCTTCGCGTCGACACGCTCTCGCGCTACCTCGGCATTCCCTTCGTCTTCACCGGCAAGATCGGGGCGGACATATTCTTCTATCGCATTACGGGCGGCGGTAGCGCGAGCGGTCGCAGCGTCGGACTTCGCTGGGCGCTCCAGTTCGCCCTCGAGCTCGACTTCATCAACCGCACCCGCGCACGCTCCCTGGACGACGAGTGGGGCATCAATCACACGACGCTCTTCTTCGAGATCTTCGGCTCGACCGCCGATAGTGAGATCGACCTCGGCCAGAACCTCGCTTGGACCGCTGGTCTTGGAATGACGTTCTAGGAGTTCGGGTGTCCTTCGAACACGGCGTGCGCCTCAAGGTGGCGTACGACGGCACCGAGTTTTGCGGGTGGCAGGCCCAGCCCAACGACCGAACCGTCCAGGGCGTCGTCGAGGACGCGCTCACCGCGATGGGTCTCGCCCACACCCGTGTCCGAGGCTGCAGCCGCACCGACTCCGGGGTGCACGCGGAAGGACAGATCGCCGCCTTTGCCTGCAACCGCGAGATCAAACCCCGCGGCTGGGTACTTGCGCTCAATGGCCTGCTCCCCGACGACGTGGCGATCGTGGAAGCCGCGCCGTGTGCGCCCCGGTACGACCCGCGCTTCGACAGCGTGAAGAAACTCTACCGCTACCGCATCTCCGTCGGGATGTCGCGGGATCCGCTGAGCCGCCGACAAGCGTGGCAGGTCACGCCGCGCTTCGGTCGAAAGGATATCGACTCCCGAACGCGCCGACGGATCGTGGGTGACTTCCTCGACCTCGAACGCATGAATCGCGTCGCGCGCGGCCTCGAAGGAAAGCACAACTTTCACGCGTTCCGCTCCGTCCGCGACACGCGTGACAACACCATTCGTACGCTCTTTGACGTTCGCGTGCTTCCAGAGTTTGGCGGCGAAGCGCACGCGCTGGCGATCGAAGTCGTCGGCGATGCGTTCATGAAAAACATGGTTCGCATCCTCGTTGGCACTCTCGTGGAGGTCGGGCGGCACAAGATGACGCCCGAGTTCGCGCTCGGTTTGCTCGACGGCGGCAAGCGCCCCGACGCGGGGCCCACGGCCCCTGCGAACGGCCTCACGTTGGTTCACATCTGGCTCGGCCGTCAGGTGGCCTCCCAGGAATCCCCCTCGTAGAGTCTCGCGCATGCGGGCGTTTGTGCTGCTGGGGCTCCTGATCGCGACGACTGGGTCGGCGCAGGACGTATCGGCGGGCGCGGAGTCGGAATCGGGGTCCGAGTCGGAGTCGGACGACCCGTCCCCGCAAGGGCAAGGGCAAGGGCAAGGGCAAGATGGGTCGGGGTCGGATGCTGCGTCGGACTCGGATGCTGCGTCGGACTCGGATGCTGCGTCGGGCTCGGATGCTGCGTCGGGCTCGGATGCGTCGGAGGCCGAAGCGGGTTCGGATTCGGCATCGCAGTCGGATTCGGCATCGGACGACCCGCCGCGGCAAGGGCAAGGGCAAGGGCAAGATGTGTCGGGCTCGGATGCAGCTTCGGACTCGTCGCGATCCTCGCTTTCCTCTCGCCGGCCGAAGGTCGCGATCGTTGTGCGCGGCGATCCCGAACCTGTCCTTCGCCGTGCGGCCGCCGATCTCGAAGACGCGCTCGGTGACCGGGTCCGCCTACCTTCCGATCCCGCCCTTCGCCAGGCCATGCTTGGGCAAGGTGAAGACGACGGGCTCGACCGGGTTCGCGCCGCGCGGCGAAGTCTTGGTCTCGGGGATGACCAGGACACCCTCGACCGTCTCGCGGCGTTTGCGAGCGCAGACGCGCTGGTGGTGCTGAGCCTGGGTGACGAAGTTCGCGTCGAGGTGTTTGACCGCGCGGCAGCGGCGTTCTTTCGCGATACGCCAGCGGCTTATCCGGTGGCCGCGAGCGCGCGTTTTGTCGTGCGCGCAGCGCGGGCTGCACAACGGCACGCGCGAGAAGGCTCCGTTCGTACAGCGCCGACCCCTCAGGAGACCGCCGAAGCAGCGAACGAAAATCCGAACGAAGAAGCCGAGGACGAAGACGCGGAACTCCCCCCGGTGCGAGCGTTCTTCAAGAAAAACTGGGCCTATATTCTCGCGTCCGTGCTTCTCGTTGGTGTCGTGACGTTCTTTGTCGTCCGAAACCGCGATGACGACCCTCCCCCGCCGGTGCTACGATTTCGGTCGGGTTCTGGAGAATGAAGCTCTTTCTCGCTGCGCTGTTCTCAATCCTTGGGCTTCTGCCCACGCTGAGCGCGCAGGCCCAGGGCGACCTCGTATGGAGCGAGCGCGTCTTCACGCTGCCCCCGCCGCCGGGCGACTTTCGTACCGATGAGGTCGACTCCGTTCGCTGGGACTATCCGCCCGCGACCGAAGACGAAGTACGCGAGCTCCAGGCGCTGCGGCGCGACGCCTGGCCCATGATCGAAGAGGACCTCGGCGTCGATGTCGACGACGCGATCACGGTTCGAATCGCGCGGAGCCCCGAAGAGATGCGGGCGCTCGCGCCGCGTGGTCTCGGCGTCCCGTCCTACGCGACCGGTGTCGCGTACCCCCACCTCGGCGTGATCATCCTGAGCCTCGACGCGCCTGGGAACTGGGAGCCCCCGGATCTAGCAGAAGTGTTCGTGCACGAGCTCTCTCATGTCGCGCTCCGCCGAGCCGTAGGCGGCGCCGACATGCCGCGCTGGTTCGTCGAGGGAATGGCGATCTTTCACGCGGATGAGCGTTCCCTCGACCGCTTTCAGGTCCTCGCGCGGGCGCACCTCGCCGACGAACAGATTCCGCTCCACATGCTTGACGGTCGCTTTCCCGAACGGGTCCATGAGGTGAGTCTCGCCTACGCGGAGGCGGCCGACGTCGTCACCTTTCTCCGCCGTGAGGAACGCGGTCGATCCAAGATGCATCGGTTGATCTTCGAGCTCGGCGAAGGCCGGAGCTTTGACGACGCGTTGATGGAGGCGTACTCCCTTTCGCCGCAGCAGCTCGAACGAGAATGGACCGCCGAACTCGAAAGCCGCATGTCGAGCATCCCGATGCTCGTCGGCGGGAGCACCTTTTGGGTCCTCGCGGCGTTCCTGTTGATTCTCGCCTGGCGACGACGACGCCGAGACGCCAAAGCCAAGCTCGAGGCGATGGCGGCAGAGGAAAGCGACCGCGACGAGGCCATCGCGCGCCTCGAACGCCTCGTGGAACAGCAGCTCGCCGACGACGGGCCGCGCATCCTCGTTAGCGGGGACCCGCCGCAAGGTCGAGAGCCGGGTGTACCGACGATCGAAGTCGACGGCAGCAATCACACCCTGCACTAAGTCCTAAGCCGAACTCAGCGCCCAGGGTCAGAAGCCAGAGTCGGAAGTCAGCGCGTCAGAAGGCGGCGCCGACGTAGGCATCGACCACGGGGGTAACGCGATGAATGTCGACGCTCTCGCCCGTCGCGCGGCGATCGAGGTCGACGTTTTCGTGCTGAATGCCGATGCCCAGCCGAAAGAAGAAGTGACCAAAGCGAAACGTGCCCCCCGCACTGACTCGCGGGGCATACGAAATCCCTTTTAGCGTTCGCCCGTCGTCGTCGGCGCGCGGTCGTCCCAGACGAAACGCCGGCGAGACGTAGAGCTGCGCTTTCGACGCCGTGCCGAGGATGTACCAGAAGACACGGAACTCGGCGTTAAACGCGAAGATGTCGACCGGGCGATCGATGTACCAGGGTCCGTAGATGCCCACCGCGCCACTAAGCCCGATGCGCTCAGCGAGAATGTGCTCGTAGCCGGCGCTGACGACGCCAAGACTCAGGTCCGCAAAGAGCAGCTGGTCCCGTTCGTTCACGGGCGTTTCCTGGGCCGCGCCCTGCGAGGGCAAGACCAGGAAGAGAAGAACCAGGGCCAGCCCGCGCCCTACTCCCACGGCCAGGCGCTTCCCTCGGGGAGCTCCCAGCGGTCGTGCTCGATCGAGTACGACGCGGTTAGGTTCACATCGAGATTTCGGCATTCGGGTGGGCGCGCGTCGTCTTCGTAGCTCATGCATTCGTTCTCGTGATTCTCGCGGACGAAGTGAACGCTAAAATCGCGTCGCCCGTCACCGTCGCGATCGCGAAATCCTACCTCACTCCGCTCCTGAAGCCGCCCTCCATGCCCGTCGTGTTCATACTCGCGCCGAAGGGCGACCTGAAGTTTCAGCGTATCCGCGTCGACGAAGAGCTGCGTTCGCGACGAGTCCTCGCCGTCTCCAGCCGGCCACTCGTTTCGCACTACCACCTGGAGCGCAAGCTCGAGCCGCCCGTCTCCGTCGACGTCTTCGACTCGCCGAAGCCGCGACCGAATCTCATCCCGTTGCCGCCCCGTCCAAATCGCTTCGCTGCCGTCCACGCGTGGCGAGTCGCGCACCGACGCGCGGACCAGGTGAAGGTGCTGCGTGGTGTCACCGATGGCGCTGGGAACGCTGCGCCAGCAATCCGAGATGCACGAGTCGCAGTCTCCGACATCCGCGGACTCCTCACAGGTGTCCATCGCCGCAGCGAGGTCGCGGTCAAACGCCTCGCGCGTTCCTTCCGCGTCCGCGCGCGCTTGAGCCTCGAGAAAACCACTCGTCACAAAGGCGATCCAGTAGACGCGCGGGCCCTCTTCGCCGGCGCGCGCGACCCACAAAGGCCGCAATGCCGGTCGCCCTTGTCGGGCGGCCTCAAGAACATCGGACGGCGCGTCGACGGAGGTCGACACCGAAAGCCCGTCGGTGGGCACCGTCGCCGGTTCGAGCGCCGGCTGTTCAAGCGCCGGCTCGAGACGAACCGGTTCCTCGGCCGCTGCCTCGACCGCGGGTGCTTCTTCCGCACCTTCAGTCAGCGAGGACGGCTCGCTGCACTGCGCGCAGACGAAGCACGCAAGAAGAACGCTCCCCCGAAAAGGGATCGCTACTTCTTCGGATGAATCGGAAACGCGGGCGTCGTGCCCTTCTTCGCGAGGGCCTTCTTCCGCTTCTGGCCGGCCTTTCGCTTCTTGTTTTCGCGTCGCGTGCGGGTCTTGCTGGTGTCAGACATGGATTCCTCGAGAGCGGGAAGAGCTAGCGCGCCCTCTCCGCACCGTCAACCCGCGCCCCCAGCGACCCGCGGTAGGCCTCCAGAAGCGCCTTGGTTATCGGTCCAGGAGGGCCGAAAACGCGCTCGTCGACCCTGGAGATGGGCATGACCTCGCGGGTCGCGCTCGTGAGAAACGCCTCCTCCGCCTCCGCGACGAGACTTCGCGGGACGACCCCCTCCGCGCAGGGAATCCCCCGCTCTCGCGCCAGCTCCAGCACGAGACCGCGGGTCACCCCAGGAAGGACGCCCGCGCGGGAGGTGTAGAGGCAGCCCTCCCTCACAAAGAAGACGTTGCTAGTCGCCCCTTCGAGAATCGTATCTTCCTGGGAGAGGATCGCCTCGTAGGCTCCGCGACTCCGGGCCGTCCGCGTTGCCAGCACGCTCGTGAGGTAACTGCCCGCTTTCGCGCTCGCGAGATCACGGCCGCCCTCCACCAGGGTGACAACGACGCCTTGGCTGTAGTGGGCCTCTGGGTGAGGCTGAAAGGGATAGCTCAGAATCACTCGCCTCGCGCCATCGTCCGCGAGCCCAGCCGCGTCCCCGCGCGTCACCATCAGACGAATCTTTCGCTCGCCTTCGCTCGCATCGATCAGCGCACGAACTTCCGCGCGGAAGGTCTCGGCGTCCACCGGAAGCCTAAGAGCAACCGAAGCGGCGGAGCGCTCGAGGCGCGCAAGGTGGCGTCCGAGCGCGTGGGCCCGCCGTCCGTAAGTTCGAAAGGTCTCGAACACGGAATCGCCGTAGAGAAAGCCGCGATCCGTGACGGGAACCAGCGCTTGGTCCGCCGCCACGATCGCTCCATCGATCGATACGCGCACGCCCTAGGACTTCAGCTGCGCGAGGAGCGCCGCGGCCTCCGCGTGATCCTTCTGCTCGGCGACCGCACGCTCCAGCATCGAAATCGCTTTGCGGGTGTCTCCCGTCTTCGACGAGATATCGCCCAGGAAGTAGTAGACGTCCGCCTTTGTGATCCCGGCGTCCGGCCCCAGCTTCTGCAGAAGAAGCGCGCGGAAGGTCTTCTGCGCTCGCGGCCAGTCTTCGCGCGCGTGGCAAAGGCGCCCGAGGTCGCGGAGGATCTGCACGTTCGTCAGGTCGATCTTGAAGGCGGAGTCGTAGTGCGAAAGCGCGCCTTCGATATCGCCCATCCCTTCGAGCGCGCGCCCGAGGCGGTGGTGGTACTTCGCCAGTTCCTTGCTGCGGCGGGTGCCGAAGCTGCTGATTATCTTTTCGAGCACCGGCACCGCATCCTGCTGACGCCCCGCGGCGATGTAGATGTCGCAAAGCGGCAAGAGCACCTCGCGATCGTCGGGCGTGAGCTCCGCCGCCCGCTCCAAGAAAACGACGCCGGCCGCCGCCTCATCGAGCTGCTCGGTGTAGATGCCGGCGATGCGCTTCAGCGCGGCCACCTTGCTCGTGGGATCCGGCTCGTCTTCGACCTCGCCTTCGAGCAGCTCCGCAAGCTCGCGCCAGTTTTCGTGCTTCTCGTAGTGCGCTTTGAGGAGCTCGCGCGTCGTCGCGCTCGGCTGCAGGTCGAACGCCGCGCGCAATGCGCCGGCACTCCGCGCGGGATCCTCGAGCTTCTCTTCGGAGAGGTCCGCAATGCGGTGACAGGTCGCCACGGCCTCCGCGACCTCGAGGTGCGGAAGAAGCTGCTCGAGCGCTTCCACGGCCTGGGCCCAATCCTCGGCACTCTCGAAGAGAACGACGCGCTTGCGAAGCGCATCGAGGTTGTTGGGATCGAGGGTGAGCACGCGATCGAGCACCGCGAGCGCCTCTCCGCGGCTCTCGCGCTTTTCTTCGTGGAGGGCAGCCAGGCGAACGAGGAACACTTTTTGGGTTTCCACGTCCCCGATCGCGGCCGCATCACCGGAGCGCCTGTCGAGGAGCTCGGCCAGATCGTCCCAGTGCTCTTCCAGCGTCAGAAGCCGCTCGAGTTCGCCGAGGGCTTCGACGTTGGTCTGATCGATCTCGAGGATCTCCCGAAGCTGGTTCATCGCATCGTCGCGACGACCGAAGGCGCGCTCCGAAAGACGCGCGAGACGAACGCGCGCTGCGACCCGATCGTCGTCGGTCACCGCAATATCGAGCCGTCGATCCAGGAGACCGCGAAGGTCGTCCCAGCGCTCTGCCTGGTCGTAGAGCCCTTCCAGCGCGCCGATGGCGTCCAGGTCCTCGGGCGCCTCGTCGAGAATGGCCTCGAACGCCGCAGTCGCGCGCTCCTTGTCATCGATCGGGCCCGCGTAGACCTCCGCTAGCTGGCGACGCAGGTCGAGACGCGCCCCCGGGTCCATCTCGGCGTCGATGCGGCGCTCGAGAAGCGGCACAACGTCGATCCAGCGGCCCTCGTTGGTGCGAAGACGAATCAGGTCGTCGAGGGTCTCGACGTCGGCCGGATCCGTTTCGAGCACCATCTCGTAGCAGGACGCTGCCGTCGCAAAATCACCGAGAGCCGACTCGGCAAGACGCGCGGCCTCGCGCAGTCGATCCTTCTTTGCGTACTCGTCGATCTCGACGGCCGCCCACGCCTGAAGCGCCGCAACCAGGTCGCCCTCGCGCTCTGGTACCCGCAGAAGATCGACGAGCTGCTCGTGGGTTTCGTTGAGTTCCGGATCCGCTTCGAGCGCCGCCCGAAGGCGTTGCTCCGCTGCGGCCACATCGCCGAGGTGATCCCGGTACCACGCCGCGGCGCGCAGGTTCAGGTCACGCTGCAGGTCGCGATCGATGTCCCCGGCGACCGCGCCTTCGACCATCCCGCGAAGCGCTTCCCAGTTTCCGCTCGTTGCAGCGAGACGCTCGATGTCCTCAAGAAGAACGCTGTCACGCGGGTCGATTTGAAACGCTTTGCACAACGATTCGAGCGCCTTGTCCGGCTGCCCGAGCTCGTTCTCCCAGAGGGCCGCGGCGTCCTGGAGCATGCGAACTCGCTCGCCGTCCGAGTCCGCGAGTTGAATGCGAATGTCGTAGAGCCCCGCAATCCGGTCGAGGGCGCCAGTTTCCCGGAATGCAGCTTCAAGGGTGTCCACGACCTCGAGCGCCAGCTCCTCGTGTTGGCCGAGACGCTGCAGTCCATCGAGAGCCCGGTCGTCCGCGGGATCGCGCTCGACGATCTCCTGGAAGGCCGCAAAGGCGCCTCGCAGATCACCGAACTGCTGTTCGCGAAGGGTTCCGAGACGGACCAGGAAGTCCGCGCGTTCGACCGGATCGGTCGCGAGGTTGATCCGCCGTTCGAGAACTTCCGCAAGCGCGCTGTGGGCCTCCGTCTTCACGTGCAGCCGATCGAGCGCAGCCAGGAGATCCTCGTCGTCGCCCGTCTGCTCGAGCGCCCGCTGAAACGCGTCGACCGCGCGCGCGTCATCACCAAGGCGTTCCTCCGCGACGCGCGCGAGGCGAACAAAGTGCCCGCGCGCGACCACGGGATCGAACGAGTGACTCGCCCGCGCGGCAAGCTCGTCCGCAAGACGACGGTATCCGTCCGTGGCCGCCGCGAGGCGCTCCAGTTCCTCGGCGATCTCTTCGTCGGCCGCATCCTCGGCGAGCGCGAGCGCCGTCGCGTCGAACGCACCCGAGGCGTCCTGCAGTCCCGTCTCGCGCACGCGCGCCAGCGCCATGAGCTCTTGTTTCTTGTCGTAGGGATCGGTCGCGGCGTCCGCCTTGAGCGCGAGGAGATCGGCCAAGCGGTCCCAGCGTTCCTGCACCGTGAGCAGCGGCTCGAGAATCTCGGCCGCCTGAAGGCGGTAGTCCTCGAGATGGCTGATGCGAATCAACGCCTGCATCGAGGGCTCGTGACGGGTGTCCATCTCGAGGGCCTGCTGATAGAGGGTCAGGGCTTCGAGAACATCGTCGAGCTCGCGTTCCGTTACCTCGCCAGCCCGGAAGATCAGCTGGACCCGCTCGTCCGCGGACTGCGCCATTCCGGCCTGAAGCTTGAGGTTGTCGAGGAGTTCCGGCCAGAGGCCCTGTCGCTCGTAGAGCCGCGAGAGGGACGCGACCGCATCCGGCTGGGAAGGCTCCGCCTCGAGGACCGCCACAAACGCGTCGATCGCCTGGTCCGGCGCGCCGAGCTGGGTCTCGAGGAGCTGCCCGAGACGGAGACCGAGCGCTGCCCGGTCCGCGGGCTCTTCCAGCTCAACGCGCTGGCGAAGAACATCCGCAAGGGCCTCGAAGTTGTTCGCCGATGTGTAGAGGCGATCGAGCGCCTCAAGGGCGATCACGTCCGTGTCGTCCTCTTGGCTTGCGCGGGTGTAGAGCTCGATCGCGCCCGCCGGGTCGCCGAGAAGCTCTTCGAGCACCGAACCGGCACGCCGGAGGAGCTCCGCGCGCTCTGCTGGCTCGTAGCTTCGCTCGACCTTGCGATCGAGAACATCCACCAGACCGCGCCAGTCGCCGACCATCGTGTGGAGCGCCTCGAGCGCATCGAGGGTGCTCGCGTCGTCCGGGTCGTTTTCGAGAACGCGTTCGTAGGTCTGAATCGCGGCGCGCGGGTCGCCCCGCTTTTCGTCGTGTACCCGCGCCATCGTCGACAGCAGCTGACTGATCAGCATCGGGTCGTGCGTCGTCGCCAGGGCCTGCTCGTACGCCGCGACGTGCTCGTCCCAGGCGCCGAGGAGCCCAGCGAGACGATCGAGCTCGCCGCGCGCCGACTCGTCGTGGGGATCGGCCGCGAACGCACGCGCCCACGCATGAAACGCGCGTGCCCCGTCACCCCCGCGCTCCTCGTGGAGGCGACCAATCTCGGCGAGAAGGCGCGCCTGCTCCGGCGGGTCCTCCGCAAGCGCGACCTGCGCCTCGAGAACACCGACCAGCTTCTGCCAGTCGTCGGCGCCCCGATAGAGCGGCTCAAGGATCTGCGTGACTCGCAGGCGTAGCTCCGGATCTCCACCGAGCGCTTCGAGCGCTCGAACGCTCGGCGTATGCCCCGGCTGATCCTGGACAACCTCTTCGAGAACGTCGAGCGCACCAACCTTGTCCTCAAGACGCTCGGCGAGAAGCGACGCGAGGCGATGCTTGAGGTCCGCCTCGCCGTCGGTGCCCACTGCGCCGTCGATCTGAAAGCGCACGTGGTCCACAAGGTCGACCCAGCGCTCGTGGGTGGTGAGCAGTCGGTCGAGGGCGTCGATGGCCGTCGCATCATCCGGGGCGACCTGAAGCACCTCGCGGTACGTTTCGATCGCACCTTCTCCGTCGCCCTTCTTTTCTTCCTGACTTCGCGCGAGCTTGTGCAGGAGCGAGACGCGCTCGTCATCGCTCTCGGCGACGTCGACGCGTCGGCGATAGAGCTGAAGAAGATCGTCGGTTCGATCGAGCCGGTGGTAGGCGGACTCGAGAGAACCAAACGCTTCGACATCCGTCGGCTCGAACTCGAGCACGAGCGCGTAGAGTTCGGCGGAGCGCGCGGCATCGCCCACGCGTTCGTCGAAGATTCGACCCGCCATGCGAGCGATCTCGGCCGTCTCCTCGTCCATGATGCCGTTCTCGGTGGTGACATCCGCGTAGATGCCGCCGAGCTCGCCCCACTGTTCGAGAACGTTGGCGAGTCGCGAGAGCGTCGCCCAGACGTCGCGGTCGCGCGGGTCCTCGCGGAAGAGCCGCGCGTACGTCCCCAGCGCTCCCTCGAGATCCTCGAGGTAGTCCTCGTGAATCTGGCCGAGCTTCTGCAGGATCCGCTTTCGCTCCTCGATGTCGTCGCTCGACGCGAGCCGGGCCTCAAGGGTCGCCGTCACCTTCGGCCAATCCATGCGCCGGAGGAACACCGGCTCGAGGATCTCCGCCGCGGTGGAGCGATGTTCCTCGTGCTCCATCACCCGCTCGAGAAGACCGACGGAGGGCTCGTGGTTGCCGTCCTGCGCGAGCGCTTCGCGCAGATGTTCGATCGCCTGGTAGGGATCGTTCAGTCGCTCGAGGTTGACCTTGCCAAGCTCGAAGCGAACGTCCACGGCGCTGCCGACCCCCGCGTCGAGCTGTCGCTCGAGCGTCGCGGAGAGGTCGTTCCACCGCTCGGCTTTGGTGTAGAGACGATGAAGGGCCACGTACGCGTCGAGGTGCGATTCGCTCTCGCCGAGCACCTGTTCGTACGCATCGATGGCGGCGGTGAGATCCCCGGTCTGCTCTTCGCAGATGGTGGCCTGTCGCTCGAGAAGCGTAATTCGCTCCGCGGGGGTCTCGGCGATTTCCGCCTTTCGCTGCACGACTTCGAGAAGCGCTTCGAAGTCCTCGGCCTCGCCGTGCAGCTCTTCAAGAGCGTCGAGCGCAGGACGGTGATCCGGCTGGTTGTGAAGGATTCGCCCGAAGAGAGAACGCGCGCGGGCTCCGTCGCCGAGGCGTCCCCGCACGGTCGTCGCCGCTTTCATGAGCGCTTCGGTCTGGAGATCCCCGTCCATGATGTCGGGCGCGAGATCCTCGAGAAGCTGCGCGAGCTCCGTGTGCTTCTCGGCCGCCACCGCGTGCCGTTCGAGGTCGTGAATCATCGACGAAAGGTCGGGCTCGTGAAGTCCTGCGCGTACCGCCTTGGACATCAGCGAGAAAGCCATCCCCTGGTCTTCCATCCCGATCTCGGCGATTTCTGCGGCGCGTCGCAGCGCCTGCAGCTTGTCGATGGGTTCGTCGGTCTCCGCGACCACCTCGAGGGCAGCGATCAGATTGCCGTGCTGGAGCGTGCTCTCGTAGTGCGGCACCAGCGTTCGCGCCGCCTCCACCCGAAAGCCCGCGTCCGGATCGGTGATCACTTCCTCGAGAGCGTTGACCGTTCCCTCATGACCGGGAACGAGCGAAAGAACTTCCCCGTAGGTCTCGATCGCGCGCTCAAAGTCTCCCGTGCGGCGCATGAGCTCGGCCGACTGAAAGCGGAGCGAGGCGAGGCGCTCAGGATCGGTCGTCTGCTCGACCTGAAGCTCGAGAATCTCAAGCAGGTCGTCCCACTTTTCGCTCACGCCATAAAGGCGCGCGAGGGCGTCGAGGGTCGCTTCGGACGGACCAAAGCGGGAGAGCGCATCGTTGTACGCAACGATCGCGTTGTCCGCGTCGTCGAGCTTTGTCTCGTAGATTTCGCCGATGCGGCGGGCGATCTCTGCCTGCTCCGACTCCTCCATCGTGGCCGCGTCGCGCGCCTGGAGCACGCCAATGAGACGCTGCCATTCGCCGGTTCGACCGTAGAGACGCTCGAGGGAACGGAGCGCGTCAACGTCCGCCGGGTCGATGTCGAGACGCTGACGGTGAGCGGCGATCGCGCCCTCCACGTCTTCGAGCGTTTCCTCGAGAAGGGTCGCAAGACGCACGAGGAGTTCGGCGCGCGCCTCTTGGTCGTGCTCGAGGCGAATCTGTCGACGAAGATCCTCCGCAAGCTTCTCGTAGGCGCCGCCCGCGAGGTGGATGCGCTCCAGCGCGCGCGCAGCGGGAAGCACGGAGTCGGGATTGTCCCCGTCGACCTCGATGAGACGCGTGAACGCGCGCTCCGCCGCCTCGACATCGCCGACCTGCTCGTCCCACAGCCGGGCCAGCTCCAAAAGGATCTCGGCCTGCAGGTATCCCGAGTCCGCGGCCGACTCGACCGCCTTCTCGAGAACTTCGGCGCGCTCTCGGTCAGCACCGCGAATTCGTGCGACGCGCGCAAGCTCTTCCCGAACGCCCCCGTCCGCGGGATCCGCCAACACGGCTTGCGAGAGCGATGCGAATGCTTTGTCGGAGTCGTGAAGGCGATCCTCGTAGAGGTTGGCAAGCCGACTGAGCAGCCCCACTCGACCGCCGGGGTCCGAAACGTCTTCGAGCTGAACTTCGAGAACGTTCGCCAGCTCGCTCCAGGCTCCCTGCGCGTCGTAGAAGGGTTCGAGAAGCGTCGCGATACGCTGCCGCTGACCGGCGTCGCTCAGAAGTCGCTCGAGCGCCTGCTGGGCGCGCACGTGCGTGGGATTCTTTTCGAGAACCGCCTCGTACTGATCGACCGCGGAGGACGCCTCCCGCAGCTTCTGCTCGTGAAGCTCGCCGATTTCGTAGAGGAGCTCCACGATCTCGTGATCGCTTTCTGCGCGATCGAGTTCCTGCCGAAGCAGCGCGACAAGATCCCGCCAGCGCTCGGTTCGGCGATAGAGCCGGTCGAGCGCGCGACGCGAGCCCGCGTGCTCCGGAGCGAGTTC
>JBCDAA010000111.1:0-22733 GCA_039186435.1 Myxococcota bacterium | reverse complement strand
CAAAATCTAGGCGCCATCAAAATCTAGGCGCCATCAAAATCTAGGCGCCATCAAAATCTAGGCGCCATCAAAATCTAGGCGCCATCAAAATCTAGGCGCCATCAAAATTCAGGCGCCATCAAAATCTAGGAGGCGTTTAGGACGAGGAGCGCGCGAGGTGCTCTTCGGCGATGTCGCGCCACTCGCCGTGGGGGTCGAGGTCGAGGTAGCGCTGCCAGTGAGGGCGCGCCTGCCGGGCTTCTCCCAGCATCTCGTGGGCGAGCGCCAAGTGGAAATGCGCGTCGGCAAAATGGGGGTCGGAGGCGAGGGCGCGACGAAAGAACCCGACCGCGGCCTTGTGGTCATCGCGATCGGTGTGAAGAAACCCGAGGTTGTAGAGCGCCTCCGGTTGCTCGGGATCGATCGCGAGCGCCTGGCCATAAAGAGTTTCCGCTTTTGAGATGTCGCCTTGGCGAAACGCGAGGTTGCCGAGGTTCGTTAGCGCGTTGGAAAGCGCGGGATCGAGGCGCAACGCTTCGCGATAGCAGCGCTCGGCTTCGTCCATCGTCGATTCGTCTTCGTCGAGTCGACACCCTTCGAGGTAGAGGGCGTAGGCGTGCTGTCGATCCGTCGGGGACGGGGTTCGCCGAAGCACACGAACGACGTCCTTCTTCAGAGCCTCCACCTTGAAGTCGAGGACGAGCTGTCCCGTTTGCGGTTCGTAGGTTCCGCCCTCGTCGCGAACGAGCATCGCGTGGCCCTCTGCGACGACGCGGAGTTCGGCGAGCGGTCGAACCACGCGGGGAAGCGCTTTTCGAATCGCATCGACGGAGCGACGGACTTCCTGGAGCGGAAGGCCCGCGTCGAGAAGCCCTTTGGCGGCACGAATGCCGATGAGGTCTTGAAACGTGTAAAACCGGCGGCGTCCGCGCTTTGCCGACGGCTTCAGAAAGTCCGTTTTGTCCCAGTAACGAAGGCGGCTTTCGGTGATGTCGAAGAGCCGGGCGACCTCCGCGCGGGCGTAGAGATCCGCCAAGGGATCGTGCGGATCCGTCGGGGGTGGCGGCACCGTTTCGGAAGGCTCGCTGCGGGGTGGCTCGACGGGGGCGCGAAGGCGATGACCTCCGTCCGAACCAAAGACGACATGAATCACATTGTCGTCGTCACTCATCGGAGCTTGCGGCGCTGAAGGTCAAGGGGGACTTCGAGGTCGACGTCGATGTGCAGTTGCGAGCCGCGAAGATGCACGACCGTCTCGACGGCTGCGGTTCCGAAGCTACGGTCGGGAAGGCGGTGCGCCGCTTCCGCGCGAGCAATTCGCATCGCACGAAGTTTGACGCGTACCGAACCCTCGACGGCTCGTCGAAGTCGCTCACGATCGAGGGTATCGAGCGCACCTCTCCAGGTTTGGCGCAGTCGTTCGAGGTCGACGGTGAGCATCGTGCTGCCAAAATAGGTAGCGCCCTCCGGACCTTCGCGCACCGATCCCTCACTCATGACTTCCGCCGTTTGAAAGATCGTCTCTTCGGCCTGTCGGGAAAGGGCGACTCCCGCGATTCGTTCGCGTAGTCGCGACCCGCGGGTGGCTTTGGCGAGCCCAGGCATCCGGCGCGTTCGCTTCACCGGGGGATCCTAGCGAAGGTTGGTCACTGCTACCCAGTTCGTGCACAGCGCGCTATAGGCTGCCCGTGGTTTTCTCAGCCAACGAACAGCCGCCCGAGGCGCGTCCCATCGGATTGATCTCCGATGTGCACGGAAATTTGCCGGCGCTCACGGCGGTGCTGCGTGAGTTTGATCGCGAAGGCGTCGGCCGAATTCTCGTCGCCGGAGACCTCATCCTCGGCGGGGACGCGCCTCTCGAGACATGGCGGGCCCTCGTTGCCGCAAAGGCGCAGTGCGTCCGCGGCCTGAGCGACCGCGCTCTCGTCGAGGTCGATCCGGACGATGTCGAGACGAGTGACCCGACGGAGAAGAAGCGTCTCGACGCGTTTCGAGCGACGCGTAGCGCCCTCGGCGAACTCGTGCTCGAGCAGCTCCGTCGGCTTCCTGAGACGCTGCGGCTTCCGCTCATCGACGGGTCGGAGCTGATTCTGGTGCACGGCTCGCCGGCCGACTCGACGCTGGAGATCGGACACGACCTCACCGAGGAAGAAGTACGCTTTCGAATCGCTGACGACCCGGCGGACATCGTGGTCTGTGGCAGCACGCACGTTCCCGTGATTTGGGATCTCGGGGATCAGCGCGTCATCAACGTGGGCTCGGTCGGCATGGCGCCGGAAGGACGCGTCGCCCACTACGGGTTGCTCCGGCCCCGCATGGGCGGCGCGGAGCTGCGCCTCGATCACGTCGAGTACTGAGATGAGAGCCTGGGTGGTCGCTGCGTGGTGGGTGGCGGCGTGTGGAGCGACGCCGCCTGCGGAGAGAGCCCTTTCGCCCCAAGACCCTGAAACGCAGGGTCCGGAAGCGCAGCGTTCGGAGGCGCAGCGTTCAGAAGCGGACGTCCCGGCTTCCGAGGAACACGCCGCTCGCGGGCGCGTCGCGGCGGGCTGCGCAATTCACGAAGGACAGGTGTTCTGCTGGGATCGTTCCGAAGACGGCCAGCGGGGCAACGGACGTCGCGAACTTGAGGCGGAGACGACGCGGGTTTCCGAGATCGCGGACGCGGTCGAGGTGGAACGAAGCGCGAGCTACGCCTGCGCGCGGCGCCTCGATGGAACCGTGGCGTGTTGGGGGCGACTTCCCTGGGGAGCCCGGACGTGGAGCCAAGACTCAACGCGGGACGCGGAAGAGGTCGAGCTCACGCCGGTGCCAGTTCCAGGACTCGAGGGGATTGTCGACATCGCGGCGGCACAGCGTACGTTCTGCGCGGCGACGGAGCGCGGCGCGGTGCACTGCCTCGGCGACGGGTTCGCCGGCGAGCTCGGGGACGGGGAGCGAAGGCGGGCGTTCGAAGCGTTTCGGGTTCCGGGCGTCACCGAGGCGACGCAGGTCGGCGTGGGAGATGGACTGGGATGTGCTCTTCGACGCGGCGGCGACATCGTCTGTTGGGGGACGCGAGCTCGGAGGGTGGTTGCCGAAGAACTGCCCTACGAGCGTCACCCCGCTCGAGAGGCGACGGCCTTGCCGCGGAACGCCAGCGAGCTTTCGGTGTCCAATGAAGCGGTCTGCGTCCGTACGGAGGAAGGGATAACGTGCCGCGCGGAGCACGATTCGCTTCGGGTCTCGAACGTCGTCGAGGGGTCGATACGGGTCGCTGTCGGCGCGAGCGTTGCGTGTGCGCTCAACGCGCAGAAGCAGGTCTGGTGCTGGGGTCTCAACATCGCCGAGCCCGAGCAAATCAGCTTGCCGGGTGCCGTGGTCGACATTGCGGTTCACGGGGCGTCCGCTTGCGCACTTCTCGAGGACGAGAGCGTGCAGTGCTGGGGGCCGCGTCACTACGGCGGCGCGCTGCAAGTGGTCGGGGTCGGGCCCTCCGTGAGTGTCTCCGGTGGTTGTGCCGCGCTTCGAGCGGGCGGGGTGCACTGCTGGAGGCAAGACGGAGCGCAAGCCCAAGCCACTCTCGAGAGCGCGCTTTCTTCGCCTTCCGCCCGCGCTCGCTGGATTCACGTCGGGACAAATATCTGTGTCCTCGAGGATCAAACGCTGCGCTGTCGGCAGCGACCTGGGTTTGGTCAACGCTTGGAGTTCGACGAGCGCCGCGTCGAGCAGGTAAGCGTGGGCGGCTCTGGCGGGTGCTTCGTTTCCGGGGGCCGCGTTCACTGCTGGCGTCACGATCGGCCGCCGCGGACGGTTCCTCGAACCGCCGGAGCATCCTACGTGCATGTGGAAGACGGGCGCGCCTGCGCGATTTTGCGAAGCGGCGTCCGCTGTTGGACGACCTCAGACAGCGCGCCGAGCGACCTTCGGCCGTTTACGATTCGGGAGTTCGCAGGGGCGCAATCGCTTTCCTTTGACAGCGTGCAGGCGCGATCCCACTTTCCGTTTCGAACGCTTTGTGTCGTCGGCGCCGACCAGCGCGTCGCGTGCCGGTATTGGGAGTTTCGGACCGGTCGCCACGAGCCTTTCGAAGTGACGATTCCCGGAACCCGGGAGGTGGTTGTGGCGTACGAGCGCGTCTGGGTTACCCGAGAAGACGAACCCATTGTCGAAGTGGACCTACGCGAGACACCCATCGGCGGTCATCGCGAGCGTCCTCGCGGCGTACGGGGGGAAGTGCCGAACAGCCGAGGCCTTCGAGGGTTGGAGATCACGACGACTGCCAACTGTGCGCTCGACGAAGAAGGCCAGGTTTGGTGTTGGGGTTACGATGGCGGGCAGGGCGGGGTTACCGGTCGCACGGGTCCCTCGCTGGCGTTCCGTCCGCCGTCCGCGCGTTGAAGAACCTCAGGACGCCGCGCGCTCGTGCTGACGAGTGAGTCGAACACGCAGCACCGCGCGCTCGTCCGCTTCGAGGACTTCGACGTCGTACCCGCCGGCTCCCACGTGAGCGCCGACCGCAGGAACCTCGCCTGCGAGCTGCACCACCATGCCGCCGAGAGAGTCAAACTCGCCTTCGGGATCGACGAGCGTTTCGCCGAGCATTTCTTGGAGGTCGTAGACGGACACCGTGGCGTCGGCGATGTAGGAATCGGGGCCGTCCTGCGAAACAAGGCGGTCGTCGTCGTCGTGCTCGTCTTCGATTTCGCCGACCAGCTCCTCCAGGATGTCCTCGAGAGTCACGATTCCGCTCACGCCGCCGAACTCGTCTGCAACCACCGCGAGGTGAAAGCGGCTCTTTTGCATCTCGCGAAGAAGGGAACCGATCGGCTGCGTTTCAGCCGCAAAGAACACCGGGCTGCGCATCAGCTCGCTCAGAGCCGGCGCCTCACGCCCCTCACGAACGACGCGGAATAGGTCCTTCACGTAGAGCACGCCCTCCATGTGGTCCATGCTTCCGCGATAGACCGGGTACCGGCTGTGCGCGTGTTCCTCGACGGCTTCCATCACCGCGTCGAAGGGAGTGCCGACCTCAAAACCAACCACGCGTGTCCGCGGTACCATGACCTCGCGCGCAACGGTGTCCCGGAACTCGAGCGCATTCCGAAGAAGCTCCGCGTGGGCGGTCTCGATCGCGCCCTCTTTCGCACCTTCATCGATGACGTGTTCGATCTTCTGCGCGGCGACCTCCGTTGGGGGTTCCGCGAGAGGCACCGAAGCCTCGATCGCGTTCGCTGCCGCAGTGATCGGTGCGGCGAAAGGAGCCATGAGCAACTCGAGCGGTCGGCACCACCGAAGCATGCGCAATGCGCCGCGGTTGGCGCGACGTCGCGCAACCGCCGTGCTCGCCTCCGCCAAGAGGGAGTAGGTGAGGCCTACCAGGCTTGCGGCGACGACGGCCATGGTTGCGTCTGGCGCGAGCACAACCGCACAACCGGCTGCGACGGCGAGAAAGACTACGCGTCCGAGACGGAGGCGCGCACGTATCGACGCATACGAGTCCAGTGCGCGCTGCGCCTCGCGGGCAGACGGTCCTTCGGCTTCAGCAATCGCGTGGAGCGCGCCGTCGGTGAGCGCACGAAGGCCGGCGTACAGTGCGGAATAGAGCAGGGCGAGGACGAGGCTTGCCGCAATGATGAGGGCAAACGTCACAGCGAATGCCCGACGGTCGCCAACGCAGCGCGTTGGGCAGGTCTAGGTGGGTCGTCCAAAATGCCTCGGGGGAGAAGCGTTCCCCGTCGCTCCTCACTCGATTAGCGTAAAGGGCGACCCTTCGGGCTGCAAGACGCCCCGGGGCTCAATCCTTGGGCTTCGGCGGAGGCGGCGGCACGCTCGTCGGTGGGGGCGGCGGCACGCTTGTGCGCGGCGGCTGCAAAGGCTCGGGCTGCTCGAGCAGGTCCGCGGCGTCGAGCTCTTCGATGCTCTCCTCACCCTCCATCAGGAGGTCGTCGCCGAGGTCTTCAATGTCGTCTTCAATGTCGTCGAGATCTTCCACGATGGCTTGAAGCTCGACGTCGTCGACGAGGTCGTACGAGCCGCTTCCCTCGAGGTCCTCTTCGCTGAGTTCGGCGGTCGAGTCGGCGGTTTCCCCCAAAGGCGCAAACGCATCCGATGCGAAGGGATCTTCCTCGGACGGTTCCAGGAACGGGTCTTCGAGGCTGGCGCTCTCAAGCTCGGCGAGGTCGAGTTCTGCCGTTCCTTCGCTGACGCTCTCGTGAGGCGGCGCCTCGATCGGACCCGGCGTACTCTCGCGAACAGGAACGGAATCCGGCTCTTCGAGATCCTCGACGACGTCGCCGATCACGTCACTGATGACGTCGCTGATCTCGAGAGACTCGTCGCTCGCGACGCGGGTCTCTTCAAAGGCCATCCCCTCCGGTTCAGGTGCAGGCGCTCGCACATCGCCAAACTCGTCCTCCAAGGAAGACTCGCTTTCGGCCATCGTGAAGTCACCGAACCCCAACGGTCCTGGCGCCGAATCCAGAAGCTGCGTGAGCGAATCGTCGTCCGAGCTCTCCGTCTCGAGCGGCGCGTCGAGCGGCGCGTCGAGAGTGTCGGGGTCCGAGTCGCCAAGGTGTGCCGGTTCTTCCTTCGGCGGATCGGGTTCGTCTCGAATCACCTCGCCGCGATTGAGTCGCTCGAGCGCTTCGCTCGCATCCTCATCGTCGGGCGCGCGTTCGAGGACCTTCTTCAAGCAGTCGATCGCCTCCCATCGATTGCCAAGCTTTCGTTCCCAAACGACCGCCGCTTCCCGAAGCAGAGCAAGGGTTCGTGCGTCATCGTCGCTCCGCGCGATCTCTCGGTCCAGCGCGACCAGGAGGTCTTGGTACTCCCCGGTGTGGCGAAGGCAGTGGAGCATTCGGTCGGCGACGTCCGCGTCGTCCTTTCGGAGCATCGCGAGGCGTCGATAGACGTCGGCCGCTTCGCGAAAGCGCTCGAGACGTTCGAGGAGCGCGCCTCGACGACGCAGAAGATCCACCGCGGTGTTTTGATCGAGGGCGTCCTCGACAAGCTTGGCGAAGTGCCGATCGAGATCCACCTCGCGTCCGAGGGCTGCGGCCGACTCTTCAACCTCGTCGAGGACATGGGGCAAGGCTGCGTACGTGGCAGCGAGGAGCCGGCAGCGAAACGCCTCGGCCGAGTCCCCGAGCTCATCGAGAATTCGCGCCGCTCGGAGAAGGAGCTCGGCGCCCCCGGCCGGATTTTCTTCGGAGCGCTCCGCGATCGCGCGATACACGCCCACCAGTGTTTTCTTGGCGTCGCTCGCGCCGAGCTCCGGACGGTTCTCGTCCATCGCGTGAATGCACGCCTCGATGCGATCGATCAGCTCGGGGGAGCGGATGGTGAGCGCGATGGCGGGCGCGACGTACTGGAATGCCTGCTCCCGATCGAGGAGGCCGGAATCGCAAAGTCGCGCAGCGCGGAGGAGCGCGTCGATCCTCCCGCCGTCGTCGTCGGCTTTCTGTCGGCGACGGTCGTACACGATCAGAAGCTCGTCCGCGCGGCCGGCGCGAGGTGCGAGTTCCTCGGCGGCCACCAGGGTCTCTTCGTCACTCGGATCGAGAGCACACGCGCGCAGGACGCGGTCGAGGGCCTCACTCGGATCCCGCTGGTCAAGAAGGCGCGCATGGCGCATCAGGAGCTTTCGCTTGGCGTCCTTGCTTTCAACGGTCTTCAGCAGGCGCTCGTAGACCTGCGCAAGGCGCGGCCAGGCGTCGGCGCCCGCGGCGAGGCGTTCCACCTCCCCAAGCATCGATTCGTCCGCCAGGTCGAGCGCGTAGGCGCGCAGCATGGCTTCGAGCGCCTTGTTCGGGTCTTCGAGCGGTCCCTCGAAGACGTGGGCCGCATCCACCCAGCGCTTGCGCTGCGTCTCGTCGTCCTCGGCCTGTTGGGCGAGACGAACAAAGAGGTCGACGAGCTGCGGGTGCCGGTCGGCCTGTGCGGCGAACTCGCGAAGCATCGCGTCCGCTTCGGGGTCTTCCGCCGCGCGCGGGGCAAGACGATTCCAGGCTCCATCCCAGTCATCGAGCTTCGTTGCAGCGACGGTCGCGGCGTGGCGAATGTGCGGCCCGGGGTCGTCGGTAATGGAGACGACCTCCGCGAGGCCATCCAGCACTTCGACGAGTTCCGTAAAACGTTCCGAACGCTCCAGGTGCGCAACCAGTCGAAGCCGAGGCTCGGTGTCCATCGGGTCGCACTGGGCCCAGTGGTAGAGCGCATCGATGGCCTTGCTCGGCGTTGCGAGGGAGCCGTCGTAGAGGTTTGCCAGTCGCTCCGCCAAAGGCTGGCGCAGGCCCGGATCCTCGAGGATTGCGAGCTGACGTTCGAGGGCGTCGGCCAAGCTCGCGTCATCCTCAAGAAGTTCGCTCAGCCGTGTGAGTCTCTGAATCGCCCCGAGGTGGTTGGGATCGAGCGGCAGCACTTCCGTGCGGAGGACCGCGGCGGCTTCGTCGGGACGTTCCAAGGAAGCGAGGACGTCCGAGCGTTCAAGCTTGAGGTCTCGGCGCTCTTCGTCGTCGTCGGTGATCTCGGCGAGGCGACCCAGGTAGCGCTCGAGCGCATCGGCATCCCCGCGATACTGCGCGTGCGCACGAAGGGCCCGAAGCGCTTCTTCGTCTTCCCCGGTCTCGAGGACTCGCTCCCACGCCTCCGCTGCGGCGTCCTCGTTGTGCACGCGTTCCGCGAGCGTTCGCGCGATGCGACGGTAGAGCTCGGCCTTCGCGTTTCCGTCGGTTTCGATCTGCGCGCGTTCGCGAAGAAGCACGACGAGGTCCCGGTAGCGTTCGGCGCGATCGTAGACGCTGCAAAGGGCGTCGAGGATCTCGACGTTCTCTCCGTCGAGGTCGAGCGCTTGCTGGTAGTACTCCGCCGCGCGGTCGAGTTCACCGAGACCCTCGTCGCAGAGGCGGCCGATGCGCGCCAGAATCGTCGGGCGCTCCTCGGGCGACACCTCTCCGCGATACGCGAGCGTCTCCACCAGTCGCGTGAGATTTTGCGTTTCGGAGTCGATGCGCTCCATGCGGTCGAGGGCGGGAAGGTTGCCGGCGTCTTCGTCGAGGATCCGCGCAGCGGCGGCGAACGCTCCATCACGGTCGCCTAGCTGTGACTCGAGCGTTTCCGCGAGGAGGTCGAGGAGTCGAACTTTCTCGTCGCCGACGGAGGTCTCGATCCGCTCTTCGAGGAGCGGCAGCGCGTTGGCGAAATCGCCGCTTTCAAGAAGGATTTCCTGGAGCGCGTTTCGCGCATCCTCGTCGTCGGGACGGATTTCGCGAAGGCTGCGCAGGGCTTTGATGGCCGCGTCGGGATCCTGCCGATGATGGCGATGCACCCGGACGAGGCGACGGAGAAGCTCGACGCGCGTCTCGGGCTCGGTCGCGCCGAGGGCTTGCTTTTCCACCACCGCGACGAGCTCATCCCACCGCCCGCGTAGCTCAAGGAGGCGGGCGAGCTCGTCCTGGGCTTCCTCGCTCGCCGGATTGACCGCGGCAAGGGCCTGCCACGCCACGATCGCGCCATCCGGATCGTCGAGTTCCGCTTCGCTCATGCGCGCGACTTCGCGGAGGCGGCTCTGCCGAAGCTCCGCGGAGATTCCAGGGGCGCGCGACGTCGTCAGCATGAGGTCGCGAAGGGCGTGCTGATCGTTGCGCTGCCGCGCGTCGTCTTCGAGAAGCTTCAACGCCGTGAGGTCGCCCGGCTCCAGCTCGATGAGCTCGCGTGCGTGGGCGAGGGCACTCGCCTGATCGCCTTCGGTGAGAAAGCCCTCGATGATCTCCCGGAGCCGCGGAGCGCGTTCCTCCGGAGGAAGGCCTTGGACCGCCACCCCTAGCGCACGGGTCGCGTCCGCGTTTCGGCCAAGGCGGCGGAAGAGCTCGACCAGCGCTTCGGCGGCTTCGCTGTCCCCGTCCGCGAGGAGCGGTTCGAGGCACACCACCGCGTCGCTATCCTGCCCAGCCTCGAGGTACGCAAAGCCGAGCAGGCGGCGCCGACGCGAAACCTCCGGACCTTCCGTGACGACGTGGAGATAGCCAACCCAGCGAACCGCGAGCAGGTCGCTTCGGCCGTGCTCTGCCGCGAGCGACTCGAGCAGCTCAAGGGCTGGATCGTGGCCGGGAACGGCGTCTAGCGCGGACTCGCAGTAGGCGATGGCGTGCTCCGCCGGCGTTCGAGAGGCGAGCTGAACGAGAAGATCGGCCGCCCGAACGCGCTCCTGATGCGCCGCCGGTCCCTCGCGCTGCTGAGCCCGAGCGAGAAGGGCGGTCGCGAGCTCGTGGGCGACGGCGAGGTCGCCAGGCGCCTCGGTCTGGGCGCGCTCGAGCGCATGAACCGCGCCGTGCACGTCCTTGAGGTCGTGCATGCGGAGATGGGCGAGCTCTCGGAGGAGGGCGACGCGTCGTTCGGCCGACCCCTCGGCTTTCACCTCGAGCTCGAAGAGCGAGGCCGCTGCCTTGAGATTGCCGGCGTTTCGGTAGATCTCCCGCGCCGCGTAGATCGCCGGCACCATGGTCGGGTCGGCTTCAAAGGCTTTTCGATAGTGGGCGATCGCGCGGTCGGGTCGACCGAGCTGGGTCTCGTAGATCTGCCCCATGTGGAGCTCGACCTTTGCGCGGGCCGGTCCATCCCCGCGTCGCGCAAGGGCCGTCGACTGACGCTGAAGAAGCTCGAGGAGCTGCCGATGGTCGCCGGCGTTTTCGAGCAGCCCGATGAGGTAGCGGAACGCCTCCGTGTGATGCGGGTTTTGCTCGAGGGCACGCTCAAGAAGCGTGCAGGCGCGCGCGTGGTCCCCCAGGTAGCGCTCCACCAGCTCCGCCGCTTCGTAGTACGCGTGCGCCGCCGTTTCGTCGCGCTGGCGCGCCGCCCAACCCTCCAGCAGGTTCGCGAGAGACGCGTGGTCTCCGATGTGCTGGTAGTGGGCCCGAAGCGCCTGAAAAGCCTGGTGGTCATCCGGGCTTTGGCGCAGTCGGGAGATCAGCTCCGCGGCGGTCGGGTCCATGCTCGGCGGAGGGACGCTACCACGGTTCGTCAGGTTTTCCCTCATCCGGGATCCATTCAGAAGGAGTGGCCTTTCGAGGGGGGCCGTCCTAAGGCTCGGGAGTGACGACCGACCCTATCGCCGCGATTCAAGCTCACTTTCAAAAAGCCCGCGAAGCCTCTCCGCACGACGCCGCTCGTGCGGCGCTGGCGACGCGACGCGGGGAGGGGGTTAGCGTTCGCTACGTCTTGGTGAAGGCGATCGAGCCCGCAGGACTGGTCTTTTACACCAACTACCAGAGCCAAAAAGCGTCGGAACTCGAGGCGCACCCTCAAGCCGCGCTCGCGTTTCACTGGTGGGAAACAGGCGTTCAGATACGAGTCGAAGGAGCCGTCGCCCGCGTTTCCAGCGCGGAATCCGACGCGTACTTTCGCAGCCGCCCTCGAGGCAGCCAGCTCGGCGCGTGGGCCTCACCGCAGAGCTCACCCATCGCCAGTCGAGCAGCGCTCGAGACTCGCTTGGTCGAGGTGACAACCCGCTTCGAGGGACAGGACGTAAGCCGTCCGGCGCACTGGGGTGGCTACCGGCTCGAGCCCTCCATGATCGAGATTTGGTTCAACCAGGTGGACCGCCTGCACGATCGACTTCGCTATGTGCGCGACGGGGCGGACTGGTCCGAGACTCGTCTCGCGCCGTAGGCCTCAGGCCGTTGGCTGTTCGTGCATGACTTCTTCGGCCCACTTGCCGCGGGGACCGTCCCGAAGAAGGTAGCGAACCTGCTGTCCGGGTCGAAGGGTTCGGTACCCGTCGCCGCGGATTTGCGTGTAGTGAACAAAGAGGTCGGCGCCGTCTTCATCGCGACTAATGAATCCCCAACCCTTCGCGTTGTTGAACCACTTTACGATGCCAATTTCGAGTTCCATCGTCGATTGCATCACCCCTCCCAGATTCAAACGCAGCCTCAAAAGGCTGGCCGACGAGAGCAATACTGGCCTCACGTCAGCGGACCCTTATTGATTCGTTCTCGGGAAAGAGTCAAGACGGAGGACTCCCCACAACATGCATGCAATTGCATGTTCTTGAGTCGCGCTTTTGCGATTCACTCCGTGACGTATTTTTCTACGTCGAGGGCCCAGCGTACTTCTTCGACGATGTCGCTCATCGCCTCGGTCGGCTTCTGGTAGATCACCTCGTGCCAGACATCGAGGACTTTGGCGTCGTCCACTGGATCCGTCACCTCGTGAACGCGGATGCCGGTTTCTTGGTAACCGCGATCGGATGCCCGTTGGCCGATGCTCCCACGCACGCGGTCGAAGAGATCCTCCGCCTTCGCGGAAGGGAAATCGGAACGCTGGGATCGAGCCGTAAACTGGACGGCGATCAGGGCTTCCTGGAGCACGACACGAACGCCAGAATCCATGATGTGAAGGCGGACCCGTTCCGCGACCTGAATCTCATCAGGGCGGCTTCGATAGACCTCGAGACCCGCTTCTTCCAGCGCTTCTTGAATATCGCTCGTGTCGAGCGTGCTCAACGTGGGACCCTTCTCTCCCCCGAACCGACGAAACTCTACCAGAAGCGATTTCTCTCGGGCAACGTCTCTTCCGTTCTCGGTGAATTGCCCCGTCGATGCGCAGACTGTAGCTTCCCGGCGTGGCTGAACGACCGCGACGGCTTCTCTACGTCGGGCCTCTCGAAGGGGCCGATCCGCTGGGAATTTCACGCGCCGCGGCGACCGAGCGGCTGCCGTCCGGTGCCCTTCGCTACCAGGCGCCCGACGGCGTGCGAGAGATCCATCTTGCGCAACATGTGGACGCTGCCCACGAGCTCTTGCAGCGCCACGCGGTCGACGCGCTTCTTCTCGAAACGAGGACGCGACCGCCGTTCACCGCGGGTGAGAATCCCACGCGGCGCTGGGAGGATGCCGCTGGGAAGCTCCTCGAGCGTCTCTTTCCCGAAGGCGAGGTTCACGCGGGAACGCAGCGAGGACGAGTGGTCGCGATCGTGGGACCGGACGCGCGCGGTGCACAGAGCGCCTATCGTCTTGGCGCGCTCGGGGTGGGCAGTGTGTTGTGCGCGCCGACCTGGGAGCAGCTTCACGGACGCATCGACGAGCTTCTCGCGCAGCGCGTCGGTGGAAAGATCGCGGTGTGTCTCGCGGGCGGAGGAATCGAAGGTCTCCTCTACGAGCTTGGCGTGCTGCGCGCCCTTGATTCCTTTCTGGTGAACCGCCGTCTGGAAGACCTCGATCTCTTCTGCGGGATCAGTGCAGGGGCCGTACTCGGTGCATTCCTCGCCAATGGCGTAAGCCCCGCAGAGATCGGTCATGCCTTTGCGGGTGGATCCTCGCGCGTCGCGCCCATTCGGCGCCAGGATCTCTTTGACCCCAACATTGCGGAGCTGAGTGCGCGCCTCGGTCGCCTCGGTGCCGAGCTGGCGCGCGGGGGCGTCGGTCCCCGCGGCGCGCTGAGTTCGTTGACGCGAGCGGTTCCGACGGGGGCCTTTGCCGGCGCGGCGCTTCGCCGCTACCTCAAGCGTCATCTGACGCAGCCGGGACTGAGCGATCGCTTTTCGGAACTACGCCGGCCGCTCTTCGTCGGCGCGACGGATCAGGACACCTCGACGCCCGTCGTCTTTAGCGCCGAAACGCACAACCACGTTCCGATCCATCGGGCCGTCCGTGCGTCTGCTGCGCTGGCGCCGTTCTACGCACCGGAGGAGATCGACGGTCGCTGGTATATCGACGGCGCGTTCACGCGCACGACCAACATGACGGTGGCCGTGGAGCAGGGCGCGACGATGGTGATCATGGTGGATCCGCTCGTGCCGGTTCGCGGCAGCGCGGGTTACGTGCGAAGTCGCGGCGGGATCTTTTCGTCGATGCAGGGACTCAAAGCGCTCGTCAACGGGCGCTTCGGCAGAAACGTTCGAAGGCTCCGCGAGCGCTACCCGGATGTCTCGTTCTATCTCTTTCGTCCGCACGGCGACGAGATGCGAATCCTCGCCGGGTCGCCCATGAAGTACTTCTGGCGCGGTGAAGTGGAAGACTTGGCCTACGAGAACTCCCTCGCCAAGATTCGTGCGGCGTTTGGGGATCTGCGCCGTGACTTTGCGCGCCACGGCGTCGTCTTTCGCGATCCTGCGGGACAGCCCGCGACCCGTCCGGTGGACGGCTCGCGCGAGCTTTGTCTTTGAGCGGCGTGCGCGCTTCGTGTCTGATCGCGGCGACTGCGGTGCACTAAAACAACACGAGCGCCGCTCCAGCCGGAGGGCGCTCGCGGAGGGCGCTCGCGAAGTTCAGCGCTTGCGAACGGCTAGCAGCCGCGCTCTCCGAGGTTGCTGAAGTCGTCGATGCTGAACTGATCCCACTCGACGGAGGGGTCAAACTCATCGTTCGACGTCGTGTCGCCTTCGGTGACGGTGCACTGCCGACGAAGCGTCTGGTTTTGCGTGCTGACGCCACCGCCAGTCCAGGCGTCGCCGGGATCCTCGCCGACGCGGCCAAAGCTGTCGATGACCTCACCATCGCATGCCAGCTCGTACGCGTCGTCGCCGTTGTGGGAGATGCTTCCTGACGTCTGGTCGCAGAGCGCCAAGAGCGTATCGTTCGCGCCGCTGCTGCAGATGACGTAGGTCTCGTCCGCCGCAAGGGTGCCGCTGAGTGCGATGTCCGTAAAGGTCGTCGCGCCGTTGGTGTAGCGACGAAGCTCGCAGGCCGAGAGGTCGACCGAGCCCGTGCCGTTGTAGATCTCCAGCGCCTTGTTGTTGCTCGAGCCCTCGACGTACTCGCTGATTACGAGGCCGCCGCCGACGGCTTCTGCGATTTCGATGGAAACCATCGCCGAGTCGGCCATGAAGGCCGCGGTGACCGTTCCCGTGGCCGCGGTTGCGGAGCCCGTGTAGGTCCCCATGGCCGTGGTCATGCCCTCGGGAACGGTGATGGTCCACGGAGCCGCTTCGGTGACCAGGCTTGCGGGAGCAAACGTCAGGGTCACGGTTGCGCCGCCCGCCGGAGCCGGGTCCGGGATCTGAACGGTGACATCGAAGGTGCTTCCAACCCGTACTCGCGCCGGGACGGAGAGTCGAAGGCCACTCGGAACCACGTCGGCGATATCGCGCGGACGAATCTTCGTGTTCATAAAGCTGAACCCGAGCGGACCGGTGATGGATCCGAACATCTCGCCCACGGAGGGAAAGGGTTCGGTCAGGAACATCTCGTCGTCCACCCGGAGGTTGTCGTCGACCGCGAACTCGCCGAAGTCGTCCGGGGCGTCCGGAAGCGCGTCCGTGACGGTTACGTTGTCGACCCGCACGAGCACGCTTTCGAGGGCCTCGGCACGAGCGCCGCCCGTCGCGATCTCTGCGGTCGTGACAACCAGTGCGTCGGGCTCTGTTGCGGAGGTGGTCGTGAACGAGACCATCTCAAGCTCCGTTCGATCGAAGCGCTCGAGCCAGCTCGCCGACGTAATGTCGACACCGTCGCCTCGCGAGACCGTGGGTGCCGAGCCGGTGAAGACGAAGATGCCGCTGAAGTCGACTCCGTCGAAATCGTCGCTGCCTTCGGCCTGCTGCGCGTAGAAGCCATCGTCGCTCACCGCCGTGACGACCAGACCCTCGAGGGAGACCGGGGCGCCTTCGGCGACCTCACCCTGACGGATCGCGTAGACGGTGGTCGGGCATCCGGCCGTGCCGGGGTTCGCATCGTCGGGGCAGGGGTCGCAGACGTTGCCGCGATCGTCGCCGTCGTTGTCCGCCTGGTCCTCGTTGGGATCGGCCGGGCAGTTGTCTTCGCCGTTCGGCACTCCGTCGCCATCGCGGTCGTTCGGGTCGACCATGACGCAGCTGCTCGGGTCATCATCGCCGCCAATCGGGCACACGTCGCACGCGTCTCCAACGCCGTCGGAGTCGAAGTCCGCTTGTGCGCCGTCGTCGAGAGGACGAATCGGGTTGAAGATGGACACGCAGTTGTCGTCGGCGTCCATCACCCCGTCGCCGTCCATGTCGGTCGGCGAGCTCATTCCCGAGTAGTAGTTGGAACCGTTGACCATCGCGTCCGGGAACTCCCCGCCCATGTGGTTTCGGGAGGGAAGGCAGCTCGGCTCGTCGTCTGGGACGCCGCAGAAGATGAGGCCGTAGGTGTCGGTGTTCTCCGCTTGAAGCGCCGCAAAGGTGGTGCTGATGTCCGCGAGGCAAACGCGCTTGGCGACCGAGCAAACATCGCCGGGAACGGCTTCACAGGCGGAATCGATGACCGAAACCACGGCGTCGTCGCCGTAGAGGACGCGTCCGCCGCGCATGACGAGCGTGACGTTTTCCGGTCCCGCGGTGATCACCGCGCGGTGATCGGCCTGGGCGCGCGCGTCGAAGATCGCGATGTCTCCGACATGACCCTGACGAAGCTCGCCCACGGCGTCGTCCATGTTCATGGCGCGAGCGGTGTTGAGGGTTGCCATCAACCAAAGTTGCTCGTCCGGAAAGAAGCCGCCGAGGTTGTTCTGGTTGAAGCTGTCCGCGCACGCGAGCTCCCGGAGCATCGACGACGACCCGGTGGGGATCC
The DNA here is from genome assembly GCA_039186435.1 of Myxococcota bacterium. GTDB lineage: Bacteria > Myxococcota_A > Polyangia > Polyangiales > Houyiibacteriaceae > JALVDI01. The sequence goes on along the minus strand of JBCDAA010000111.1, from coordinate 6,252 downwards.
AGTCCGTGCCCATGCCGATGGTTACGCCGAGGCGCGCGTAGAGGCTGACCCGTGCGGTGTCGCCGTAGAGCGCGATGTTGGTTCGGGGTGACCAGATGAGCTCCACCTGTTCCGCGGCCATTTCCGCGACGTCAGACGCGATCAGGCCCACGCCGTGGATAAACGCGCTTTGCGGCGCCACCAGGTCGCTAGCGCCTTCGCGCATGCAGAGGAACTCGTTGCGGGCCGCGTCGTCGATGCCCTCGGCAACGTGCGGGACGTACGCCTCCTCATCTGCGATGTCGGCGGCGGTGTCGGGCGAGGGGTAGCCGCAGCCGCTTTCGAGCTTGGTGCCATCCGAATCGCCGAGCGGAAAGGTCTGGTACTCGCCCGCCGGCTGCATCAGCCCGGCTTCCTGTCGACCGGTGGCGCTGTCGAGGTTGCGGAGGAGGCCCGCGGGGCCACCGCTTCCGAAGACCGAAGTGCTGCCGCTCATCAACTGACGCAGCTCCGTCCACTGCATTTCCTCGGTGCGTGCGCGTCCGCCTCGCGAGTTGATGCGCAGGTGACCGCGAAGTCCGCGTCGCCAGTCGTGGCGGTGTTCGTACCGTTCCTCCGTCTCCTGACCGGACTCGCCGTAGGGGCGACCGTTGTCGAAAGTAATGTGGTCGTGACCGTTGATGAGGCCGGGAGAGACGACTCCGTCCGGGCACACGATTGCCGTCGCGCCCGCTGCGGCACCCTCTCCGCTGCAGTCACAGCCCACGCAGGCGATCATGCCCGCGGCGTCGACAAGAACCTGTCCACCGCGAAATACGCGGCCGGGCGTGAGGACGTCACCGGTGATCAGCTTGGCGTCGTTGCCCGCGGTGACCTCGCAGACGGCGTCTCCCCCGAGCGAGGGAAGCGAGTCGCCGGGACAGATTTCGATCTCCGGCTGGGGGAAAAGGTCCGTGGGCCCACCCCCGTCGGGGCGCGCTCCATCCATGCCCGCGTCGGCTCCTCCGTCGACCTCCACGTCCGAATCGGGGCCCCCGTCCATCCCCATCATTCCGTCATCATCGCCGCAGCCCACCGAAAAGAGACCGAGCGCCATCCAAAGAAAAGCTCTGCGCATATCACCTCGTGGTCGGAGTTGTCCCGACAGTTCAGAGAAGCGGATGCCCCCGTCAGGGTCAAGCGTCGCTTTGGCAAACTGGGGTGGGGGGCTCCGCCCCCGTGATGAAGGTGAGGAGCCTCGGATTCTCATTAATGAGACTCAGTTGCAACGGCAACTGCTCGAAGATCGGAAATCAGACTGGCGTTGACCCGCGCTAGATATCCTCGAGCGACTTTCGAAGCTCGCGCGCAAAGCTCGTCCGCGGTCGAAGCAAGCTCCTTCGGGGAAGCCGGCGCCGCCGAAGGATCCGCTCTCCTTCGCTGGAGTAGCGATCGCCTTCGATCTCATCCGCATCGTCAAAGACAACGTGCCGGCGGTCCTCGTTGGCGGTTCGCTGCGCCGAGAGGGGAGCAGCCAGCCCAAGGGTTGCAATGAGCGCAAGCGCAGAAATTCGTTTCATTCGTTCAGCCTCCTGACGACATCGACGAGCGAGGGCCCGTTTCGGTCTGCGGAGAAGCGATTTTCTGAGCCCGATGTGCTAGTTCCCCACGGATGCGGGTGTGTCCGCAGTGCGGCCGAAAGTACATCGATGGGGAAGCGTTTTGCCCCTTCGACGGCGCGCGTCTACGCAACCAGGAGAGCCTGCCGGCCGCCCGTGATCCGTTCGAAGGCCGCATGCTCGACGGTCGCTATCAGATCGAGCGGGTCCTCGGTCGCGGCGGGATGGGGACGGTCTACGCCGGACGGCTGGTGGCGCTTGGAAAGCCGTGCGCGATCAAGGTCCTGCGGCCCGTCCTCGACGACGACGGGCAGGCGATGGGCCGCTTCGAGCGAGAGGCACGAAGCGCGTCCAAGCTCGGAAACGATCACATCGTCGACATCTTCGACTTTGGGATGAGCAACGAGGGGGACGCCTTCCTCGTGATGGAGCTTCTTGAAGGGCAAGATCTCGGCGAGCTGCTCAGCAAGGAACGGCGCCTTCCGCTCGACCGCGCGCTTCCGATCATCATGCAGTGTTGCGAGGCGCTCGGAGCGGCGCACGCGGCGAGTATCGTCCACCGTGACCTGAAGCCCGAGAATATCTTCCTGATTCGGCGGGACGGGTATCGTGAGTTCGTCAAGATCGTCGATTTCGGTCTCGCGAAGATCAGCGATACCGAGCAACAGGGAGACCCGGAACGAAAGCTCACAAAAACGGGCATGATCTTCGGCACCCCGCAGTACATGTCCCCCGAGCAGTGCATGGGTCGTCCGACCGACCACCGCTCGGATGTCTACGCGCTCGGACTGATCCTCTACGAGCTTCTTTGCGGCCGAGTTCCCTTCGACGCCGACACCTTCATGGGCGTGATCAACCAGCATCTGGTGGATGCGCCGCCGCCGCTCCGAGAGATGTATCCGGAGATCGACATTCCGCTTCCCCTCGAAGCGGTGGTGTATCGCTGCCTCGACAAGAAGGCCGGACACCGGCCGCAGTCCATGCGGGACTTCGCCGACGAGATCGTCGCGGCGCTGCGAGAGGGGGGACGCCACGCCCTCGCGGATCAGCTCGCCCCCCTTTCGGCGATCGCTGAACCGGCGAGCGCGATGCGCCTGACGAAGCGAAAGCCCTCGCGTCGTCCGCCGGCGAGTCTGAGTCCCGCGCTCTCGCCGCAACCTTCACCTTCATCACACCCGCAGCCAGTGCAGTCGGACCTCGCCTTCGCGGAGACCTCGTTGAATCATCCGGTCGAACCGCTTCCGTTGCCGCCGCCGCAGCCGCAGCAGCCGCAACCGACCGCACGTCCCCGGCCTCCCTCGCCGACCCCCAGCGGAAACCGGCCGGTCGCGACCAGTTCCTACCCTGCGGCTCGCGGACCCCTTTGGTGGGTGGCGTTTGCGCTCGGGCTCCTCCTGGTGGGTGGATTGCTCGGGTATGCGCTCGTGCTTTGGGGGTGAGGATGCGTGTGTTCTGCTTGGTGGGTCTCTTTGGCTGCGCGGGTGCGGCGCCGGTGGTGGAGGAGCCTGCCGCGCCTCCGCCCGCACCGGCGCCGACGCCTGAGGAAGACTTCGCGTCCGGTCGTGCATCCGTCGAAGGTGGGGATCTTGCGGGGCTTGCGCTGGTGGAGCGGGCCTGCGCCTCGCTGCCAGAAGCGTGTGCGTTCGAGCTTGAGACGCGACTGACGGTGGCCGCGGTTCCCTGGGATGCGACGCGAATGGGGGCGCTTCGCGGCGAGACGCCTCTTTCGGAGCTCGAAGCGCGCCGGATGGAACTCTGCGAAGGCGACTGCCGCACGCTTCTCGCGGAGCTTGTCGGGGCGGAAACCGAGCGCATCGCCGAAAGGGCGCTTACCCAAGCGTCCATTCTGTGCGGGGACGACCCGAGTCAGTGCACGCGGCTCTGTGACGCGCCCATTCGAAGTGCGCTGGTCGCCCGCTGCGAAACGCCCCACGGGCTCTATCGCGGGTGTCGCGCCCTGGCGCGCCTGTCGGAAGGTGTCTGTGACACGGACGCATCCTGCGCGCGGCGCTATCACGCGTTTGCGTGCGTTCGTAGCGCATCCTGCGACGGGTTTGAGCTCGTCCGCGACGACGCGCCCGAGGGTGAATGTTCCCCGCCGCCTCCGTGGGTGCGAGCGCGCCTGGCGCGGTCGGTGGAAGAGTTCGGACCGATCGCAGAGGACCTGGAAGACGCGGACGTCGACCGTTTTCTACGTACGCGGGTTCCGGGCCTGCCGGCGTTGCTCTCCGACGGTTCGTTTGCGCTTCCCTCGCAGGGGGATCTCCCGTCCGGCTTTCGTGTCTACGTGTTACGCGGAAGACGCGTCGAAACGATCGAAGCGCCCGAGGACGCCGATGCGAACGCAGCGCGCGCGCACGTGGCCCGAGTTATCGCACTCCTTGCGGGATCGAAACCTCTCGAGCAACTTCCTGCGATCGATGCCCCCACCAGCCGGCCCATCGAAGGCCTCCATTTTCACGTCGATTCGGTCGAGCTTCGCGTCGGAGACCGAAGGGTCTGGCGAGGCCGCGGCTTACGGGGAGCGACGTGCGCGACCTTCGGCGCGGCGGCGCACGATCCGGAAAGCGGCAGGTTCATCGTTTCGCTCTGGGCGGAGGGAATGTCCGCCGGCGATGGCGAGTGCCCGCGGATCGATCCGAGGCATCAGACGGGCCGGATTACTCCTTAGGCATGCCCGAACTATCGCTCGAGGTGAAAACCGTCGGTGTTTCGTCGAACGACGAAGCCGCCAACCCGATCGAAGTCGCCGGTGAGAACCAAGAGCCCATCGGCGGGGGAAAGGTGCTGCCGCACGACCTCGCGGAGTCTGGCGCTGGTCAATTCGGCGAGCGCACCGTAGCGCTCCGCGAGAGTGGAGATCGGCGTTTCGGTGGCCCAACTCCGCTCGAGCATTCCCAGGTACGCCAGCCCGTCTGCCCGGTAGCTTAGGTTGGCCCAGATGCGGTTGCGTGCGACGGCGATTCGGGAACGAGGAATCTCGGCGGCGCGAAACCCGCGGAGCTCATCGAAGAGCGTTCTCAGGGACGCTTCCACCCGCTCCGGCTCAAAATCCGATCGAACGACCAGCAGGTCTTTGAGTTCCGCCGCCGACACGTAGGCATGGGCACCGTACGTGTACGCATGCTGTTCGCGCAGCGCGTTCAGGCGTGAACTGAACAGGCCGCCAAGAAGCTCGACGACAACGTCGAAGGCCGCGCGGTCGGGATGCTCTGGCGGCGGCGCGCTGTGGGTATAGAGCACGTGCACACGCTCGCTGCTCGTCATACGACTCAGCGCCGCAGCGCGAGGAGGGCGGGCAGAGATCTCCGGTGCGGAACGGCGGGGGACCCGCTCCGTCCATTCCCCGAAGCGTTCGCGGAAGAGCAAGGCGACTTCACTTGGCTCGACGGGGCCGACCACGAGGAACGCGGTGTCCGCCGGGGCGAAGCGCTCGCTTCGGCAGGCTTGAATCGCGCTCTGATCGAAGGTTTTTAGACGGTCTACGATGGGACGGTGCGCCCACCCCACGCGCGCGTCGCCGCCTCTGCGATGGTCGAGGGTGGAGAGCCAGGCCGAGAGCAACGAGGAATGCTCCGCGCCTTCGTACGACTGGACGCGCTGCGCACGCCGTCGGAGGATCGCTTCGTCGCTGTCGAGCCGTCCGTTCACCAAAACCGCGGCAAGCCCGTCGAGCGCGCGGGACACTTCGCTCGATGGAACGTTGAAGGAAACCGCCGCGGAGTGAACCGACGCAGTCCCGCCCGCGTCGGCGTCCGGAAAGAGCTCCTCGAGCGCTTGGGCCATCTCGCCCGCCGTCACCCGAACCAGGCCGAGAGGGTGTGCGCCGTCCTCGCCTCGCCGCGTCACTGCGCGAATTCCCACCGCCGGAACGTGGGGATTGGGAACGACCCACAGGGTCGGGCCGCCCTCGATCGAAAAGACCTCGGGAGACGGGAGGGAGGGCATCTCGATGGGGGCGACTTCGGGGGCAGGCGGAAGGGCGTCTTCCGCAGACGCAACGAGCGGAGTTGCCGGCGAAGGAAGCGAAGGACGACACGCCGCCACGAGCAGCAGCGCGAGTCGGCGACAGTAGGCGCTATCGAACATTTCCGTCTCGGTTCGCGAAGCGGAAGAAGTTCTGGTGAACGCGGACGCGGCGATCGAGTGGGAGCCAACGTTGAACAACGCGGCGAAGTTCATCCGCGGTGAGATGACCAAAGCGCTCGAGGTTCTCCTCGACAGACCAGAATCGTCCGGTGGACCCCGTGCCGGCGAGGTGGCTCGCGCGCGAGAGCGGACGGTCGCGCGTGACTTGCAACGTCATCCGATGACTCTCGAGAAGCGCCTCGAAGTCTGGCTGCGGAAGTGCCGCGTCCTGAAGCGCTCGCACGGCACCATCCATCTCTTCGAGAAACGAAGGGGCATCGACGTCCTCTTCGGCGCGCACGGAAATTGTGAAACGCCCGGAGTGGCCGTAGCTCGTTTGACCGACGCTGATCGAGCGATAGCTCTCCGGGTCCAGGCGTTCGGCGAGACGCCGGTAGATCCACGTCGCGGCGAGGTCGAGCGCGGCGTCGCCTTCCTCAAACCATGCCGGCGTGAGCCACGAGTAACTGATCGACTCTCGAGAAAGTGGGACGTCGACGACGATGTTCTCGCTTTCCCGAAGGGGTGGGACGCGACGACTGGTCGT
>JBCDAA010000110.1:0-22898 GCA_039186435.1 Myxococcota bacterium | reverse complement strand
AAGAAACCCTCGATGTAGATGCCCTGAATCACGCGCCGGAGGCGCTCCGGAAGGACCTCATCGATGCGCCACCCGCCCCGAATTCGAGCGCCGCCGAACTGGTTGGACTCGAAGATGATGCTCGGCACCGCGGCGCCGAACTGCTCGCGGAGCGAGAGCGTGAGAACACCCGCCGCGATGCCGACCAGGAAATCGGTGGGCGCACGCTCGGCTTCGGCGTTGGTGTCGCGTCGCACGTCGCCGCTGACGAGCAGGGCGACAATTTCTGCGCGGTCGTTCGTCACACTCGACGAGAAACGAATTTGGGGATCGCTAAGGCGACCGCTCGCGGTGACGGTGATGGTCTCGTTGCTTCGGAGCTCGTGAATCGCGACGAGGTTGACGTCGGGGTCAAAGCCGCGGTCCGCGAGAAAGATCATGTTGCCGCGCTCCACCTCGAAGCGCTTTCCAAATACGTCGAAGTGTCCGCTGCCGAGCTCGACCCGCCCGCTGACATCGAAACGCGGGTCCGCGTAGAGCACATCCAGTTCGGCGGAAACGTTCGCCGCGAAGTCGTCGTGCTTGACCTGAAAGGGCGTCGTCGCGTCGACGTGGAGGGAAATGCGGTAGGGATCGCCCACGGGGGCACTCACCTCTTCGCCGAGCACGATGATGTCGGGGTGGCGCGCGAGATCCTGGGGCGTCCGGCCGAGGTCCTCGGCGAGGCGCACGTGAAGGCGCTCAACGCGGAGCTGTCCCGCGAGTTCTCCCTCGAGAAACTCTGCTTCGATGGATGCGCTTCCGTCGAGGTTGGCAAGCACGGAGCCTTCCTGACGAATTGGAAAGCCTGTCGCGTCCAGCCGGAGGTCGGCGCGTTTGGGGACGATGCCGGCAAGGGTCACGTCGCCAGCGACGAGGGTGACGCCGTCGCCGTCGCGGGCGCGAACGTTCTGGAGGGTCACGCGATCGTCTTCGAAGAGGAAGGTGCCTGTGACGTCCTGGAGCCGCTGCCCCACGGACGGAACCTCGAAGCCGCCGTCCGCAAGCTCGAGTTCGCCGGAGAGCGTCGGGTTTTCGAGGGGGCCTTCCGCGACGACGTTGCCGTAGAGGCCACCCTCGACGTAGCCGACCGCGTCCAGCCAGGTGAGCGCCGCGCGAATCGGCATGTCGTAAAAGTCCGCAAACGCGAAGAGTTCGGCGTTTTCGGGGAGTGCAGGTCCGACGTTTTCGCCGCCCCAGAGCATTGGAAGCTCGCCTGCGAAACGAGACTCGCCGCCGTTCCACCACTCCACGCGGCCGTCGGTGGTGGCGACGCCGTTGGCGAGAGATGCCTTGAGCCGAATCCGTGAAGCGGGAGTCTGCTCGCGAACCTCGACGCGGCGTCGTTCCCCTCGTCCGCGGATCTCAAGGCGCCGCGCGTGGGCTTCGTCGCTGTAGAGTTGAAGGTCCGCCGTCGTTTGGGCGCCGAAGAGGTCGTTGACGTGCACGGCCGCGGTGACCGTCCCAGAGCCGTACACGCATGCCCCGGGGATTTGCTCGACGGCGGCACGAACGACGAACGCTTCAACGCTCGTGCTTGGCAGCGCGAACGAGTCCGGGTCACGAAGCCACTGGTCGAGGGGCGTGATCGCGTTGGCGGCGCCCTGAAGAACTTGCTGGCCTCCGAGAAAGCCCACCACGCGCGCTTGGGTTTGATCGCCGCGAAGCTCGCCTCGGATCTCCGCGCGGGGCATCGCCTCGGTAGCGCAGGGCGCGTCGCGAAGCTCGCCCGCGTATTCGACGTTCGCGAGAAGATCCGCATGGGGTCGGTAGGCGCCGCCGCGAATGGAAAGGGAGCCGGACCCGCGAAGAACTTCGGCTCCGGGGATTTGCGCCGCGATGGGCGCGGGAAGCGTACCGAGCTCGCGGGGAGGCATGCGAAGCGAGACGCGCCACGGCGAGGCTTGCAGCATAGGAAGCAAGAGGTCCGGTTCCTCGAGGACGCTGATGAGATCGAGAAGAACCGACCCTTCGGCTTCGACCAGGTCGCCGCCTTCATCCCGGGTTGTTGCGCGCGCAACGATGACGCCGTCCTGGAACGCGAAGTGGGATTTGATGCCGAAGGCCGGAAACTCATCGATGGTGAGGGACGGGATTTCGATCTCGCCTTCGAAATCGAAGAAGTCCAGGGCGCCCGAGAGTTTGACCTCACCCGCGGCGCGGCCTTCCAAATCCGGTAGTCCTTCGACTCTCAGCGCGCGAAGGAGCCCGAGGTCCACGTCGCGCATACGAACCGTGCTCTCGTAGGCTCCGTCGCGGTAGGCGTCGCGAAGCCGCATCTCACGATCGAACGCGCCGCGAACACTGATGTCGAGCTCGCCGCCGCCTTCGATCGTTAGTCCCGCGTCCGCCTCGAGCACGCCTTCTCGGTAACGGGCGAGCACCGAGCCATCGACGCCGGCTGCGTCGAGAATGCGGCCGCCGGAAATGAGGAGGTCTACGTCGACCGTGGGCTGCGCCTCGAGGTCGCCTCCAATATCGGCCGTTCCCGTGACGCGGCCCGCGATGTCGGGCGGGGTCTCGAGCCACGCCCAAAGAGAATCGAGGTCGACGTCGTTCGCTCGAAGGTGCAGTTCGTCTTCAAGGTCGCGACGCTGCCGCCATCGGCCGGACCCGCTGATCGACTGGCTTCCGCTCGCGAGCGCAAAGGATGCGACTTCGAGGGTCGAGCCGACCATCAAGAGGCCAGCGAGTTGGCCGCGCCAAGTCGTGGGACCTGCGCCGAGGGTGAGCTCCGAAAGGTCCGCCCGAAAGCCGGAGGCAAGGAGGGTGGCCGCGCCAGCGAGCGAGACGCGGCGTTCGGGATGTCGCAGGTCGGTCGCAACCTGAAAGCGCTGGGGTCCTCCGCTTACGCGGCCGGTACCATCGCCGAGGGCGGTGTCGTAGACGTCGACGCTGGACGCGGAAAGACCGAGGTTTACTGTGGGTGCGTCGGTCGTTCCCCCGATGCGCCCCTCTGCGACCAGCATGCTCGCGTGCGCCGGGCCGTAGCGCGGGTTCACAAATACCCACCGCCCACGGATATCCATGCGCCCCTCCTCGTCGATGCGTACGTCGGAGCGAACGGTGACGGAACCGGTCGCGCCAGGGATCCAGCGACGGAGGTTTGGCTCTCGACCGATCTGCCGCACGGAGCCCTCGACACGCAGTTCGATATCGCCCTCGTAGCCCACGACTCCACTCGCGCGGAGTGTGCCTCCTCCTGCGACGGGAACTTCCGCGTCGTGCACGACAAAGCGGTCGTCTTCAAAGGTGCCGCGAACCCGCGACGAAGGGACTTCGACACCGGCGTAGCGAAACGGATCGAGATCGACGACGACTTCCGTTTCGTCCCCCGCCTCGAGCTCGAAGCTTCCCTGAACTTCGAGAGGAGGCGCTCCCGGAATCACGCGATCGAGATGCAGACCGCCCGTTCGAAGCTGGACGCTCGTGCGCTCGCCGGCGGGGATCTGCCCTTCGACGTCGAGATGCCCGCCCTCCGTTTCCAGCGAGGCCCGAAGGGAAAGGTTGTCGGGCGGTCCCTGAAGCCGGATGGTTCCGCGAACGGGGCCTACGAAGGTCTCCGCCCAGCCCATGCCGGCGCCGGCCACCGTTTCCGCATAGACGGGGTCCGCCCGAATGAGCAGGTCGAGCTCTTCTTCAGAACCGCCTTCCGGAATGCGGTAGACAACGTTGGCGTGGGCTTCGTCCCGGTCGGTGGCAGCGCTGACGTGAAAGCGCGTGCCTTCCGCCGGGTCGTCCTGAATCCGCCCGACAATGTTGCTGAGATCAACGTCGTAGGGGAAGGGGGCGGTCATTCGGCCGCTTCCCGAGTACACACGGATGTCGACCGGGTGCTCGACGCGCGAGTTGATCGCCAAACGACCGCGTGCGCGGAGGTCTTCGACCCGCAGGCCCTCAAGGCCGAGGATGTCGCCGTCGACGGTCATCCCCTCGACGTCGAGGTCGTCCACAATCGCGATGATTCCGTCGGGGGAGGGAGGATCGCCGGAAGGTTCGGCGGCTTCGAAGACGTGAATGAAGGACGGGATTCCTTCTTCGTCGGGATAGAGATGGACTTCCCCGCCGCGGACGCGCCCGTGCGGAAAACGAAGGACGCCGTCGCGTAGCTGCGCGAGATCGAGGGCGATGACAACGCGCTCGGCGTGCAGGACCACGCGTCCCTCAGGGTCGATCAGATCGACATCCGTCGCGACGCCGCCCCAGAGGCCGAGGGACTCGAAGGATCCAATTTCCAGCGTTCCACGCATCTCGCCGCTGACATACGCATTCAGGAGGTCGCGACCTTTGTCGCGCGCGACCTGCGTCGACAGGTGATACGAAACGCTCAGGACGACAGCGAGCACGCAGACGACGAGCCACAGCAGCACTTTGCCAAGGCGCTTCATCTAGAACGCCTCGCCGATCGTGAGGTGAAAGGCGCCGTTGATGGGGATGCCGAAGAGGCGAACGGAGCTTCCGGCACTCGGGTCCTCGCCGCCGATCACCTGCGCTCCGCGAACGCGCCAGCCGATATCAAAGCGGAGCGGGCCGACGATCGTGTCGTAGCGAAGGCCGCCACCCACGGCGAGATGGATGTAGTCGAAGCGAAAGCTCGCTTCGCGGTTGACGTCACCAACGTCGCCGAAGAACGCGAGGCCGAAGTCTTCCGTGACGCGAACACGTAGCTCGAGAGAACCTTCCCAGCGGCGCAAGCCACCGCTGTTTCGCTGAAAGGGGTTTTCCGGATCGCCGCTCGCCGAAGGTGGATCGCCGAGAAAGCCGGGCAGAAAACCCCGGTGGCTCGACGCCCCGCCGGATCGCAAGCGGTAGAGCTGAGGGCCGAGCGTGCGGCTGACCGCGTCGAGGTCGTCGGCAGCCCGCGTGATGTGCATTACCCCAAGCCGAAAGCGTCCGGCGGCAACGACGCGTCCGCCGAGGGGCGCGTAAAGGCGGAGGTCCGGGACAAAACGGATGTAGTCCCAGGAAAGAAAGCGCGCGACCTGGACGCCGGCGGCGACAAACACGCCCTTGGTCGGTCGCCGAGTGTCGTTTCGAAGGTCGAGCTGCAATCCGAGTTCGACGAACGCGAGCTCGAAGTCGGCCACGGGAGCGTCCCCGTCCGGCACGCGAAAGAGGTCAAAGGAAGGCCCCGCGTCCAGGCTGAAGCGCCCGTCGAAGAAGGTGCGCTGAAAGGTGATCGGGACGTTGAGGTTGTGGCGAAAGAAGAGGTCGTTCGGGTCGGGGCCGAACTCGTAGCGGAGGTTTGAGACGAGGTTGGTGCGCGACTCAATAAAACTTGGTTGCCGAAACTGGAGGCGGAGTTCGATGCCGGGACGCGGGTTCGCGACCGGGTTGCCGTTTTGGGGCTGAAAAATAAGCCGCGGGCGCGCTTCAAGCCGCATGCGCCGCAGGCCCCCGAGAAAGTTTCGATGCTCGATGAAGCCGAGGCCATGAACGTCCCACTGGCGGACGTCCGTGTCCTCCTGGCCGACGGTGTAGGTTCCCGCGAGCACGCCGCCGCCGAGGCCGAAGCGAAAGCGCCTTCCCGGGGTGACTCGAATCTCGACGTCGACGACGCCAGTGCAGGTTCCGGCCTCATTGCGAATCGGATCGCCGATGACATCGACGCTCGAAAAGGCGCCGAGGGAGTAGACGAAGTGCTGGGCTTCGTCGAGGAGCTCCTCGGTGAAGTCCATGCCCGTTTCGAGATCGGCGACGGAGCGAATGACGGACTCGCTTAAGTCCTCGTTCCCGGTGACGGTGATTCGCCCGAGGCGGCTGCGCGGGCCGGGGAGCACGCGAAGGGCGATGTCGGCGGTTCGTTCCTCCGGGTCGATGACGACCGCGCGTTCGTCCTCGTGAGCGCTTTCGATCTCCGCGCAGCCATAGCTCTTGTCGTGAAGGGCGCGAAGCATCGCGCGCTTGCTGCGGTCGTAGAGGGCCTCGTCGAAGCGCTCTCCTTCTTCGAGCTCCCAGGCGCGAATCAGACGCCGCTGCAGTCCTTCGCCGAGGGTGTCGGTTCCTTCGAGGGCGAGCGTTCGAACGAGAACCGGCTCGCCTTCCTCAACCGTCACTCGAATGTTTAGTCGGCAGCCCTCATCGTCGTCTTCCTGATCACAGAGAGGTCCGTCGGGTCCCAACACTCGATCGTTCGTAGCCGCGATCGGTGGGTCAAAGGTGGCAGCGGTAACGCGCGCTTCGTAGAAGCCGCGGGCGCGGTACCAGCGTTCGATGCGCTGGAGGTCGCGCTCGAATACGTTTCGGTCGTACGTCGGCCAGTCGGCCCAGGGCCATCGCCAGAGCGGTACGCGAAGCCGACCCGCATCGAAAGGGGGCTCGCCACAGGTGGGTTCGGCACTTGCGCCGAGGTTGATCTCGACCCGAGAGCGTGCGGACGTTGCAAGGCAGGCGCGAAGTGCACGGCCGTCCATTTCGTCGACGCCCTCAAAGTTCAGGCGGTCGACGCCATAGCGATCGCTTGGAATGTGGGCGCATCCAAGGCCCACCGCAGCGGCGACGAAGAGGAGTCGTTTCACGGCTGCAAGGGGGTGCGGAGCGGATCGTCCAGGAGGATGCGCCCCTCGGGTGCGCGCTCCCAGCGAACGTGTGCGTTGGGATCGGTCTCGACGAGCAGTGCGCTCCCATCCTCAAAGCGAATCGCGATCAGCCGGCTCCGCAGCAGTGTGGTCCCGTCTGCGGCGTAGGCGTAGACGTCCGCGTCCTGGTCCATCGCGGGAAGCTCAGCGAGGCTGCACGCACGCGCGACTTCCGGCGCGAGGTCTTCGTTGACGCATCGTGCGAACGCGTCGATGGCCGCGGGACTTCGATCGACGGCGCGAAGCCAACGCGCAGCGGCGACCCGGACCACCGGGGCGTGCGTTCCGTCGAGGTAGTCGGTCGGCGTCCGGCCGGGGCATTGGGCAGCGGCGGCGGTTAGGGCGACCAGGAGATTCGCGCGGAGGTACGCGTCTCGGTGACTTAGTGCTTCGCAGAGCTGCGCGGGCTCTGCGTGGACGCCACGGCGAGCCAGTCGAGCGACGGAGAACGCGGCGATCGACGGACCGGGCCAGCGGTCTTCCGCGATCGTCTGCAAGAGCACTGGCAGATCCTCGGCAGCCCCGACGTCGCCCATTCGCGCGAGGGCGGCCCAGCGAACGGAGCGAGCTGGCGACGCGATCGCCTCGCGGACGATGGCAGGATCGCGTGACGCCCGTACGGCGTCGGCTCGAAGCCGACCCCGCGACGCCGCTTGCTGGAGGAGCGCACGTCCACGCGGATGATTCCAGCGCCCCGTCGTTTCGATCGCCCGGGCAGCGAGAGGACGGTCGGGGCTCTGCATCATCGCCCGAAGCGTTCGAGCGGTCTGTTCGGCACCGTCTTCGGTGAGCTCCGTTTGTTCGAGCGTGCCGCCGAGCGCGAGAAGCGCGGCGTGGCGATCCGTCGGTTCCGGGTCGTTGAGGCGCGTGAGCAACGCGACAACGACGTCTTCCGAAGCGGTGTTTCCAAGGGACTGCGCAGCCCGAAAACGCACGCTGGGCTCACGCGCGTCGAGAAGTGCGAGAAGCGCGTCCGCCCCTTGCGGATCGCCGATGGCGCCGATGGCTTCGACCGCGGCGAGCCGCAGCGCGGGATCCCGATGTTCGAGAAGGGGACGAATGGCGGGGAGGGCGCGGCTGGCGCCCACCTGTCCGAGGAGTCGCACGACCTGCGCGCGGTGGGTCGGCTCGACGTCGCCGAGGATGGCGAGGAGGGGATCGGCCGCGCGGCCATCCGGCGGGTGGATCGAAAAGTAGTCGCCCAGCGCAACGAGCGCCGCGCCCCGTTGCGTATTGCGATTTCCTCCGTCGCGATCGCTTTGAAGCGCCTCGAGCAACACGACGAGCACCGACGGGTCGCCCGAGCGAGCGAGTGCCCGAAGCAGCACTTCTGGAGCACCCCGGCCGGCCTCGAGGGCAGACGTCAGCGCAGGCGCGACGTCCACCGCGGGCTGTCGTGAGAGGCGACGCGAGAGGACGCGGGCAATCGCCGTTGCCTGGCCGTCATCGCGGCTTTGTGCGAGGGCTTCGCCGAGGAGCGCAGTGAGTTCCGGGGCGCGATGACCACTAAGCACCTGCATTGCGGTGTCGCGGAGCTCTCGCTTGGTGAGTGCTCCGGTGATCGCGCGCAGGGCCGGCGCGTTTCCGATATTGCCGAGCGCGCTTAGGGCCGCCTGAGCGCTTCGGGCGTCGCCGGTGCGCACCAGCTCCGCGAGAGGCTGAACCGCCCGTGGTGCGGCGAGACGTCCGAGCGCTCCGACCGCTGCGAGGCGGGCAGGTTCCGAGTCATCGCGAAGCGACTGGATCAGCGCTGCGCTCGCCCGGAGATCGGCGAGCGCTCCGAGCGCCTGATACACCGCTTGGCGGACGTCCGGCGACTCGTCGCGCGCGCGCCCGACGAGGGGAACCACCGCGCGTTCGTCCCCGAGGCGCGAGAGTATCTGCGCGGCTTCGATGCGAACTTCTGGGTCGTCGTCGTCGAGGCGTCCTAGCAGCGGGACCACGACGGCCGGGTCACTCATGCGCCCGAGGGCCGCGATGGCCTGTCGCCGTACAGAGCTGCTCGCATCGCCGAGGGCACGAACGAGACTTGGGATCGACCGCGTATCTCCGATGTTGCCAAGGGCGCCCGCCGCTCCCGCGCGCACGTCCGCGTCCTCGTCCTCGAGCCACTCGAGCAAGAAGGGCACGGCGTCCGCAAGACGCACCCGGCCTGCTGTCTCGGCGGCCTCTCGTCGCACCGCAGGATCGCGGTCCTGAAGCGCCTGAAGCAATGGCGCCCGAACCTCATCGGCGGAGTACGACGCCATCAGCCGCACGACTTCCCGGCGCTGGCGCGCGTCTCCGGTCTCGAGCTCCCGCTGGAGGCGATTGAGCCGACCCTCCCACTCGAATCCCATGCACAGCAGGGTCGCCAAGATCAGGAGAGATACGCGCATCGGCACCTCTTTGTAGCACCCTCCTCGCCGATTCCCTTCCCGAAACTATGGGGTTTTTCCTCGGGTGGAGGGAAGCGGAGGCTCTTTGGCCCAGGACGGTCGGTTTTTGGGTTCGCAGGCCAAATTCTCGACGGTTTTCGAGCGCAAGGGTGGGAGCTCGAATCGCGGGTCGGACACTTTCAGCGAGAGCGCGCTTTCACGTCGTGGGACGAGCTGAACGCGGACCGTCCTGTGAGGGAACCGCGACACGCGGCGGTCGGAAGACACCCTCCTCGCGACGTGCAGCCAGGGCGTCGTGGAGTTCTCGACGTAGCTCGTCCGCGCGATGGATCGAGCGCGAGGGTCGGTACACCAAACTTCGGATGGCCGGACTCGGATCGCGTAGCGGGGCGGCTTCCCCGGCTACGCCCTCGATGCTAGGACGTCCCCATGGGCCGGTATCTCGTCCAAACCTTCGGGTGTCAGATGAACGTTCACGATTCGCGTCGAATCGAGGAAGTTCTTCGGACGGCAGGGTACGAGGCGGCGGAAGATGCCGCAGCGGCCGATCTGATCGTCGTCAACACCTGCAGCGTCCGCGAAAAGGCAGAGCACAAACTGATGTCTCTTCTCGGAACGCTTCGACCGCTTCGAGAAGCTCGCCGCGACGTAGTGGTGGCGGTCGCGGGATGTGTCGCCCAGCAGGAGGGGGAGCGCCTTCTTCGAAAGTCGAAGGAGGTCGATCTCGTCATTGGTCCTGACAACATCCCGGAGCTGCCCGGCCTCGTGCGTGAGGTTCTGGACGGCTCGCCGCGGATGGCGCGCACCGTGTTCGATCTCAACTCGCCGCAGTTCCTGGTGGCGAAGCCCGCCGGCGAGGTGACCGCCTTCGTGACCGTGATGAAGGGCTGCGACGAGCGATGCACCTTCTGCGTCGTTCCGTACACGCGCGGACCCGAGCGCTACCGTTCCGAAGACGAGATCGTGGGGGAGATCGCGCGCATGGTCGACGGAGGGGTGCGGGAGATCACTCTGCTCGGCCAGACGGTGAACTCATGGTTCGATCCAACCGCGGCCGCCAACAAACCGAGTAGCCGTCGCGCGCCCAGCGGGTCCCGATTTGCGTTTCTCCTCCGCCGGATCGCGGAGGAGGTTCCCGACCTTCTTCGTCTTCGCTACACCTCACCTCATCCTCGGCACCTGACAGACGCGCTGATCGCCGCGCACGCGGAGCTCGAGGTGTTGCCCGCGCACCTCCATCTTCCGGTTCAATCGGGCTCGAACTCCATGCTGCGCCGGATGGCCCGGCGGTACACCCGCGAGTCCTATATCGACCGCGTTCGCGCGCTTCAGGCGGCGCGGCCGGGTCTGACGCTATCCACCGATCTCATCGTCGGCTTTCCCGGTGAGACCGACAACGAGTTTGAAGAGACACTCTCGCTTGTTCGCGAGGTGGGTTTCGTTTCGGCGTTTTGCTTTAAGTACTCGCCGCGGCCGCACACGCCTGCGCTGAAGCTGGGGGACGATGTTCCCGAGTCGGTCAAGGACGAGCGTCTCCAGGCGCTCTTCGCGGTGATCGCGACGCAGCAAAAGGCGCATCTGAGGGCGCTGGTGGGAACGCGTCAGCGGGTGTTGGTGGAGGGGCCGAACGCTGCGTCGACTCACCGCTACACCGGGCGAAGCGAGCGTCACGAAATCGTGCATCTCGAGGCGCCGGCGGGAATGGATCCGACGGGCCACGTCGTTGAGGTCGACGTGGTGCAAGCCTTCGATCACAGTTTGCTCGGAAAGATGGACGGTGCGGAGATTCCCGCGACGCCGAAGAAGCGTCCGCGAACGAAGCTCCCGCTGGTGGCTTCGTGACGCGTCTGCGTTTTTGGGTTCCGGCTCTCGGCTACATGGGACTCATCTTCGCACTCAGCTCCATTCGCATTCACGCGCCGGTCATCGACGACGTTCCCTTCAAGGACAAGGGCGTGCATTTCGTGGAGTACCTCGTCTTGGGGTTTCTCCTCGCGTTCGCCACGGTTAACACCTGGCCGCGGCGCCGACCCCTTCGAACCTTTGCGCTTGCGGTCTTTCTCGGCGCCGCGTGGGGGTTCAGCGATGAGCTGCATCAGGCGTTTGTCCCAGGGCGCAGCGCAGACGTCGGCGACTTTCTCGCGGACTGCCTTGGCGCCGCGACGGGTACATTTCTCTTTGCGTGCGTCTGGGGCATCCGGCGACGATGGATCACCATGAAAGAAGCGTCATGAGCGTTCTCCTTCCCTGGGGCGATCACACGCCGGAGATCCGTGCCGGTGCGTTCGTTGCGCCCAACACCTCGATCATCGGTGACGTGGTCGTGGGCGAGGAGTCCTCGATCTGGTTTGGCTCCACGCTCCGCGGTGACGTGATGCCCATCCGAGTCGGTCCGCGGACGTCGATTCAGGACAACTCGGTGATCCACGCCACCGAAGGCTGGGTTCCGACCCTCGTTGGCTGTGACTGTGTTGTGGGTCACGGGGTCATCCTGCACGGATGCAGTCTCGGCGATCGGGTGCTCGTCGGGATGGGAAGCATCATCCTCGACGGCGTGGAGATCGGTGACGACGTGTTGATCGGTGCCGGGTCATTGGTCACTCCCCGCACGAAGATTCCGACCGGATCCCTCGTGATGGGGACTCCGGCGAAAGTGCGGCGACCGCTCACGGACGAGGAGCGAGCGAGCATCGTTAGCGGTGCTGCTCACTACGTCGACAAAGCGCGCCGCTATCGTGCGCTCGTCGCCGACTGACGGTTCTCGTTATTTTGGCGAAGACGAACCGTTTTTAGGTCACGGAGGAACCTAGCGAACGACCTTCGAACCGTTTGGTGAACACCGTGACGTCGAGAACGGGCCCAGTCGCCCCGCTGGTTGTAGTCGCTGCGCTCGGAACCGCTTGCCTTGATCCCGTGGCTGCGTCTCTCGATGGAAGCATCATGCGCGATGCGCTGGCCGACGTCGGTCCAAACGATGCAGTGATACCCGACCGAGAGCCGACGGATGCAGCCGTAGCGTGTCTACCGCGGCGGTGGCCGGAACGCCCTTCGGCGGGAGGTCGGGAAGGACTCCGGCGCTCCTACGCGCTCCGTGATCTGGTCCTCGACGGTGACCTCGTCTCGGTCGGCTACGATCTCGACGGAGAGTGCACAGAAAACCGCGCGACCAGCGTTTGTCGACAGGATGGCATCACTGCCTTTGTGGCGGACGGCGCCGACGGAGTCGACAACGCTTTTGGCGTGCACATTCTCCCGGTCGTTCGCGACTTCGTTCCAGACCTCGAAGCACAGGTACAAGGGCGGATGGCAGGAGGCGAGACCCTCGTCGTTCGGTTGGCCGACTGGAGCGGAACCCGAAACGACGTGGACTTTTTCTTCTCGATCTCTGAGGCGTTGAGTATCGGCGAGCCTCGATGGGACGCTCGGGATTCCTATGTCCTCGACGAAGACGCGTTTCTCGAGGACGAGACGCCGCGGATCGCGGACGCGGCGGCGTACGTTGCGGACGGCGTAGTCGTCGGCCGAATTCCGGATCGGCAGCCGATCACGCTCCCGTGGGTGGACGGATCAAAGATCAGTCTGCCGCTTCTGTCGGGACGATTTACGGCCGAGTTGTCCGCTGACCTGAGCCGTTTGGAACGCGCGGTCATTCAAGGGCGGATTTCGACCTTTGATATTCGACGCATGTGGGACGACGCGGGCTTTTGCGAAGGGACCGACGCCCGTCGCGCGCTGGACGCCGCGTTGCAGCGGGCCCTCGATGGGCTGATCAACGAGGGCGTCGGCGGCGATCCCTTCTGCGACACGATCTCCATTGCTCTCGAGTTTCGAGGTGAGCGCATCGGTGAAGTCGAACGCGACGCGATCGACCGCGCGGGGCAGTGTGAATGACGAGCTGCAGTGAATGACGAGCTGCAGTGAATGACGAGCTGCAGTGAATGACGAGCTGCAGTGTGAATGAGCTGCAGTGCGAACGAGCTGCAGTGCGAATGACGAGCTACACGCTGGCGCGCGCTCCTGGGTAGTCAACCCCGGTGAGCGAAACCAGTGCCGCGAACGCCGCGTTCGGACCGTCCGGATCGAAGAACTGCGGAAAATCCTCCTGAAGACCGACCGGGCCGACGAGCCTTTTGGGGTGCGCGGTCGCGTAGAAGTTGCCGGTGTCTTCGTCGTCGCGTTCGGCGGCGTCCAGGTAGCGTTTCGCTCCGTCTTCGATGGGTCCGTTCATCCCCATCATTCCGCCGAGGAGTTTCATCATCGGCAGCATCACGAGCTTCATCGCAGCGGGTGCATCGCGGGCGAAACTGGTCGCAAGATTGGCGCCAGGGCTGACGCAGTTGACGGTCATCCCCGCGGGAAGCTTCGCCGCGAGCTCCTTTGTCCACCACGCGACGATTAGTTTTGCGGTGACGTACTCGTTCATATTCTTGAAGCTCTTCTGCTCCGGGAGTTCAAGGCGCACGAGAGACGTGATCGTTTTGACGCGGTCGCCCTCGTGGTGCGCAGACGCCAAGGCGCCGATGTCGTGAAAGGTGAAACCGGGCATGTTTCCGCGCGAGCCCTCACTGCCGGAGATCACAATGCGCGCCTTCGGTCCCAGGGCGCCGCGGCGCAGAAGACCCATCGTCAGAACGTGGTGGCCAACGAGGGTGCTTGCGTAGGTGATTTCATAGCCCGCCGAGGTGAACGTCGGGTCCTTCTTTGAAGCGCCGGCGTTGAGGAGGAGGTAGTCGATGGCGTCGCCGCGATCTGCCAGCTCCGCGGCTGCAACCTTGGCGCTGTCGACTTCGCTGGTATCGATGGCGAGCGTCGTGAAGGGGTCTTTTCCGGTCCGTTCGACCAGGGCTTTGCGCGCGGCTTCCGCCTTTTCAACGGTGCGGCAAGCGAGAACGACGCGGCCCCATCCGGCTTCGGCGAGCTGGGCGGCAGCTTCAAAGCCGAGACCCGCATTGGCTCCAGTAACGACGGCGGTTTTGTTCGAGTGGCTCACAGGCGAAATCCTTTCGACCACCGAAGACGTCCCGGGCCGCGCGCTCGTTACAAAGTCGAGTGCGCGCTTCACGCACGGGGGATGCGCGAAAATGCAGACGCGGCCTGCAGGGGCGCGGGTGCTATCCGTCGACCTTGAGAATCGCGTGAAACGCGGCCTGCGGGATGTCGACTTTACCCACGGACTTCATGCGCTTCTTACCGGCCTTCTGCTTTTCGAGCAGTTTCCGCTTTCGGCTGATATCCCCGCCGTAGCATTTCGCGGTGACGTCCTTGCGAAGCGCACGCACCGTTTCGCGGGCGATGATCTTCGCGCCGATCGCGGCCTGGATCGCGATTTCGTACTGCTGACGAGGCACGATTTTCTTCAGCTTGAGCGCAAGCGCACGCCCGATGTGATAGGCGTTTTCCTTGTGGACGATGGCGCTTAGCGCATCGACCCGGTCGCCGTTGATGAGCAGGTCGAGGCGGACCAGCTTGTTCATGCGGTAGCCCTCGAGCTCGTAGTCCATCGACGCATAGCCGCGGGTCGCGCTCTTGAGCTTGTCGAAGAAGTCGAAGAGGACCTCGGCGAGGGGCAGCGCGTAGGTGATCACCACGCGGTCGGTGCTCGAATAGCCGATGTTCTTCTGCTCGCCGCGCCGTTCCTGACAGAGCTTGATGACCGGCCCGACGTAGGCCGAGGGCACATGAATCGACACGTTGAAGTACGGCTCTTCGATGCGGTCGACCTGCCCCGCGTCCGGAAGCCGCGAGGGGTTTTCCACCTCCAACATCGAGCCGTCGTTCATGTACACGTGGTAGACGACGCTCGGCGCGGTCGTGATGAGGTCGAGGTTGTATTCACGCTCGAGGCGCTCCTGCACGATCTCCATGTGCAGCAGCCCGAGGAAGCCACAGCGAAACCCAAAACCGAGCGCGTCGGACGTCTCCGGTTCGAAGAAGAACGCCGCGTCGTTCAGCTTCAGCTTCTCCATCGCGTCCCGCATGTCGGGGTACTGGTCGCTGTCGGTGGGAAAGATCCCGCAGAAGACCATGGGCTTTACTTCCTGAAAGCCGGCAAGAGGTTCTTCGGCGCGCTTGTGAACGTGCGTGATCGTATCGCCGACGCGCGTGTCGTTGACGGACTTGATGGACGCGGCGAAGAAGCCGACTTCGCCCGGGCCGAGGTGGTCGACGGCGGTGGGAAAGGGCGTGTAGACGCCCATCTCGGTGACTTCGTACTCCGCCCCGGTCGCCATCATGCGGATCTTGTCGCCCTTGCGAACGGTGCCGTCGATCACGCGAATCATGCACATCGCGCCGCGATAGGCGTCGTACCAGCTGTCAAAAAGGAGCGCGCGGAGCTTTTCGTCGCCTGTTTTTGGGGGCGGAACGCGCTTCACGATCGCGTCGAGGACCTCTTTGACGCCCTCGCCGGTCTTGCCGCTGCACGCGAGGACCTCGTCGACATCGAGTCCCACAACTTCCTGCACCTCGCGGATCACTCGCTCCACGTCCGCGCTCGGAAGATCGATCTTGTTGAAGACCGGAATGATCTCGAGGTCATTTTCCAACGCGAGGTATACGTTCGCGAGCGTCTGCGCTTCGACACCCTGCGTCGCGTCAACGACGAGGAGCGCGCCTTCGCAGGCAGCCAAAGACCGTGACACCTCGTAGGAAAAATCAACGTGTCCCGGCGTGTCGATTAGGTTGAGCTGGTACTCGACCCCGTCCTCGCCGAGGTAGGGTAACCGAACACCCTGCGCCTTGATCGTAATTCCGCGCTCCTGCTCGAGTTCCATTCGATCGAGGAGCTGCTCTTTCTGTTCGCGTTTTGTGATCGCGCCCGTCACGTCGAGGATGCGGTCCGCGAGCGTCGACTTGCCGTGATCGATGTGGGCGATGATGGAGAAGTTGCGAATGCGGCTCAGCTCGGCCGACATGGTGTCACCTGCGACGTTTTCTTAGAGGACGTCTAGCACGAGGAATCGCGAGGCCAAGGGCGCTCAGCGGTCGGTTCCGTCGAGGGTCAGCTGCCCTGGAAGCTCATCACGATGCTGCTCAAGAACGAGGTCGATGCCTTCGCGAATGTAGACGGCAACCGGCACCTTCGTGCGTTCATGGAGGAGCTTGAGCTTCTCGTTTTGCTCTGGCGTGATGTAGACCGTGGTCGAGATCTTCTTGCGTTCCATGGGAGATTCCGCGGGGTGAGGTGAAGCTATATGACAACATGTATAGTGTCAAAGCTCGTTTTTCCCCGCCTTGCCGTCCCCAGGGGTCGCTGACTATGCTGCGCGTTGGGAGGGCCCTGCTACCGGGGTCAATTCAACATGGCGAAATACTTCGGTTTTGTTGCGATCCTTGTGGGGATCGCCTGCGGGGGCGGCAGCGAAGGGGCCGCGGTCGGTGAGCAGAGTACGGTCCCGGAGGGCAGCCGGGGCGACCTCGCCGTACGGCAGCAGTGCGTTGGTGACGGCGCGAATGTTCTCGCAACCGACGTGAACAACGACGGCCAGCCGGACATCCGACATGTCATGGACAACGGACAGCGCTCTTGCTCCGAGTACGACATGAACTTCGACGGGCAGACGGACGTGACCCGTTTCTATGAGGCCGGTCAGCCCATTCGCGAAGAGCACGACTTCGACTTCGACGGTCGCCTCGACCAGATCGCCTACTACGAGAACGGTCGTCTCGCCCGCAAAGAGCTCGACACCAACTTCAACAACCGCATCGACACGTGGATGTGGTGTGAGGACGGCCGGGTCGCGCGCGCGGAACGAGACCGGACCAACAACGGCGACGTCGACACCTGGGAGGTGTACGACCGGGGATTGATCACCGAAGCCCGCTACGACGACAACAACGACGGCGAGCCGGAGAAGTGGGAGATCTTTGAATCGGGTCGACTCCGCGAGATTCGGTACGACACCAACCGTGACGGTCAGCCCGACCGCAACGAAGAGATTCCCGAGGACCAAGCTGGACAAGCCGACGAGCGGCTGAACTGCGAGGTCATGGAAGAGCCGGAAGAGGAAGAAGCCCCCGAGGCGCCGCCGGCCGAAGAGACCTCCGAGCCGGAGGGCGAAGAAGAGACGCAACCCGAAGGCGATCCGGATGCGCCGTGGGCAGGAGCGAGCGATGTCACGCCCGCCGAAGACGCGCCCGCCGAAGACACCGGTTCCGAGACCGAGGAAGCGACGGAGGGCGAGCAATGAGGTTCGCGAGCGCGATGATGGGGCTTCTTGTGGTTCTCGGTGGCTGCAAGGACGAAGCCGACCAGCGAGCGGAACGTCCGACCCGGGCAGCGAGCGCGACCTCGGGCGGTGAACGGCCCGAGCAAAACAACCGCTGCGACGCGGATGCGCCGAACCGGGAGGTCAGCGAATACGACACCTCCGGCGATGAGTGGCCGGACGTTCGAAAGGTCTTTCTCACCGTAGGCACCGGGCGACTAACCCGCTTGATCCTCATTTGCCGTGAGGCGGATCTCAACGGCGACGGCACAAAGGATGTCGTTCGTTTCTACAACGATGAAGGTCGTCCCATGCGCGAGGAAGCGGACCGCGACTTCGACGGCCAGATGGACGAGATCACGTACTTCGAGCGCGGCCGCATCGTGCGCCAGGAGCAGGACAGCAACGCCGACGGACGTGTCGATGCGAAGGTCTTCTACGAGAACGGCCGGCCGCTCCGGGCCGAGCGCGATCTGAGCAACCGAAGCACCGCCGACACGTGGCGTCCCGACCGCTGGGAGTACTACGAGAACGGCCGCATGATTCGCATGGGTACCGACATTGACGGTGACGGCCGCGTGGACCGCTGGGATCGCGATGCCGCGTGGATGCGCGAGCAGGAAGCCGAGCGCGCCCGCCAGGAAGCGGAAGCGGCCGCCGCTGCCGAAGCTGCCGCGAACGGTGGCGAAGACGCCGGTGAAGGCGACGAAGACGTTTGACCCTTGAGCGTCTGCAAAAGGTGATCGCCCAGGCCGGCGTCGCGTCGAGGCGCGGCGCCGAAGATCTCATTCGCGCGGGTCGCGTTCGGGTGAACGGCCGGATCGTCGAGGAGATGGGCGTCAAGGTCGATGCTCGAAAGGACCGCGTTGAGGTCGACGGCAAGCGCATCGTCGCGGAGAAGCCCGCGTACTACGTTGCCCACAAGCCACGAAAAATGGTGTCCACGATGGACGATCCGGAGGGCCGGGACACCGTCGCAAGTCTTTGCCGCCAGATTTCCGAGGCCGTGCATCCGGTCGGCCGCCTCGACTATCACACGAGCGGCGTGCTGCTCTTAACCAACGACGGCGCGCTCACCGAAGCGTTGCTCCGCCCAGCGAGCCGGGTGCCCAAGGTCTACATCGCCAAGGTGCAGGGCCAGGTCGACCAGGATGCGCTCGCGAAACTGCGCGGCGGGGTCGAGCTCGACGACGGCTACCGGACGAAGCCCGCCGAGGTGATCGTCGACCGCACCGAAGGCAAGGCGACCTGGCTGAAGTTCACCCTTCACGAGGGCAAGAACCGGCAGATTCACCGCATGGGCGATGCCATCGGACATCGCGTCATGCGTCTCGCACGCCTGCAGTTTGCGGGGATCAGCGCCGAAGGACTGCGGCCTGGGCAGGTGCGTGCGCTGAAGAAGAAAGAAATCGAGCGCCTCGAAAAGCGCTTTCTGAAGCCGCATCGAGAGCGCACGAAGAGGCGCTGAGAACTCTCGGAACTTGGGAATGCAGCGCTTCGTGAAGCGTTGGCGCTAGCGATGCTTCGGGGGGTTTCATTGATCGCGCTCTTCGCGTGCGGCGAGGTCGAGCTGGCATCTCTTCCTGATCGACCAGAGGTTTCGCCCGCGCATACGGAGCTTCGGGATCAGGCGCGCAGCATCCTCGAAGCAAACTGCGGAAGCTGTCATCTGCCAGGCTACGAGACGTCCCACCCGGTGGCCCTCGGAGTGTTTGATCTCAGCGAGCCCGAGTGGGCGGGACGGATGCGAAAAGAACAGCTTTGGGACGCCGCGTTCCGCCTCACGCAGGACCTCGCGCCGGGCGGTGAAGACGGCGTCCCGCTGGAAGTTGCCGACGAAGACATCGCGAGCTTTCGTCGATACATGCGCAGTGAGCTTCGGCGCCGCAAAGTCAGCGCTACTCGTTGAGCATCGCGTTGTCCGCGTAGTTTTCGAACGCGATGGGTGCGCCGATGGCTTCGTCGGGGATACCGAAGGCGTTGACCAGGTGGATCGATTGCCCTCGCACCTCCTCGGAGAGCGCGATCACCCGGCGGCGAATTGCGCGGGCCTTGGGCGCCTCGACGTAGCCGTTTTCGAGGAACCAGCCGAGGTCCTGTCGCAAGAGTTCGTGCGCGAAGAGGGCGCGAAGGGAGTGGAGCTGGCCTTGGAGCGCTTCGCCCTTGGTCTCCGCAACCGCTTTCGCAAAGCTCGCGTGCACGCGCGCGTGAACATGGGCCATCGCGAGGGACTGGAGGTGGTCTTGAATGTCCATGAACGCGTCGAAGGAGGTCATTCCCTTGTCGATGCGCTTCTTGACGCGACGCGCGGCGGTGGTCAGAAGGCTCTGCTTTCGAAAGTCGAAGGCGGCCTGGTGAAAATCGGCGGCGTCGAGATGTTCGGCATCGGTGCGCCGAGACGAGAACGGGTTCTTCTCCAGAAGGCCGGTCGCGGCTGCCCGACCGAGCTCGCGGAGAAGCGAGCCGACGAGGTCGTTCTTGAGGCTCTTCGCGTACCCGGTGAGCAGGCCTTTGGCCACGAGCTGCAGCAACACCACGTTGTCGCCTTCGAAGGTCGCAAAGACGTCGACGTCCTTGAGGATCTGACAGATGCGGTTGCGAGTCAGAAAGCCCATGCCGCCGCAGCACTCGCGGCAGTGCTGCGCCGTCGCGATCGCATGCCAAGTCGCCATCGCCTTGAGGCCGGCGGCTTCCATCTCGATTTCGCGTGCGTCCTCGCCCTCAAAGTCCCTCCACTCCGCCTGGAGATCGGCCATCGCAAAATGAAGCGCGTAGGTCTGGGCTAGGCTGGGCATCAGCCGCAGCTGATGCGAGCGGTAGTTGAGGATCGGCCGTTCCTCTCCGCCGTCTGGACCGAACTGCCGCCGGAGCGCGCCGTAGCGAATCGCGATGGTCAGCGCGCTCTTGGCTGACGTGACCGCCGCCGACCCCACGGACACGCGACCGCCGACGAGGGTGCCGAGCATTGTAAAGAAACGCCGGCTCGGACTCGCGATGGGCGATGCGTAGGTGCCGTCTTCGTCGACGGTGGCGTAGCGATCGAGAAGGTTGGCGCGCGGGACTTCCACGTGGTCGAACCAGATGCGTCCGTTGTCGACGCCGTTGAGTCCCATCTTGTGGCCGCAGTCTTGAATGCTGACGCCCGGAAGAAGCGCGCCGGCGTCGTCACGCACCGGAACCACAAACGCGTGAACGCCATGCACAACGTCCTGCGTTTCGAGCTGTGCGAAGACCGTCATTGTGCGCCCGTGGAGCGCGGCGTTTCCGATCCATTCCTTGCGTGCGGACGCACTTGGCGAGTGCAGCACAAAGAGCTGCCGCTCGGGGTCGTATTTGGCGATCGTTTCGAGCTGACGAACGTTGCTGCCGTGGCCGAGCTCCGTCATGGCAAAACCTCCCGGGAGCTCGAGTTTGCCGACGGCGCGGAGGTACTCGTCGTGATGGCGCTTGCTTCCGAGAGCGAGGATGGAGCCGCCGAAGAGGCCGAACTGCACTCCGAACTTCACGACCAGGCTAAGGTCGAACATGCCGAGTGCTTCGAAACTCTTCACGAAGAGGTCCATGCGGTCAGCGCCGCCGCTTCCTTCGGGAAACGCGAGCGCGCCGTACCCTTCGTCGGCGAGGATCTGAAGCCAGCGAAGCACCTGCTCCCGGTGGTCCGCTTTTGGAACGTCTTCGATGTAGCGAAACTCCGGCCGCCGGAGGAGCTCCCGCACAGCGTTCCAGGTCTTCGCGTACTCACCGTCCAGAACGGCCGTCATCGCGTCGACATCGAACGAGGCTGCTGCTTCGTCGAAGGTTTGCGGAACCGCGCTCTGGGGCGCGAGGAGTCCGTGGGCGATTCCTTTGACGCCGAGGGCGCCTTCCACTTCGCGAAGCGCGCGCGCCGCGGCGTCGTCCATCGAAAGCTCCGCGACGGAAGCGCCGAGCTCGACAAGGCAGCGCCGCTTGTCCGCGGGAAGCCGCGAGGCCCGAACCTGAACGTAGCGATAGAGCTTGAGCAGCTCGGTCGCACTCGGGGGCTCTTTGCGATCGAGCCAGCGGGAGAGAGTCTCCCGTTGCGCATCGCTTACGTTGGCGGCCTTTTGCACGCGCTGGATTTCATCGTCGCCAAGCTCTCCATCCGCCCACGCGACGTAGAGGAGAGGCATCAACGCGACGAGCTCCGGGGAGGTCGTCAGCTCTTCAAATCGGTCCTGCGGCATCGCGCCCCCTTTGGCGCCGATGCTACCTCCCGTCGCAGCGTGTGTGTTTGTAGAAGCGGACGTTTTCTTCGGCCGAATTCACCAAAATGAACACGTTGTAGGCGGAAATGTAGCGCCAGCGTCCAAAGGTCCCGCCGGAGTTTTCGCTGATCGGGGCACCTTCGCCGCTCCCTTGGGTCCAGACCCGCGCGTCGAGGTCGAGGGTCCAGGGGCCGCCTCGGTTCGCCCATGCGACCAGGGCATCTGCCGCCGCGTCGTAGTCCACGCCCGGCGCTTGAGCGTCGTAGATCGTGGCGCCCCCACTTTCGAAGAGCTGCTCCTCACGGTCACCGACAACGTCCGCGTTCGTGTAGT
Organism: Myxococcota bacterium; assembly: GCA_039186435.1. Classification (GTDB taxonomy): domain Bacteria; phylum Myxococcota_A; class Polyangia; order Polyangiales; family Houyiibacteriaceae; genus JALVDI01. The sequence goes on along the minus strand of JBCDAA010000110.1, from coordinate 1,158 downwards.
CGCCGCCGCCCGTCGTGACCCAGTCTCCCGTGACGATCGTGGATGCCGCGATGTCCCACACGAAGATGTCGCCCGATCCCATCGACCAGAAGAGATCGCGGGTAGGGTCGATCACGCCGGTCTTGTCACCGGAGCGCTCGTAACGCGGCCACTCCGGCGGAAAGCCGAAGTTCATGAGGTTGGTCCAGGTGTTGTCGTCGAGGTCGTAGCGGTAGAAGTCCTGGGTGCCCCGCACAAACACCGCTTCGGACGCAGGGTCGTAGGCGCTCGCCAGGGTGAAGCCCCCGGGCCCAGGTTCGGCCGGGGCTTGGTTGGTCCAGGTCAACGAGCTGAGGTCGAGGGTCCAGGTGACGTCGGTGCCGTTTCCATCGGCCGCGCGGGATCCGCCGTGGCCCCACATGACGTCGGCGTGGGCGATGTATTCGACGCCCTCGTACGTGTGCCGGGAGACCGGGTTGCCGTCGCCGAGAGGATCGCGGTCGAGGTGGTCCGTCGCCGTCGGTTCGGTGAGCTGCATCCACGTGCCGCTCGGGACGTCGAACGCATAGACCTCGTTGCCGTGGTAGTCGTTGTGGCCGCCGCCCCAAATCAGCATGCGATTGCGTGACGTATCGAAAGTTCCGCCGCTCCAGGCGCTGACGATCGCTTCGCAGCCCACGACGCCTCGCACCGGGGAGTCGTCGTCGCAGACCTCGCTCATGGCGGTGTTGGGGACTTCGAGCCAGGTGTCGGCCTCGAGACCTGCGAGCTGCTGCTCGAGATCGGTGGCGCCGTCGGGGAGCGGTCGACACGGCGCACAGTCGTCCGCGCATGACGCTGCGGATTCACCTCGTTCGCACATGCCGTTTCCGCATTCGGGATCCGGCCCCGCGTCGAAGGCTGCGTCGGCTCTCGCGGCGTCTCGGCCGCTATCTTCGCCCCCGGTATCGCCCCCGGCATCTTCGGCGACGGCAGTGTCCGCCGCCGCGTCTGTAGCCCCGTCGTCATCCCCGCAAGCGAGCAGAAAAACGGCTCCCCAAAGCACATATTTCATGGGGTTAGCTTACCAGCGTTCTGGTTCTTGACAGGGGAGGGCGCGCGGCTATAGTCCCCTTCCACTCGACGCGGGGTGGAGCAGTCTGGTAGCTCGTCGGGCTCATAACCCGAAGGTCGTAGGTT
>JBCDAA010000109.1:0-22953 GCA_039186435.1 Myxococcota bacterium | reverse complement strand
TTCTTCGCGGGCTTCTTCTTCGCGGGCTTCTTCTTCACGGGCTTCTTCTTCGCGGGCTTCTTCTTGGGCGCGGGCTTCTTCTTGGGCGCGGGCTTCTTCTTAGGCGCGGCCTTCTTCTTGGGCGCCGCCTTCTTCTTGGGCGCAGCCTTCTTCTTTGCGGGCTTCTTCTTGGGCGCCTTCTTCGCCGACTTCGTCGCAGCCTTCGGCGCGGAATCCATTTTCGCAGGCGCCGCTTCCACCTTCGGTGCTGGAGCCGGCTTCTTCTTCACGGGCTTCCTCCCTTTGCGCGTGGGATCCCCAAGCTCCGCGTTGAGCTCCGCGGCCTTCGACACCAGCGCCTCAAGCGACTCGGGCACCTCGTCGCCCTCGCGAATCTTCACGTGCGCCATCTTCGATCCGTCGCCCTCGAGAATGCCGTTCTCGTCGAGCTCCTTGCCGCGCCAAAACCCGAAGGTCACGTGCTTGGCCGCCGCGCGCATGAAGACCATGGGGCCGCCGTCGCTAAAGACCGGCTGCTTCCACTTCATGGCCGCCGTCGCTTTCGGCGCGGCGCGGGTCACCATCGCGACCAGGGACGTCATCACCTCGCGCCGCCAGTCCTTGAACTGCTCGACGTACTCCGCCACCGACCTCGGCTCGCTCACTCTGCCCCTCCTTCACAACACACGCGCACGGCTTCCGGGATTCGAATCGCTCGCATGCGATCCAGGTGAATGCACACCAGCGTGACCTTCGCTTCCATCAGCAGTTCTTCGTCTCGCCAGACGCGATAGTCGACGCGAATCCGAACTCGGCTCAGATCACCCACCCAAACCTCAACATCCAGCGCATCGTCAAACCGCGCCGCCCGGTGATAGCGCATTTCGATGCTGTGCACCGCCATTCCGACGCGTTCGCTGCGTTCGAGCTCAGCGAAGTCCATGCCGCGCGAGCGCCAAAGATCGACGCGCGCGTCTTCGAGCCAGCGAAGGTACACCGCGTGGTGCACGATGCCGCTTTGATCGGTGTCTCCGTAGCCCGCCCGCCGGCGAAGGAGGTGCTGGCTTCGGGGGGGAATCATCCCGCGAGCTTGGCTTTGACCTTTTCGTAGACCGCGTTGAGGTGGGTCAGGTCCTGGAGCTCGTCTTCCGGAATCGAGAGCTTAAAGGTGCGCTCGACGTCCGCGACGATCTCGATCGCCATCATCGAGTCGATGCCGAGATCCTTGAAGAGCGTATCGTCCGGAATGTCATCGACCTCTGATACCTCGGAGATGATTTCGCGGAGTTGTTCCTTCAGTTCGTCCGACATACTGCTCCTCAAGGATGGGCCGGAAGCTCGCCGCCTTCGTAGAGGGCGCGCGTCTTCCGCCGCTGGGCTTTTCCGCTGCTGGTCTTTGGCAAGGTACCCACCGGAAGGATGAGCACCTCTTTGGGCGAAAGTCCAAACTCTTGCTGAATCTTGCGCGTGATTTCGTCGCGCAGGCGTGCGGCTTCGGAGCGGTTCGCTTCCGCCGCCACGATCAGCTCCTCTACGCCGTCGTTCATCACGCTGAAGGCGAAGACGTTTCCGCGTCGCACGCCTTCGAGATCGGCGACCGACCACTCGATGTCCTGCGGGTAGTGGTTCGCGCCTCGAATGATGATGAGGTCTTTGATGCGTCCGCAGATGAAGAGGTTGCCGTCCGCGAAGTAGCCGAGGTCGCCGGTGTAGAGCCAGCCTTCCTTGTAGGAGTCCGCGCTCGCTTCCTCGTTCTGAAAGTAGCCCTTCGTGACGCTCGGGCCGCGGGTGATGACCTGGCCGACGCGCCGCTCCGGGAGCTCGTTGCCTTCCTCGTCGACGACGCGAACCTCGTGCTCTGGGAACCCTTCGCCGCAGCTGAGGACCTCCAAGGCGGTGCCTTCGCCGGTGGCGAGTTCGGCGCGCCCGTCCTTCATCGCGACGGCGTCCACCTTGTCGACGACGATGGGGTTGCCGAGCTGATGGAAGGTGATCGCGAGGGTGGCCTCGGCCATGCCGTAGCTCGGCAAAAACGCCGTGTCCTTAAATCCGGCGGCGGCGAATTTGTCGGCGAAAGCCTGCAGCGTACGAGCGCGAATGGGTTCTGCTCCCGAACCCGCGACCCGAAGCGAACTCAGATCGAGGTTCGCCATCTGTCGCTCCTTCACGCGCTTCGTTACAAGCTGATACGCGAAGTTCGGCGCGAAGGTAATGGTGCCGCGGTGCTTGGTGATCGTTTCCAGCCAGAGCCCCGGCGAGCGCGCAAAGGTTTCGGTGGGGAGAATGACCACCGGGATGTCGCAGACGAGAGTGCCAAGCACGAAGCCGATCAGGCCCATGTCGTGAAAGAGCGGCAGCCAGCTGATGCCCTTGTCCTCGTCGTTGCGGTTGAGTCCCTTCGGTCCGAGGAAGGCGCTCGCGTTCGCGACGAGGTTGCCGTGGGTGACCATCACGCCCTTGGGCTTTGAGGTCGACCCGCTGGTGAACTGCAAGAAGCAGAGGTCGTCGGGCGTGACAAGGGGCTGCGACCAGGAGGGCGCGGTGCCCTGAAAGCTCTCTTCGACGTCGAGAATTCGCGCCTCGACGCCGCGCTCCGCAATCTGATCCACAACCTCGCGGTTGCCCTTCATGCAGAAGGCGATCTTCGCGCCGGAGCTTCCGACGATGTGCGCGAGGATGTCGACGTAGCCACCGACGTTCTTGAAGCTCGCGCGCGGGTAGATCGGAACGGGGACGGCGCCGGCGACGGCGATCCCCAAAAAGGTGAGCACGAACTCGTGCGGCTCGGGAATGATCAGCGCGACGCGGTCGCCTTTTTGAATGCCCATCGCCTGTAGAAACGCGGCGCGGCGGTGCGCTTCGACTTCGAGTTCGTCGTAGCCGAAGTAGCGCTCCTGTCGGTCGCGACCCACGAAAGTAAATCCACGCGCCGGACCTCTTCGTAGTTCCGTCATGGACGAGACGAGCGTTCGTTCGGTCATGATGCGAGGGGTTGCTACGGCATCCCTTGAACGCGGTCAAGGGCGCGAGATCGCACACCTTCCACCGACCGACTGGCCGGAATGTTGGCGTGAATTGACGCCCACAGCGTCGCCCGCGATTCACACCCTTCGGACAAAAACCCCAACTTTTCGACGTGGTCCGTGCGTTGCAACAGAATGCCGCGTGCAGAGGCGTCACAACCTGGCCGAATGGCCTTTTTTTCAAGTGTTCTCTCGGGTTGCGGCTCGTGAGGTAGCTACGTATAGGACCGGACGATGCGACGCGTATTTGTGACGGGAGTGGGCGTCGTTAGTTCGCTCGGATTCGGACGAAAGGCGTTCTGGCAATCGCTCGTCGCCGGTCGAAGCGGCGCGTCCACGATCGAACACTTCGACACCACCGGGATGGATCGCACCATCGCGTGTGAGGTGAAGGGATTTCGCGCGCGCGACTTCGTGACTGCCGCGGAAGCGCGTCGCACCGGTCGCTGCTCCCAGATGGCGCTCGCCGCCGCGCGTATGGCGGTCGAAGACGCGGCGATCGGAAACGAGCATCTCGCAGGCGCCCGCACGGCGGTCATTCTCGGCACGACGATGGGCGAGGCCAACGTCCTCGGCGAGCTCGAGTCGACCTGGATTCACCAGGGCGAAGATCAGGTCGTCCCCACGAAGCTGCCTCGCTACGGCACGACGCTTCTTCCGATTCACGTCGCCCGGGCGTTCGGAGCGCGCGGCATGGTGCAAACGATGCCCGCCGCCTGCGCCGCCGGAAACTACGCCATTGGCTACGCCGCCGATCAGATTCGAGCCGGCCGCGCGGACGTCGCGATCAGTGGCGCCGCCGAAGTCATCGAAAAGCTCCAGTTCGCCGGCTTTGCGCGCCTGGGCGCGATCGCTCCGGAGGTCTGTCAGCCCTTCGACCAGGATCGCCGCGGTCTTCTTCTCGGCGAAGGCGCGGGCATCTTGATTCTCGAGTCCGAAGAGTCGGTCGTTCGGCGAGGCGCGCGCGTTCTCGCGGAGGTCGGCGGCTACGGTCTCGCGTGCGACGCGCACCACATCACGCGGCCGCATCCGACGGGGGCAGGAAGCGCTTCGGCCATGCGCCGCGCGATTGAGACGAGCGGGATTTCCGCGAAGGACGTGCAGTACGTCAACGCGCACGGCACTGGAACGGCCGCCAACGACAAGGTGGAGTCGAAGGTGCTTCACGATGTCTTCGGCGACCGGCAGCCGTCGGTCACCAGCGTCAAAAGCATGCTCGGTCACTGCATGGGCGCGGCGAGCGCGATCGAGGCGGTGAGCTGCGTGCTCACCCTCGAGCACGACGTGATCCCGCCGACCATCAACTACCAGAACCCCGACCCTGAGTGCGTCGTGAACCTCGTGGCGAACGCCTCGCGAGAAGCGAAGGTCGACGTCGTCCTCAACAACTCTCTCGCGTTCGGCGGCTACGACGCGGTGGTTGCGTTCGCACGGCAGGGCGTCTTGCCTGCGCCGAGCGCACCGTAGGGCGGCCCTCGATGCGCTTGGCGGTTACCGGCGTCGGCACGGTCAGCCCTTTCGGGGTCGGTCGCGAGACTTTCGAAGGCGCGTTCGCCGACGTGGAAGCCGCGCGCGCGAGCGCGTTTCGGGGGCCCTCCGAGGTTCTCGACGCGGAAAAGATCCCGGACCCGCACACCGCCGAGGTCTGGGGCTGGGATCCGAAGCAGCATCTCGGTCCGAAGGGCCACCGCAGCTACGACCGCCTGACGAAGTTCCTGATCGCGGCCGCGACGAGTGCGCTCGAGGATGCGGGCCTGAAGAAGGAACGCGAGTTCACGGGCATTCTCGAAGCGACGCAGATCGGCGTCTGCAGCGCGACCGCCTACGGCTCCCTCGACGCGATCACGGAGCTCAACCGCGTCGCCGAGCTCGAAGACCCGCGCTACATCAACCCGACGCGGTTTCCAAATACGGTGATCAACGCGGCCGCAGGCTACGTGAGCATCTGGGAGGATCTTCAGGCGCCCAACACCACGATCGTGGACGGCAACTGCGGCGCCCTCGACGCGGTGCTCACGGCCGCTACCCACCTCACCCATCGCCGCGGTGACGCGTTTCTCGTCGGCGGAGGCGAGGTTGTCAGCGAGCCGCTCTTTTTGGCGCTCACGAAGCTTGGCGTGATCGCCCGCGGCGGACGCGGCGGCGTGGAAATGGGCGAAGGTGCGGCGTACCTCGTGGTGGAGCGTGCGGAAGATGCGCTCGCCCGGGGCGCGACGATCAACGCGGAAATTGTCGGCTACGGAACGGCCTTCGAACCGCCGCCCTCGGAGGCGCTTCTCGTGAACGCCTCGGCGGACGCGGTCGCGCGCGCGTGCACCGGCGCCCTCGAAGAGGCTGGCATCGAGCCGAAGGACGTCGACGTGGTGTCCTGCGCGGCGGGCGGCATCGACGCGATCGACCGGGCCGAAGCGGAAGGCCTTCGAAGCCTTTTTGGGGATCAGGTCGCGATCGCATCCCTCAAACGACTTCACGGGGAGACCTTTGGAGCGGCGGGCGCATTCGGCATGGTCGGCGCGCTCGCATGGCTGAGTGGCGCGCCGGTGGGTCCGCTGATCGCGGGCACTGCGTCGAAGGATGTTCGAACGGTCCTCGTCACCACCGTGGGCTTCTATGGCAACGTCAGCGTCGTTGTACTGCGACGCGCAGCGAACTAGGCAGGCGAATGAGCTGGGTACAAGAAAAGGCGCGAAGCGCACTCGAACGGATCCGCGAGGCGCAGGAAAAGCAGGTCTATCCCTACTTCAAGCCCTTCGAGTCGGGCGGTCTTCACACGACCATCGACGGCAAGCCCGTCGTGAACTTCAGCTCGAACGACTACCTCGGGTTGACGACGCATCCGAAGGTCAAAGAGGCGAGCACCGAAGCGGTCAAGAAGTTCAGCTGCGGGTTGAGCTCCTCGCGAGTGCAGGCCACGACAACCGCGCACGTCGAGCTCGAGGAGCGCCTCGCGGCCTGGTTCGGCTTCGAGAGCTGTCTGCTCTTTACGACCGGCTATCAGGCCATGGTCGGAACGATCGTTTCCCTCGCCGACAAAGACACGACGGTCATCCTCGACAACCTCGCCCACGCCTGCATTCTCGACGGGACGTTCCTCTCCGCGGGCGTTCCCCGCAACGGCTGCGAGGTGCGCTTCTTCAACCACAACAGCGCGCGTTCCCTGCGCCGCGTGCTTCGAACGCGCGAACGAAAGAACGCGCTCGTCTGCATTGAGGGCATCTACTCCCTCGACGGCGACGAAGCGGACATCCTCGAGCTCGTGACCGCCTGCGAAGAGGCCGAGGATACGGTGCTTCTCGTCGACGACGCGCACGGCACCGGCACCCTCGGCAAGGGCGGCCGCGGCATCGTTGAAAAGTACGGCCTCGAAGGCCGCGTGCCGATTGTGATCAGCACCTTTTCGAAGACCTTCGGGGGCATCGGCGGCATCCTCCTTGGCGACAAAGACACCGTCGACCACGTCAAGCACGCCGCGCGCTCGTTTCTTTTCAGCGCGAGTCTTCCGGTGCCGATCGTGGCGGCGGCGAGCGCGATTCTCGACATGCTCGAGGATCACGGCGAACAGCTCGTCAGCGAGCTCCATGAGAAAGCCGCATATATGCGGAAGTCCCTCACCGACATCGGCTTTGATCTCGGCGAGAGCGACACTCACATCATGCCCGTGATGTGCCGCGAGGAGCGAAAGGCGCTCTTCACGCATGTCGCGATGCTCGAGAGCGGCGTGATGATGGTGCCGATCACCTATCCCGGCGTGAAGAAGGGCGAGGAGCGTCTTCGTTTGAACGTAACCCGCGGCCACTCCCGCGAGGATATGGATCAGGCGATCGATCTCTTGAAGGTCTACGGCGAAGCGTTCTTCATCCTCAGCGGAGAAGAGCTCGCGCCGATGGAAGCCTGAGCGAAGCGTGCGCGTCGTCCTCGCGGTTGGCGTTCTTTGCGGCGCATGCGGTGGTGACGTCGGCGGACCGATCACGCGCATTGGACGATTGACCGAATGCGCCGTGCCGCCGGATGCGGTGCGGGTGCACGACCATCTCGAGGGCGACGCCGAGACCTTTGTGATGTTCGCGAAGGTGGTCATTCCAAAGGGGCGCATGGAGGCGTTCGTGGCGAGCTGCGGGTTTCAGGCAGCGCAGCTTCAGCCGGGCTACGACCACCACGAGATGCGGCCCGACGAACCTCCGCGCTGGTGGAATATTCCCGATCGCCAGCTGGGCCGTGGCGCGCGACGCGAAGCGGAGGGGTTTGCCAGCGAACTGGTAAGCGTGGAACGGGACACAGACTTCGCGATCTACGTGCGAAGTAGTGGTCGCGCGCCCTGACGCGTTCAGTCGCTTCCGTGACGCGACGAACGCGCGGACCTTCGGTAGGATGGAACCTGCGGGCGGATGGCTGTGTCTTCGGGAGGGAAAGCGAATCGCGTTGATCGACGGATCCGCTCTGCTGCGGATTTCGAGCGGGAACGCGTGCGCTGCGCCGTACGCGCGCGGCTTCTCGGGGCGGAACCCACGCCGATGCGCCTGGGTCGCTACGTTGTTCTCGACTGGATCGGGTCGGGTGGGACGAGCGTGGTGTATCGCGGTCTCGACGAGGCTCTCGACCGGCAGGTCGCGATCAAACTACTGGCGACGGACCCCGCAACCGACGGTGCGCTGCGCGTTCGTTTTGAACGAGAAGGGCGCGCCCTCGCTCGCCTGCGCCATCCAGGAACGGTGCGCGTGTACGACGTCGGTAGGCAGGACGACCTGGTCTTCATGGTCGTGGAGCTCGTCGAAGGCGCGACCCTCGCGGACTGGATGGATCGGTCGCACGACTGGCGCTCGGTGCTCGACGTGCTTCTTCCCGTTGGGGATGCCCTTGCGGCCGCGCACGCCGCGGGCCTCGTCCACCGTGACGTCAAGCCGGCCAATGTTCTCCTCGACGACAGCGGAAGCGCGCGTCTCGTCGACTTTGGTTTCGTTCGCGAGATGGAAGACTCGAACAAGAGCGGGCCGCGTCTTCGCATCGACCCGCATCTCACGGGCGTGCTCGGAACACCCGCCTACATGGCGCCGGAGCAGTGGGCCGGCGGCGCCTGCGACGCGCGCACGGACCAGTTCGCCTTTTGCGTGACGCTTTACGAAGCGCTTTTTGGGCTTCGCCCCTACGAAGGCGACTCGCGGGGAGCCTTTCGAGAAACGCCCGACGCGGATGTGCCTGCCTGGCTTCCGCCAATTCTCGAGCGTGGACTCGCATTGTCGGCGTCGGCGCGTTTCCCCTCCCTTGCCGAGCTTCTCGCGGCGATTCGTGGGCGTCTTGCGAGTGTTCGCGAGTCTGACGCTGTGCAGGCGGCGTTCGCTCGGCTTCGCCGCGAGGACGACCTTGGTGCCCGACGAGAACTTGGTCTCGTAGCGCGGCGCACGCTGGAGCGCGCTCTCGAGGCTTGGGCTGAAAACCCGGACGCGCTGGAAACACGGCCGCTGCTGAACCGGCAGCTCTTCGAGGACGCCCTCGCGCGGGGTGATCTCAGCGAGGCGGAGCGATGGCTCGACGAGTTGCCTGCGGGCGCCCGAACGGCTGCGGGGGCTCGTCTGCAGGAAGAACGTGACGCGCGGGATGCGCCGAGGCGTCGCCTCGCGGAGCTCGAGCACGAGCGGGATACCCGCGTCGAGGAACGGTTTAAGGCGACGTCCATTGCGGGGTCTGCGGTTGTGTGGACGCTCGCGTACGTCGCCTACGCGCTTTGCGATCGCTTTGCGCTCTTCGAGGTGACGCCAACGACTCTCCTGCCTTTCTACGGATTCTTTTCGATCGGCGCTTGGCTCGGCGTGTGGAGCCTGCCTGCCAAATATGCGTCCAACCGCGTCAATCGAGATCTCACGATCGTCTCCGGTCTGGTGGCGACGGCGCACGTCGTGATGACGCTCGCCTGCACCACACTCGGGGGATCGCTCTCCCTTGTGCTCGCCATCGCCCACGTGCAGGCCGCCCTTGGCTACGGGATTGCCGGGCTCGCCTACGATCGACGCGCTGCGTATCTGACGCCGCCCAACCTCGTGGGCGCCGCGGCGATTGCGTACTGGCCCGGCTGGGCCCTCGAGGTCTCGGCGTTCGTCGTGCCCGTGGGGTCCTTCGCGTGGGCGTGGTCCCACTGGCGAGGTGCAAAGGCACCAGCGCCATGAACGTCTTCGTTGGGTGTATGCTCGCTGGATGAGGGTCGTCGTCATTCTCGCGCTTGCCGCTTGCGGCGGCTCAAGCAGCTCGGCACCGCCGCCGGTTTCCGACCCGGAGCCGAGTGAGCCCCAACCTGTGGCGCAAGACGAGCCTGTGGAGCCTGCTCCCGTCGCAGCGACCCCGGAAGAGCCGGAGGAAGTCGCGGAGCCGGCGAACCAGAACGTTGTGGAGATCGAAGCGCTCACGGGCGCTCGCGCGATCGCGGCGACGGCGAGCGGCATTTGTGGCGTGATGAACAACCGCGTTCTCTGCGTCCGAGCCGATGGCGGGGATCCTTCCGCGATGGCGCTTTCGAACGAAGAGTCGCTCGTGGAAACCGAAGCCAGCGCGATGGGGTTGTGCGCGCGCGGCGAAAGTGGCGCGGTGTTTTGCCAGTCCGCCTACAACGATCCGCCGACGCAGGCGCAGATTCGAGGCCTTCGAGACGCCACCCAAATCAGCGTCGGCAACCACCATGGCTGCGCTCTTCGCGGGAACGGACGAGTCGTGTGCTGGGACTCGCGGGAACCGCAGAGACGCCCGCGACGCGTCTCGATTCGCGGAGCCAGTGCGGTGGCCGCTGCCGGCGAAGCCGAGTGCGCGATCGTCGATAGCGCGGTGACCTGCTGGGCGCTCGGTGAAACTGTGCGGGGATGCTCCGACTGCGGCCGGAGCGCCTCTCCGCCAGCGCCGGTCGAGGGAACCGACGGAGTCCGCGCGCTGGTCGCCGCGGGGAGCGAGGGTCACGCGATTGTCGAAAACGGAACGGTTGTTCGATTCTCTCTCGACGACGAGAGTCGCGCAGAGGCGGTCGCCGAGGTTGCCGGCGCGCAGCAGATCGGGAGCTGGTGTGGCGACTGGAGCGGCTCTGGCTGCGCGCCCACGACCTGTGTGATCGATGGCGATGGGTACGTGACGTGTTGGGCGCGTTCTCCCTATGGTCGCGTCGGACGGATTGCGAACGCGGCGGAGTTGACGGTCGGACGTTCCCTCGTCTGCGCGCGCCGAGAGGATGCGACCGTGGCGTGCATTCGCATCTGACCGTCGTCTATGCCAGCTCTGCGCCGCGCCGAAACGAAGACGGCGAGCAGCCCATGCGGCGCTGAAAGATCCGGCGGAGCGTGCGGCCGTCGCCGTAGCCCACGAGCGTCGCGATTTCGTCCACCGATCGTTTGGTGCGTCGAAGGAGGCGCTGGGCGTCGAGAAGTCGCAGGTCCTCAAGGTAGCGCGCTGGAGTCTGACCGGTGGCCTGACGAAAGCGGCGCAAGAGCGTGCGCTCCCCCATGGCGGCAACCCGTGCAAGGCGCGCGGTGGTCAGGGCTTCGGTGCGGTGGGCGGCGATCCAGCGCTGGACCTTGAGGATGTCGTCGTCGGCGTGGCGCGGATGCTCCTGGAGTGCGCAGTCACCGGCGAGGGTCTTGCGGGTCGCCTCGGCGAGGGTGTCGCCGCAGCAGCGTTCGACGAGCAAACACGCGACCGCGCTCCACGACATCAATCCACCCGACGTCACCACGCGACCGTCTTCGATCAGGTCCTGCGCCGGGATTCGAATCGCCTGAGGGAACCTCGCGTCGAACACGGTTGCGAACGCCTGGTGCGTCGCCGCGCGCCGGCCGTCGAGCAAGCCTGCGTCCCCGAGGAGGAACGACCCCGCGCACACGCCGCAGAGGATCGCGCCCTGGGCGTGCTGGGTCTCGAGCCAGCGTCGGACCTCCGAGGGCGTGGACTCGGGAGCGTCCGCGCCGAGCCGTGGCGGCACCACAACGGCTGTGAAGGTGCCGGTCGAGCGATCGTCAACCGACTCGACGCGCAGCGTCGGCGCATTGGGGTCGACGCTCGGGCGCAGCGCTTCGGCGGTCTGAAGGATGTCGCGAACGCCCTCGAGCGCGGCGCGCTGTACACCCGGATAAGCGAGCACAGCGACAGTCACTTGGTCGATTGACACCATCGGTCCGGTTTTCGGCGGGATGGGCCCGGGTTCGAATCGCCCCGCTGCCCCAGAGTACCAACGTCGGGCATCGCCCACAGAACCGCAAGGAGCATCCATGACCCGTTCCGCTCTCGTTCTTCTCGACTACCAGGACAACCTCGTCGACATGGTGCGAACCGATCCGCCGGCGCGGGTTCGCCTCGCCGCGTCCGCGATCGCCAACATTGCCTCCGCGCTCGAACTACCGTCCTTTGCGTCGGTGATCCCCTTCGGAGTGGACAGTCCGGTGTTGCTTCAGGGCGTTGGCGAGACGCTGCCGGATCTGAAGGTGGTGGGGCGCAACACCATCGAGCCCTTTGCGCATCCAGAGTCCGCCGCGGCGATCGAAGCCCTTGGTCGTCCCCATCTGGTGATGGCGGGGGTGTTCACCGAGATTATCGTTCTTCATGCGGCTCGCGCGGCGCTCTCCCTAGGTTACGGCGTGACCGTCCTTGCGGATGGCTGCGGTGGCTTCGGCGCCAAGAGCGAGGATGTCGCCTTTCACGAGCTCCGCGCCGCCGGAGCGCGCGTGACTTCGATCGCGACCTGGTCGTCGTCGCAGATGTCGGCGTGGGACGCGCCAGAGGCGGAGCGCATCGGCCAGGCGACAGCGTCGCTCCTCGCGCCGTAGCGGTGGTCCGGCGAACTCCGTGACCTGGCCGGCGAACCCGGCGTCGATGCGTTCGTGATCGGTTCGGTGCGCTTCGGCGAAGGTAGCCTTACGCCCCGCGAATCACGTCGTGGAGTGCCCGCTCGGCATGCGCGAGTTCCTCGGTCGTCGTTCCGGGGCCGACGCTTAGGCGAACGACTCCATGCGCGGTCGTGCCGAGCTGAACGTGGGCGTCCGCGGCGCAAAACCGGCCCGCGCCCGCGACGACGCCCTGGTCTCGAAGAGCGTTGGCGATCTCTACCGGGGCTCGCGTGGGATGAACGAACGCGAGCGTGGGAACCCGGTGTTCTTCGTCCGCCGGACCGAGGACGCGAATCGTGGTCGGAAGCACCGCGCGCAGTCGTGCGACTCCAGCGCGGGCGTTTGCCAAGCGAGCAGGACGATCGCGGAGCCAGGCAACGCCCGCGACCAGGCCGGCGAGGGCGGCGCGGTCGACCGAACCGGTATCGCAGTACCCTGGCATGGGAAGAGAGGGCGCAACGTAGAGCCCACCAACACCCCACGGCGCCTGCGGTCCTTTGTGGCCTGCGAAGGCGAGCATGTCGGCGCCGAGCGCGGCGACGTCGATGGGTAGCCAGCCAGCCGCCTGCGCCGCGTCGACGAGAATCTTTGCTCCGTGGGCGTGCGCGAGTTTGATGATCTCCGCGATCGGCGAAAGCTCGCCGGTGACATTCGTGGCCCACGCGGTCGCGACGAGACGTGCGCCGCGCTTTAGTTCTCGTTCGAGGGCGGCCAGATCGAATCCGGCCGCGGAGGTGGACGGAATCGAAACCACGTGGACGCCGCGATGCGCGAGCTCTGCGAGAGGACGCGCGAGCGCTTTGTGTTCGAAGCTCCCGCAGATCACGCGGTCCCCGGTGCTCCAAGGCAGCTCGGCGATTGCCGCCGCCAGGGCAGCGGTGCAGCCCGGGGTGAGGAGCAGACGCGACGGGGCGGCGCCGAGCCATTCCGCGACGGCCGCGTGGTCGGTGGCAAAGCGCTCCGGCCAATCGGCGGTGGACGCCTCCAAAACAGCGCCCACAGCGCGGCGAACCGGCTCCGGTTTGGGCCAACTGGTCCCCGCGTGGTTCAGGTAGACCCGCATCGAAGGGGTGTACAACACGCGAGCCGCGGGGTGAAACGCGCCACCGCCGTTGTTGGGCATCGGTCCTACTCGTGCTTGGGTAGTGGTGATGGCTCCTTGGTTCCGAGCGTTCGTTCTTTTTCTCGCAGGCTGCAGCGCGAGCATGGGCGACGGCGTGGATGCCTCGGGACAGGACGCGAGCGGCCCGATCACAGACACCGGCACGGATGCAGCAACGACCGACGCGGCTCGACCGCCCGATTGCGAAGCGGTCGCTGCCGCCCGCGGCTGGTCGCTCTGTGGCCAGGAAGCGAGCCGATGTTCGTTCGTCTTCGAGGACGCAGCGGGGTGCGCGGCGGTCTGCGCGGCGGCTGGCCTTCGCTGCGCGCAAAGCTACGAAAACGTCGAAGGGAGCTGCGAGGCAGACCGACTGCGGCCCTCCCTCGACTGCCGGGAAACGGCGCACGGGTCTGATTACTGCGTGTGCGACGCTGACGCCGGAGCGCTGGATGCCGGCGCCGCGGACGCGGGGGACGCCGCGACGGTCGACTGGGGCGAGCGAAAGGCATTTCCGTCCGCGTTCGGAGCCGCCGCGTATGTGACGGGAGGTCGCGGAGGCCGGGTTGTGCACGTCACCAACCTTCGCAACGAGGGGCCAGGCTCGCTTCGCGCGGCGTTCGACGCACCGAGCCCGAAGACCATCGTTTTTGATGTGTCGGGAACGATCGATCTGACGACGACGCTGACGATTCGGGGCAACGATTGGACCCTCGCGGGGCAGAGCGCGCCGGAACCAGGAATCTCCCTCACGGGTCGTCCGGTCCACATCAGCGGCGTTCGCAACGCGATCGTTCGCTACGTCCGCTTTCGTCCGGACTACGACGCGAGCGGCAACGTGGACGCGGTGAACCTCTCAAACGTCAGCGAGCTCATCATCGACCACGTGTCGGCGAGCTGGGGCGGCGATGAGTGCATGAGCGTTGTCGGAGAGTCCCGCGACGTCACCATCCAGCGGACTGTCTTTGCGGAGTCGAAAACGGGTTGCCTCCTCGGCGACTCAAACGCGCCGATCAGCGACAACCTCTCGCTGCACACATCACTCTTCTACAACATCAGCCATCGCTTTCCGAATGTGAACGCCGCGACCCGCTCGGACATCATCAACACGGTCGTCCACAACTGGAATACACGGCTGATGGTGGTGTCGACGGCGGAGCCGAGCGTCAACGAGATCGGCAACTATCGGCAGCGCGGATCGCGGAGCGTCAACGTCCTCACCGCCAGGGTGCACGAGGGCAATTGGCTCGATGTGGGCTCGGCGAGCAATCGTCCCGGCATTCGGGTTTTTACGTCAGGAAATGTCATCAACGACGTTCTCGAGGCGACGGACGATAGCTGGCTGCAGTATCGGCATCGCTTCGACATCGCCTCGGGGGCGTACGCAGGAATCCGCCAGTGGGACGCAGCCAACCGTGACTTTCAGGTCGACAGGCCCTTTCCTCTTCTGGGTGCGCCGATCCCGATTCAGACGGCGAACGATGCGTTTGCGGACGTGGCTCGCGACGTCGGGGCCTGCCGAACGCTCACGGGCAACGGAGATGTTGTTGTCGCATGGGACGGGATCGATAACGGATACCTGGCTCACGTACGCGACAACACCTTCGAGGCCTATTCCTTTCCTCCGGTCGCGATCGTCTCGAATCCCCGCTACCGGGCGTACCAGGACGCGATTCGCACCACCCCCATCGAGACGCGCCCGGACGGCTACGACAGCGACAGGGACGGTCTCCCCGATGCGTGGGAGGAAGCGGTGGGACTTGATCCGAGCGATGCGGGGGACGGCGCGCTGGATCGCAACGGCGACGGCTACACCAATCTCGAGGACTTCCTCAACCAGGTCGACCGCTGAGGTCAGTCGATCGTGATCACCGAGCGAAGGGCGAAATGATCCGAGAGCGGCACCATCGTTCCGCCGGCGGGGACCGTCGGCTGGTCGAGCACGATTTCGGTCGACTGCACGGCGCTCGCGTCGACGTTGAACATGAAGATGTGGTCGATCCACACGGGGGGCGTGTCCTCGCTGGAGATCGGATTGATGGACTCGGGGCAATGCGTGCATCGCGGCACGAAGTCCGAGGTCACGGCCGGCGTGAAGACGCTCTCGAGAAGCTCCAGGGTGAGCAGTCCCTCGTTGAACGTTGCGTCCTCATGGGCCCGCCCGGCGTTCATGTCCCCAAGAATTACGGCGGGCCGGTCACCGCTGCGATCCTGCACCCGGCGGATGAGCTTTTCGGCCTGGAGAAGCTGCTCTGCTGCCCAGCCGTCGGCGCCAACCTGATCATCGCCGTAGGGACCCGTGTAGGGGAATGCGAGGGAGTCGAAGATCGGCGTGAGGTGGTTGCAGTAAACGTCGACGTCGCTGCCGTTCGGGAGCGAAACCGTGGCTTCGGCGACAACGCGCCGGTTCCAGGTGCCCGGCAAGACGAACGCTTCGGCGTTTTCGATCGGGTGCTTCGACAGGATCATCACCCCGCTCTGTCCGCGGAATGCGAGCTCTGCGTTGTTCTCGCCAGTGCACAGTTCGCGCATGTCGCGGAAGGGTTCCGTCGGCAGACTCGTCGCGAGGCAGGAGTAGCAGCGAAGGGAGTCCGCGGACCCGAGGAGCAGGGTGGTGACCGCTTCGATGCACATGTCCTGGGCACAGGCCGAGCTCGTGGTTTGGCCGTCTTCACTGCCAGGCACGGTGGAGCAGTTCGCCTGCAAGCAGCTCAGGGCTGCGTCGAGGCTCTCGGTCAGCGCGCCGGCGCACGGCGGAGTTGTCGGGGCGGGAGGCACGTTGCCGCTCTGATCGGTGGCGTCGTCGATCGCGGAGTCAAGGTCGTGCACAAACGACGCGGTGTGCGGAAAGGTTCCGCTCGTGCCTGTGAGGATCATGTCCTTGTCGCTCTGCCGCCACGCCTCCTGAACGCAGACGACGTCCGATGTACTCGCGTTCAAGGCTTCGACGATCGGTCCGCGACGTTCGTCCTCAAAGGGAATGAACGCGCCCGCGAGCGCGACGTTGAAGGTGTCGATCTGGAGATCGTAGGGCTCAGCTGAATCGCTGCCGCAGGAGGTGAATGCAAAAATCGCGAGGGTAGCGACGCTTCGGGAGAAAAAAGACATGTAGCGACAACGTTACAGGGCCCTCGGTGTGTGGCCAATCCCCTAACTCGTGCTTTGTATCGTCGCGGAGAGGCCTTGACGCTGCGTGCACCCGCCGGCAAAGAGGGCAGCGGTGCCTCCCTGGTTTCCGATCGGCGAGACGGCGGCGCTGTTAACAGCGGCTTGCTTTGCGGGTTCGGTGGTGTTCTTCACGCAGGCCGGACGACGCATCGGTTCGCTCACGCTCAATCCGATTCGGCTCGTGATGGGCTTTGTCTACCTCACGGTCTACGGCGCACTCGTACGCGGAACGCCGCTGCCGACGGATGCATCGCTCCATGCCTGGTCCTGGCTCACGCTCTCGGGGGTCGTCGGACTCTTTTTGGGTGACCTCTTTCTCTTTCGCGCCTTTCTCGAGATCGGGCCACGGCTGTCGGCGCTCATCATGTCGCTCGCGCCCATTTTTGCGGCGCTGGTGGGCCTCGCGTTTCTCAACGAGCGGCTGGGGTGGATCAGCATCCTTGGAATGGCGCTGACGCTCGGCGGTGTTGCGCTCGCGATCGTGGACAAGGGGACGCAGAAGAACGACCCCGTACGCGTCACTGCGCGCGGGATCCTGCTCGCGGTCCTCGGGGCGCTCGGTCAGGCCGTGGGGCTCGTGCTCAGCAAAAAGGGCATGGGCAGCTACGACGCGTTTGCGGCAACGCAGGTTCGGATCGTCGGGGCGATCGCGGCGTTCGCGATTCTCTTCGTGGGCCTTCGGCGGCTCGGGGACATCCGCCGGGCGCTCCAAGATCGCGTCGCGATGCGCATGCTCGCGTTCGGAGCGCTCGCGGGACCCTTTCTGGGCGTCGGGCTTTCGCTGCTCTCGGTGCAGTACATCGATACCGGCGTCGCCGCGAGCCTGATGGCGACGACGCCAATTCTGATCATTCCGTGGGCGTGGTGGCACGACGGCGATCGACCGGGGTGGCGGGGGTTCGCGGGAACGTTGGTCGCGGTGGCTGGCGTCGTGGTTCTCGTCACGCGCGCGAGCTAGACGTTGCGCTCCAACCCCGGAGCACGGCTACTCTTGTAGGCAGTGTGAAGTTCCTGACTTTGGTGTTGGTGATCGGCTGTGCCGGTTCCGTAGACGAGGTTTCTCGGCGACCGAGTTTCGGTTACGTTCACGCTCTGGACGTGATGGAGCCGTCCCACGATCCCTCGTTTCGAAATCGGCCGCCGCGGCGTTTGGCTACTTGGGCAGAGCTTGGCCGTCTTCGCGGGTCGACCTCGTCGAGGGTGCCGACCACCGTCGGGCATCGTCTTTGCCGCGGGCTTGCGGCATGGGACGCGCACGCAACGTTCTTCGTGGGCACAAGGGATCGAGGGGATCTCGCGCGCGGTGAGCTTCCGGAAGTGACGGATGAACGTGCCTGCGGCGAATGGGGGCGGATAGGGCGTGCGCTTCTCTACGTCGCCTCAACCTACGAATGCGAGCTGTCCGAAGACTCGCTGAGCCGTGCCATCCACTGGAGTCAGCGATGCCCGGCGACCGAGCAAGAAGTCGAGCGGGCGCTTTCGATCGGTTACGTCCAGCGTAACGTTAACCCTTTCGTCGCGCGTCGTTTCGAGGTCGTCAACGTCTGCGTGACCGAAGCCCGGTGACCAGCTCTAGATCGGTCTCACCTTGAACTGACCGAATACCCAGCGTGTCGCACCCAAGCGAGGATGTCGGCTTGGTTGATCTGGTCGAGAGCAGTGGCGACTGCGGCATCGAAGGTCTCACGGGTGCGCGTTTGCACCCTCCGAATGATGTCCTTGAGCTTGGCCCAAGCTTCTTCGATCGGGTTGAACTCAGGCGAATAGGGAGGTGTATAGACGACTGACGCGCCAGCGTTTTCAATGAGCCGACGAGTCTCGACGTTCTTGTGCGCGCTTAGGTTGTCCATCACAACGATGTCGCCAGGGCGCAGATTCGGGACGAGCTCGTGAACGACGAAGGCCCGGAAGACGTCGTTACTGGTACCGGAGTCGATGGTCATGAAGCCTCGAAATCCGTCGAGAGCCATCGCGCCGATCATGGTGATGGTCTCCCACTTTCCGTGAACCTCACGACCGGGTGAATCCTCGCCGCGCGGAGCCCAACCGTGCCGGGGAGGTGAGCCCAAACGAAACCCCGATTCGTCGACAAAGATAAGTCGGCCGGCCTCCAGCTGTGGCTGTTGCTCGGTGAACTCGCGACGTCTCAGCGCGACGTCTTCGCGCTCGCGCTCGTACGCGACGGGAGTCTTTTTTTGTGCGTCCAACCGATCGTCCGCATCGCCTTCGACATCGTCGAAGACGCGACGCGTCGGCCGCTCTCCTCCTCCCAGTCATCAATGCGATCACGTAGGCGAGCGTCCGGATAGGTCTCCGCGTGCTGTCGCAGCCAATCCAAGTCCACACGGCGAGGGTGGTTGCCTCCCACCGGCTTGGGTTCGATGTCGCCAGTCTCTCGATAGAGCTTTAATAGGCGACTGACCGACGCCTCCCCTACGCCGAACAACGCGGCCGTCTCCGCGTACGTCCCAGATAGTCCAGCCATGTAAGCCTCTACGATACGCCTTCTCAGCGTGCGGCCGATCATCCCAACGTTAGATCAGAACTTTTCGATCACTTCAAGACGCGAACGGTCTAGCGAACTGGGACGTCGCTTTCGGTGGGCGCCGGGGTGACCGTTCCCGTGACCTCGGTTCCGCCCGCCAGACTCATGAAGTGAACCCACCCGGCAGCGCCGCCGCCTCCGCCACCGCGCGAGGAACTTTCGAGGCCTTCGGGCGAATCACCGGCGCCGCCTCCGTGATCGGCTCGGCGGTCGTCGTCACGGCCGCGCTCACCGTCGGGGTCTGCGGAGGCGCCGCCGCCACCGTTTGCAGCGATCACCCCGTCGACGGTGATCGCGGGAGCCTGCAGCAAGACCGCACCTCCCGAGCCACCGCCGCCAGCGCCACCTGAGGTCCAGCCGTTGAATCCGCCGTCTCCGGGCGCACGAATGGTCCCAGAGAAGGTCACGTCGATCGCGACTCTCGACACGAGCTGCACCGCGCCTCCGCCTCCGCCGCCGGAGGAAACCGCGCCGCCTCCGCCGCCGGATCCTCCGCCGAGGGGAGTTGGGCGACTATCGGCAACCAGCTCCCCTCCCGCGCCTCCTCGCGCTCTATCCCAGTCGCCGCCTTCGCCACCCAGCGCACCGTGCCCGGCGCCGCCTCCTCCGGCGTAGTCCGGGCTTTCGAACGCCGGGTGAACTCGTCGACCTCCAAGTCCGCCTCCAGGCCCTTCGCCTGCGTCTCCGTGGGTATCCGATCGACCGCCAGCACCACCAGGCCAGCCCCCGGGACCGGCATCGCGACCGTTGGCGCCGGCGTCGATCACACCGCCCACGGTCAGCGTCTCCGCCGAAAGAACGATCAGCGCGTTCGTGCCGACGACGGTGACCCGCGCGCCGTCGACGATCGTGAGGGAGCGAAACGCAAAGATGCCAACGTTGCGGTAGGGGGGAATCTGCGTCTGCGTTTCGAAACGGATGCCCATCGCGATCCCCGAGCCGCTCGGCCGGAGAATCTCACTCGTGGACGTGTTGGTGATCGCGCCCGTGTCGGTGTCGATCTCGAAGTCTCCGCGGGGAAGGGTCACATCGGAGAGCGCACCGCTCAGCAAGTCGCCGCTGACGTTTGAGGGGTCGATCTCAAGGCAGCGGCCCGCCATGCACCCGAGCGGACAAACCTGGTCGGTGGGCGGATAGATGCAGCCTTCGTCGCCGCAGCTGCCGGCCGCGTCGAAGGTACGTAGCGTGCTCGCGTCCGCGCAGGTTGCCGCGGGCGGGGCGGTGCAGGCGAGGGCCGAGCCTGTGCAGACGCCGCGATCGCAGCGGTCGTCTTCGGTGCACGGATCCCCGTCGTCGCAGGAACCGTCGACCGGCTCGTAGCTGCAGCTCCCGTCCGCGCAGATGCCAACCGGCGCATAGCACTCGCTTGGCGGCGCATCGCAGACGACCCCCCCGCAGGCATCGCAGGCCGGGCAGTTGGCGCAGGCGACCTCCCGGACCTCGTAGGTGCACTCCCCTTCCGCGCAGGTCCCCGTCGTGTCGAAGACCTGGAGGGTGTTTTCGTCCACACACGTCGCCGCCGGCGGGTCGTCGCAGACCCGCGGCGTGCTCGTGCATCCCGCCGGCGTGCATTCGCCGATCGTACAGAGGTCCCCGACCGTGCAGAACGTGCCTGGACTTTGCTCCCGGCAGGGATCGAGGTCGAAGTCTCCGCACGCAACGAAGCGCCCGTCGGGCGTGCACCCACCCTCGTCGCACTCGTCCTCGCATTCGCCCACGGGCGTGCACACGCCAAGGGAGCAGCTTTCACCCTCCTCGCACGGAACGGCCGGTCCCCATTCGCCGCAGCCGTCCGCGTTTCGATCCATACAGCGAACCACGCCACCATCGCGGCAGCCGAGCGCGTCGAGGTCACACTCGTCGACGCACCCGCTGCGGCAGGTTCCGCCGCTGCAAGTTTCCGCCGCTGAGCAGGCGCGCGCGTCACCCCACTCGAGGCAGGGGTCCGAGTCGTAGTTGCCGCAGCGCTCGCTCTCGCGCGTCCCGGCGCAGCGGAGTTCTCCATCGGCGCATTCGTCGACGCAGGTTTCCGCGCAGCGGCCGAGCGAGCAGAAGGGGGTCGGTGCTTCGCAGGCCGTGGACGGACCCCAAACCGCGCACCCACCCGCGTCGAGGGCGCATTCGGAGACGCCGTCGCCCTCGCAGCGGAGGCTTCCGGGTGCGCACCACTCGCCGCAGGCGATCCGCGAGAGGACAACGGCTGCACGAACCTCTTCACCCACGACGGGCATGAGGGTCGCCCGGCCGACGGCGATGAGCTCCGTGCCGCGAAAGCCGCGGACCACGACCTCGAGGTTGCCGGCCCAGTCGTCGGGAACAAAGAGCAGGAGCTCCGGTGCGGGATCCACCCGGCGGCGCATCCTCTCGGAGTCCACTTCAAGCTCGGTGAGGCCCCAGTCCTCCTCGTAGTCGACCGCAAGACGGACCCGCGTGGAGGACGATCCGCTGCAGGCGACGAGGAGCATGGACAGAAGGAAACGATGCAGAAGCGAACTCATGAATGCCTCAGGAAAGGGGCGCGGGATCGCGCACTCGGCGAAAAGCAAGTGATATGCCATTCATAAAATTGCGAGATGGCGCGCCGTCGCAGCCTTTTTGGGGGTGTGGCGCGCTGTCTCCGGAACGTCTCGGAGACAGTCACCGAAAATCCACGGGGCTGCAGTTGGCGCCGCATCCGTTCGATCCGCCTCCGACCGCAACACCGACGGCAACCGCGATGGCGACGGCCGCTGCAGACGCGCCCACGGCGGTCCATAGCTGCCAGCGTCGGCGTAGTGGCGGGCGCGTTTCGATGTACGCACCGGCTTCGTCGGTGGGCGTTACGGCAGCCTCGGCGACCCGCGCGGGCTCCACATCGACGACCGGGACTTCGGCGGCGGGCTCTTCAACGACCGGTTCCGGCACGGGAAGGTCCCGGAGACGCGCGCGCGCAAGCGCCACCATACGCCCCTCCGGGTCTTCGGTGAGGTAGCGCTCGTATTCACTTCGGGCCTCGTCCAGTCGGTCGAGTTCGAAGGAACACTCCGCCATGTTGAAGAGAAAGAGGGGACGCCGACTGAGCGAGTAGCCCGCGGCGAATTCGACGTAGGCCTCGGCGTAGGAACCCGCCTCGGTGAGCGATTGCCCCGCCCGAAAGTGGGCGCGTGCGCGGTCGTTCGTCTGCGCGGCAGCCGAGGCGGTGCATGCGACCAGGAGCAAGAAGGAAGAAAGCGTGCGAGCCATCATCGGGCAGACCTCGACCTATGGGGGTTCATGTGATCGCCTCGACGGTGTGGAGAAACACCCGGGCGCTCGGAAGGCGTGCGGCGGGGGACTTTGCGAGCAGCCACATCACCAGGTCCTCCACAGATTGCGAGATCTCGCGCGCAGGAGCGCGTCTGCGAGGTGGGACGACGGCTTCAGTGATCTGCATCTCCATCACGCGCGCAGGCGACGAAGCGTCGAAGGGCAACGTTCCGGTGAGGCAGCGGTAGAGCGTTGCGCCGAGGGCGTAGAGGTCGACGCGCCCGTCAACGGTCGAGCCGGTCGCTTGTTCCGGCGCCATGTAGGCCGCAGTGCCGAGCGTCCATCCGCGTTCGGTGAGGCGTACATCTCCCGCCGCGACCGCTCCTGTCGGCAACGTGTGGCTGAAATCGAGGAGCACGCTTGCGGGTCCCTCGCGCGGTACCATCACATTCGATGGTTTGACGTCGCGGTGCACAAAGCCGGCTTCGTGGACGCGGTGAAGCGCGGTGCCGATCGCGAGAGCGATCGGTCGGAGGTCCCGCCAAGGCAGAACGTCGCCCCCAAGACGCGCGCGCAACGTGTTTCCGTCGATCCAGCGCGTCGCGACGTAGGCGGCATCGTTGAGGGTTCCGGACGCGACACAGCGCGCGAGATAGGGACTGTCGAGGACCGCGAGGGCGAGCGCTTCTCGGTCGACCCGCGCGGAGGCGACCGCGTCCACCGGGTAGACTTTGACCGCGGCAGGTTCGTTTCCGGATCCGAGGTACGTGCGCGCCCAGCGGCTGGCGTGAACGCAGCGCTCCAGGCGATACCCGGCGATCTGTCGGCCAAGCCAGGGGTCGGCGTTCATCGAGAGTCCCCGCTGAAAGGATCGGCGATCACCGGTCCGGAGGTCGTTTCGACGGGGCGCGGTTGGCGGCGCCTCATCGGCGTCGCCCGTCGACGAGGTGCGGCGCGGCGGGTTTGATCGTCGCGGGTTTGATCGTCGCGGGTTTGATCGTCGCGGGTTTGATCGTCGCGGGTTTGATCGTCGCGGGTTTGATCGTCGCGAGTTTGATCGTCGCG
>JBCDAA010000108.1:0-23036 GCA_039186435.1 Myxococcota bacterium | reverse complement strand
TGGCCGTCGCGGTTCTGCGACTCGAGACCGTGTTTCTTTGCGTTGTGCAAAATCGCGCGAAGGCGGCGGCGCTCTTTGCGGGTGAGACCGAGCTTGGCGTTGACGGTCACGCCGGTGACCTCTTGCGCGCGGCCTTTGCGCATCACGCGCGTCTTGTCTTCGTTCACGACGAAGCCCTCGCCCTCAACCACCTCGCGCACGATGTGAAGGAGCTTGCCGACCTTCGTCTGGTCGCTGGAAAAGGTCAGGTCGTCGGCGTAGCGCGTGTACGCGAAGCCGAGCTTGGTGGCCATCGCCGTCAGGCGCCGATCGAGGTTCCGGCAGAGTAGATTGGTGATCGCCGGACTGGTGCACGCGCCCTGGGGCAGCACCCGGTCACCGAGGGCCACGTGATAGACCTTGCCGTCGAGCTCCAGCGCGGCACGCGGCGGCTCGGTGCAAAGGAGCGCGAGCACCACCGCGACCGGCTCCGGGTAACCTAGACCTTTGTGAAAGAGGCCCTTCACGCGGCGAAAGGTGACGCTCGGAAAGAAGTCTTTGAGGTCGAGGTTGACGACGACCTTCTTGCCCACATGCGGCGCGGCGTTCGTCTTCACGCTTCGGCCGGGCACGAAGCCATGCGCGTTTTCGTGGAGCGGAATCCCGCCGAGAATCTTGACGAGGATCCACTCCTGGGCGCGGGCCAGGTCCGCCTTCGGCGCGCTGATGTTGCGCTCGCCGCCGGTCTTCTTGGGAACCGAGTAGCGGTTGTAGTGCACGAGCGCCGCAGCACGCCGGTGAAAGGTCAACCAGCGGAGCTTGGTGATCGAAATCCCCATCGCTGTTGCAAGCTCGGTGGGCGTGCCGATGGCGGGAACGCCAAAGCGCCACGATCCTTCGCCGGGCTTCGGCTGCAGTCCCGCGGACACGCCATCGCCAGCCGTGACGATCTTGTCTTTCTTGTAGGCTTCCCACTCTTCGCGGCGCGCCTTCTGCTCGAGCTCGCGCGCAATCTTCGCTTTCTTCCGGCGCTCCTTCGACTCGTTCCAGCGGCGAACCCGTTCCTTCTGCAGCGCCTTTTGCGGATCGGCGACGACCGCGGCTTTCTTTCGCAGCCGCGCGATCTCGTACTCGAGCTCGTTCCACTCTTTGGCTTCGTCATCCGGGTCGTCGGGGACTTCCTGCCCCCACGGCCAAAAGCCAAGCTCCCGCATGCGCTCGAGGAGCATCTCGGTGTCCGTCGACTCGACGATCTGACGGTAGAGCTCTTTCTTCTCATCTTTCATGAGCGCTGCTGGCCCTTGCATCGATCGACCTGGGAGGACGCGCCGAGCGCGCATCTACGTAGAGACTTGGACGAGGCCGTTCCACTGAATGGGACCGGACCCCCCCGACGGCCCGGGAGACCGGAGGTCTCGAACCAGCGAAGGGCTTGGGGGGGTCTGGTCCCGTGGTGACGAACGGACTCGTGACGAGTGATCTGCATTTCGGCATGCATGGCGTAGCACCGTGCGATTGCTAAACAGGCGCCACCCGGCGCGTCCTCCGAGATCGACTGCTGCGTTAGACCACCCCCTCGTCTTCGAGCCGTTTCATGTGCGCGAGTCGGAGCGCGAGCATACATTCGCACGGCCCCTTGGTGAGCTTGAACTTCTTGAAGAAGGTGCAGGTGCACGTCGCCTTCACGATGCTGCCTTCGTGGTCGACGCTGAGCTGCGGTCGGACCCGCCCTTCGCTCCCGCGCACACTTCCGCTGAGTTTGAAGCCGGTTGTCACCGGTCGTCGCGCGATGAGGCGCGCATGCCCCATCTCAAAGATCTTTCGCGCTTCCTTTGCCTTGGGATCCGAATCTTCGGCGGCCGCCTTGAGCTTGGCGATCTCCTTCTTCGCGTCGAAGGGCGTGTGAAAGAGGTCGCGGTGCCGATAGACACCGCCCTTGAGGTCGTACATCGCGCGGCCAGCCTGGCAGAGAAAGCTCAGCGCGCCCTTGCAGGCGTCCACGCTTAGACCGCTCGTTTCCGCGAGCTGCTGCGGCGTTGCGTAACGTGGCTGCCGAAGCGCAGCGTAGGTTGCCGCAAGCTGATCGCCCGTCACGTCGACCTTGCGGTTGAGCAATCCAAACCGACTCTCGCCGGTCCAGTCGTTGTCGGTCCAGCCGCTGAGGCCCAAGGTAAAGGTCGCATCGCCGAGGTCGCAGACCCAGAGCGTCGGAAGACCGTGGCCCGCGAGGTAGACATCGACGCCTTCGGTCGCTCCGACAAGACGCGAGAGGATTGTCAAACGCCGGCGACCCCAGGTGCGGATCGTCTGGCGCTTGGGCCCCGTATAAACCGCCGTCGGCGAGAGTGTGATCGCAACTTCCCAGGGCTCGAAGACCACCTTGGCGGGCTTGCCCGGCTCGAGCTCCCAGCGAAGGGCGCGCGGCGACGCCTTGGCTTTGAAGCGGCGCACCCAGCGGATGATGTTGAAGAGGTCGATGGGCGCGAGGCGAAGATGGGTCAGCCCCATCGCCATGATGCTCTGCACCTGAAGAAAGCCCTTCACCCAGGAATCGGGGAGGTCGATCTTCTTTTCCTTGTGGGCGCCGTCGGTCGACGACGTCACGGTGAAGCCACTCGGATCGACATCGAAGCGCGTGTCGCGGTAGCTCCGCATGCGGTTCAGGTGCTTGTAGAGGCGCGATGAAAAGTCGACGTTCGTCGTTCCGCACTCGAAGGCATCGATCTTCTTGAAGAGGTCGTATTTGACCGCGAGGCGCCCGTAGCTCGACTCGTCGCGGCTGAACGCCTCGAAGGCGAGCTCGTCCGGGTGCACGGTCACGACCGGATCGAGGAGGTAGTCGAGCTCGTATTGGTTCGTATAGACGTACTCGAAGTACTGCTTACGCGCGTCGAAGAAGGGCTTCATGCGCGCGCGGCGAAGGTCGCGGAGTTCCTCGAGGCGCGCTTCTTTGGCTTCGAGTTTCGTGCGGAGCTCGTCGCTTTTGAGGGCGAGGGACTGCAGGAACTTCCGGTCCTGTTCCTCAAGCCAGGCCTGGAACTCGAGGCGATCCTTTGGGCGATATTTGAAGTCGCTGACGACCACCGAGTGAAGCGCCGCGAGACCTTCGCGCACGACCAGGGGCCGACCAAGGTCGCCGCCAAAGTAGCTCGCTTCGCGGAGCATGTTGGTCGCGAAGGCCACCCGGGAGCTTCCAAGGGCGCTGACGATGCCGCTTGAGCCCGCGTATTTGAACTGGACCTTCACGTCCACCTCTTGGCTAGCGCCGTCATTCCGCAGCTCCAGGCTCGGCGAACTTGGGCTCCGCGAACTTCAGGTCGCTCGTGACCGACGCGAACTTCGTCTGCAGACACGCGAGGGCAAAGGCTACGCGATCGAAGTCGCTCTTGGTGTTCGTGCGAAGGACCAGATCGAAGAGCGCCGCCGCAAACTCGGCCTGACGCTCGTCGTCCATGCCGCGCGAAAGGAGCAGCTCGATCACGCCGTACTTCAGCCGCCGGGAAGGCCAGGTGTCGAGGAGCACCGACCGGAAGTAGCGCTCGAGGCGCGCCATCGGCACGTAGCCCCCGCGAAGATGCACGTGCATCAGTCCAAGGGCGAAGGTCTGCATCGCCTGGCTCGGGTGCTCGCTCAGGCGATAGAGCACATCCTCCGCGTCCAGCTCCTCGAAGTGACGCACGATGAGCTCGCGGCCGAGTTCTTCAACTTCGGGATCGTTCGAATCGCAAAGCCCGATCAATCCGTTGATGCCAAGGCGCGCGAGATCGATCTCGTTGCGCAGGAGCGAAAAAGCCACGTCGCGTGTGTCGGGCCAGTCACTTTCCGCAAGGGCGTAAAGCGGCGAGGGATCTTCGCGAAGGGAACCGATGGCCATGCGAAGAATGCCCTGGGCGGCCTCGCGAACCGCCGCGACCTCGTCGTTCGCCATCGCCACGATGCGCGCGAGCCCGAGCGCGGCCACCGCATCCGGTCGCGCGCCCACGAGCGCGCCGGCCACCGCCCTGCCGCTCATGGAACCTTCGTCGAGCCAGGTCAGAAGCTGGTCGAGATCCAGAAGGGCGCCGAGTTCCGCGACGAGCGACTCACGGGCGACCTTGGCAAAGGCGGCGTGTTGGCCCGCTTCCTTTTCTTCCTTCTGGAGAATCGCCAAGAAACCCGGCGCGAACTCCTTCCGCAGCGCTTCCTGGGCACGAAAGGCGTCGACCAGGAGTTTGGCGACCTCGTTCCGCACGCCCGCGTCGACCGCAAAGGTGAACGTAAAAACGAACTCTTCCTGGCGGGTCCAGAGCGTGGCCGTTTTCGTCAGCCAAGACCGCAGCAGGCTGCGGACTTCCGGGCGCCGACTCACCGGCGACATCAAGAGCCGCCGCAGAATTCCAAAGTCGGGCTCGTCGACCGTAAAGCGCTTTTCCAGTTCGCCCACCACGAGCTTCAGGAGCGGCGTGCCCTGCGCGAGGTCCTCGCGAACGTCGAGAAGGCGAACCAGCTGGCGAACGCTCGCGTGCGCGAGGATCGTTGGATGACGCTGCAGACCGGCGAGACCGAACTCGAAGACCTCGGGCAACTTCGCGCCGCCGAGCACCCGCAGGTACGCCTCGCGCCCGGCATCCCAGAGCGCGGGAAACGCTTCTTCGCGCCCCGTCACCGGTGCGTTCACCGCGGAGAAGGATCGGTAGCGCCAGCGAACGCCCCGAAGTCGGTAGCGCTGACTCTTGCCCCAGAGGATGCGGCCGAGCAGGTAGCAATGACCGTACGCGCCGACGAGCCCCTTGGGCGGTTTCATGTCGGCGCTCGAGTAGTGCACCAGAACCTCAGCCGCGATGGCTGCGTACTTCTGCGGCTCGTAGTGCGCGATGTCGCGGAGGAAACGCCAGCACGCGCGCTTGACCCACTCCTGCGCCTTCGGGCTGAAGATCCGCATCGACTTCTTCTTGCCGTCGAGGCCGCTCTTCACGTTGGCCTGCACGCCCTTCGAGGTCTTCGACTCATGCTCGACCGCATGCGCGAGAAAGCCAAAGGTCTTGCCGTCGCGCCGCAGAATCGCGCGCTTGAGAACGCTCTTGGCGTAGCGCCAGATGTGCGGACGGCCGATCTTCGCCTTCGCCAGGATTCGCCGCGCCGCCGCCACCGTCACAGGGCTGGCCGCCTCGTAAAGAACGTCCGCAATCATGCCGGCGCGCCGCGGATCGCAAGTCGCGGCCGCGTCGACGAGCTGCTTCACGGCGTCGCTCGACTCGTCGCTTTCGTCGATGGCGGAAAGCGCCGTTTGCATGGGCGGCGGCAAACGCTCAAAGCCGCGCTGCCGGGCGCTCGCAAGACCGTCGAGGTCGCCGAGGTTGCGGAGCGCCTCCACGCCACTTCGCCGGCGAGAAAGGTTCTTTCGTTCCGCGAGCTGCCGCGCGATGGGAATCGCGCGTTCGTCGCCGAGCAGTCCAAGGGCATCGACCAGCGTACAGACCTCGCCACGTTTCGCGTCGAGAGCCGCCTGCGCCGCCTTCAAGATCGGCTCCACCGCTTCGGTTCGCTTTCGCCAGGCGAGACGCATCGCGCCGCGGCAGCGCTCGGTCGGATCACCCGACTGCAATCGCTCGAACTGCGACCAGCCCGGAATCATCTCCGTGAAACCTTCTTGCTTCAGGCCGTCGATGGCGAGCTGAAAGGGCTGCTCGAGACCCGCTTCCGGGTACGGACCGTAGACCGTGCCGCCGGTGAGCTGCGCCGCGGAAGCACCGCGCGCGACGCGCACCATCCACGTTCCCGGCGTCGATGCGGCCTCGACGGAAACCACCGCATAGCGGTCGTCTCCAGAGAAGCGTCGAAGTCGGACGGGCTCAAGCACGGGTCGGGAGGATATACGGGTCTTCGCCGCGCGTCCTCCCTCGCTTTCGTGTACCGCGCACACTTTGTTGGGGACCGGTCGAAAGCGCGCTCGGCGGGGGAGTTACGCGATGCCGGTGAAGCCCTACGCCGTCACCGATCCGTCCGTTAGGTTTCTCCCATGTCCCTGCTCTACACCGAGCTCACCGACTGGTACCGCCTCCTCGATCCCTTGGCGGATCACGCGACCGAGGCCGAGCTCTACGCCGCGCAGCTCTCCGGCGAGACCCTCCTCGAACTCGGCGCCGGCGCGGGTCACAACGCGTTCTTTCTCAAGGATCACTTTCGCTGCTGCCTGGTGGACCTCTCCGATCCGATGCTGGAGCTCAGCCGGGAACTCAACCCCGAGTGCGAGCACCTCGTGGGCGACATGCGCACGCTCCGGCTCGGGCGCACCTTCGATGCGGTCGTCGTTCACGACGCGATCTCCTACCTGACAACGCTCGAGGATCTGAAGAAGACCGCCGCAACCGTGTTCGCCCACCTCAAGCCCGGCGGCCGGGCGATCGTCGCTCCCGACACCACCCGCGAAGACTTCGAAGAGAGCAGCGACCTCCACGAAAACGACGAAGGCAATCGCTCTCTGCGGTGTCTCGAGTGGTTTTGGGATCCCGACCCGAGCGACTCGACGTACTACGCCGAGTACGCGTTTCTCCTTCGCGAAGGTTCCGAGGTTCGCTCCGTTCACGATCGTCACCTCGTGGGGTTGTTTTCGGATCGGGAGTGGCGCGACGTCCTCGAAGGAGCGGGGTTTTCGGTTTCGACCTTCAAGCGCCTCGCCGACGACTACGAGGACAGCGGTTTTGCGATGTCAGCCTACCTCTGCCAGCGCACTGGCTAGAGAGGCCCTAGCGGTCTCGCCCGGGAAGTGCTCTAACGCGACGGTGAAGGAAGGGTCGAAGCGCGCGATCCAGCGCTATTTACGCGAGGCGCCGAGCGCGCTTTCGGCATTGCCGGCCTACGACCACATCGTGGTGATCCCGTCCTACGGCGAAGGGGATCTCACCCCGACCTACCGAAGCCTCGCGGACGCGGACGGCGGCTCGCGCCTTGTAATCGTCGTCCTCAACGAGCCGCCCAACGCAAGCGAGGAAAAGCGTCGCTCCAACGACGAGACGCGCGCGTGGGCGATGTCTCTCGGGCCCGTCGCGACGCTCTTCGCCACGGCGAGCTGGATTCGGCGAGAACCCGCGGACCTTCTCGTCGTCGAGCGAACCGCGCGAACCACACCCATCCCTGCGAAACACGGCGTTGGCGGCGCACGAACTCTCGGCGGGGATCTCGCCCTCGCCCTCGCTGTGCAAGACAAGCTCGGCGATGACCTCATTCGCATGACCGACGGGGACGCGGCCGTTCCGAACGACTACTTCACGCGCCCCCTCCCGGCAGACACCGTTCCCAGGAACATCGCCGGTTGCGTCTTCCCCTACGCGCATCACCCGGCCGGCGCCGAACACCCCGCGATCACCTGCTACGAAATCGCGCTTCGCTACTACGTGCAGGGCCTTCGCGCGGCCGGATCGCCCTACGCAATTCACACTGTCGGCAGTTCCATGGCCGTCACGCCGCTCGCCTACGCGCAGGTTCGCGGCGTCCCCAAACGAAACGCCGCGGAGGACTTCTACCTGCTCAACAAAGTCGCCAAAGTCGGCGCGATCCCTTCGCTCGCCGGCGCACCGATCGTCTTGAGCGGCCGCGCCTCCGACCGCGTTCCCTTCGGCACAGGACGCGCCGTCGCGGATTTTCGCGCGCAGGCACAATGCGCCGAGGACTACCCGCTCTACGACCCGCGCTGCTTCGACGCCTTGGAGGAGGTCCTCGCCAGCCTTCGGGAAGATCGCGCTGCCAGCTTCGATCGCTTTGGGACCGACGCGACCACGCTCTCCGAGATCGTGCGCGCCCTCGGGGTGCCGGAGGAACGCGAGCGCGCCCGCCAACAAACCAAATCGCCAGCCGCCTACCAGCGACACACAAATACGTTTTTCGACGCGTTCGTGACCCGAAAATTCGTGCACGCCGTGCGCGATCGCTGCTTTCCCAGCCGTCCGCTCCCGGAAGTCCTTCGAGACGCCGCATTTCTCGACGCGCCGGAGGAACTCGGCGCGGCCCTGGATCATTTGCGCGAGCTCGACGGCGTCGAAACTCTGCGCTAACTCGTCCGCATGACGGAGGCTGGGGGCGACGCCAACATCGACAGCGACCTCGACGAGGTTCGCATTCCGGGATCCGTCCGCGTGGCGGGCGGTCTCCACACCTTCTCGGGACTGATCGCTCTGCTCACGGGCTTTCAACTTTCGAGCCTCCGCTTTCACGCGGACCTCGCATCGTACGTTCCCTACATTCTGCTGGGCACCGGGCTCTTTGCGCTCGTGCTTGGGACGATGGTGTACCGCGGCAAAGGCAACGCGGCGATCGTAGCCACGGTCCTTGCGGCGCTTCACCTGATTGGTGGAGGCGTGTGGTTTGTAATGCTCTTGAGCTGGGGCGTGATGTCGCTGGTCGCGATGCTTGTACCCGTCATCGCGCTCGCTGCACTCGGCTTTGGCGGCTACATGCTTCCGAAGATTCTTCGCATCGACGCCGCGCGACAGCGGCTCGCAAAGTCGGGTCTCTCCTTCGGCGTCTGAACCCTCGTCAAAGGGCGACTACTGCGTTCGTCCGTGGTGGTACGACACGCTGAGCGCGACGAGCGCGGTCCTCGTCTCGTAGCGACCCGGCGCGGACGGAGGATTCGGCGAAACCGTCTCGCGGTTGATGATCGAACCCGCCGCGAGGTTGATGTCGAGGTCGCCGAAGTGGAGACCGAGGCCGCCTCCGACGAAGTGAAAGAGACCGGGCGTGGGCGTGAGCACCTGCGCGGTGGCGTCCGGGGTCGCGGAGTTGCTGATGCCGTAGCCGACGCGAAGGGAAAGGTTCTCGATCGCTTTGAACTCCACGCCGAAGCGCCCTTCGTAGACGTTGTCCCACTCGAGCACGACCGGTCGCGCGCCCATCAGCGGCGCGTTGGTCGCGCGGTCGGTGGTGACCAAGGTGTTGTTGGCGTCGTCGTAAAAGCGAATCGCAAAATCGGCCGCAAAGGTGAGGCGGTTTTCGAGCGCGCTGTACGCCGCGCCGAACTGAAGCACATGCGGCGTCGCGAAATCCGTTTCCGTGCGGAACTCCAGCGTGGGTCCTCCCAAAACCTGGACATCGGTGGAGCCTTCGAGGTCCGCCTTGATCTTGCTTCGGTAGGTCAACCCAAGACGCAGCTCCGGAATCGGCTGGTAGGAGAACGCAACCGTTGCGCCGGGGACAAAGCCGAAGCCGTTCATGTCCTGTTCGATCACCACGGGTGCAGGTCCCATCGGCGTGTCCATCACGTCAAAGACCGTGTTTTCGATGCGCATCTGCTGGAATCGCAGCGACACCGCAACGCTGAACTCGTCGGTAATGCGAATCGAAAGGGGGACCTGCAGCTCGAGCACCGCCACGGTGAGGTCGAGGTCGTTGCCCATGAGCTCGGGGACGTTGTTGAAGCTCGCTCCAAACCCGGTGCGAACCTGCGCCGCGGCGCCGAGCACCAGCCGCTCGTGTATCCGCACACCAAAGCCCGCAAAGAAGAGCGGCACGACCGCGAGATCGGCCTCGCGCTGGGTCACCGTCGGAGGCGTCATCGGGTCCGGCGGAGGCGCGGCGAAAGGCCCTTTGGGACGAAGGATGAAGGGAGTCGCCGAGAGGGTGACCCCAACGATGTCGATGGCGTCGAGGTTCGCCGGGTTGTGCGCGATCGACGAGGCGCCATCGATGGTCGCCTGACCGGTGCCACCCATGCCGAGGGAGCGACCGTCGTGAACGACGGGGAACTCAGGGTTCGCGTACGCGACGGAGGTAAACAGGAGGGAAAGTGCGCAGCTGAGCCGAATCGAAGTTTCTCTCACCGCGCGAGAATACCATCTGGCTACAATTTGTTGAGATTATTGTACGTCTAGTTAATTGCACTACACGCGCATAAACTGCGCCTGGGGAGCCGCGGCTCGCAGCTTGGCGCAACACTCGTCAGTGACGATAGGCGTCGCCATATCCATCGTCGGCCGCTTCGCCGCCTCCGAGGACATCCATGTACCCGGACAGTTCCTTGGCCACGAGGTCGCCCAGTTTCGACGCGAGCGACGCGCGCAAACCCTCGTCGTCGACGATCTGGTAGCGCGCACGAATCTCCTCTTTCGTCGCGTGGACGGAGAGACATCGCGCGACGTCCGCAAGCACGAGGCTGAGAATGCGGTCACCTTCCTGGTAGGGACGGCCATCGTTGATCGTCGGCGCTTCGCCCCAGTCGCCTTCGAACGCCTCGACCAAATCCTGCAGCTCCTCCTCGAGGACGTGTGCGTTCCGGACAACCTCCGCGACGAGGCGCAGCGAACGCTTCAGTGCCTCCTGCACGTCGGCGGCGTAATAACTATCCCGAAGCGGCGTGGGAACGAGGGTAAGGGAACGCTGGATTCGCCCGCGCAGCGACGCCACGTCGGACTCGGAATCAGCGCAAGGCCAGGAATCCCAAGCATCGCACCCACCGCCTCCGCGTCTGCGAACGTGGCGAGGTTGGCGTCGAGGATCGCTCGCGCCCGCGTTTCTGCGCTCGCATCCAGCGCCGCGGCTTCATCGAGGCCGATGCCGCTCGCGCCGATTTGCCCGCGACGCCGGCTGCGACGAACGAACATCACGAGGATGGTGACGAGAACGGCGCCTGCGACGATCCACATCCAGTTCATGAGCGGACCTCGTCAAAGGCCTTGCGGAGCTGCTCGCCGCGGCGCGGATCGACCATCGAGAGGTACGCGATCTTGCCCTGAAGATGCGCCCGAAAGTCGGGGATTCCGTGACGGTTTTGGGCCTCGAGACCCTCGGTTTTCGCCCGGTGCAGAATGGCCCGAAGACGCCGCACTTCCTTGCGCGGGAGCGTTAGCCGGTCGCTGCGATTGACGACGATCCCGGTCACCGACTGACGTCCTCCGGACCGCTGCACGCGGGTCTTCTTCGCGTTCACGCGAAAGCCTTCGTCCTCGATGATGTGACGAACCTTGGCGAGGAAACGACCGAGGTCCTGCTTGCCGTTCGCGCTGAAGGTGAGGTCGTCGGCGTAGCGCGTATAGACCCAGCCGTTCTTCTTCGCATAGCCGGCGAGGCGGGAATCGAGACGCTTTGCCACGAGGTTGCTGAGTGCCGGGCTAGTGCACGCGCCTTGGGGAAGCGCGCGATCGCCGATCGCGACCTCGTACGTGGTGCCGTCGTATACGGCCCGTCGCCTCGGGCTCTCCGTGCAAAGCAGCGCGAGGATCGTGGCCGCCGCCGGAGAGTAACCAACCATCTCAAAGAGGCCGCGCACGCGCGGAAAGGTCACCGAGGGAAAGAAGTCCTTGAGGTCGAGATTGACGACGACGTCGCGCCCCTGGTGCGGCTTCGCGCACGTCACCGTGGAGCGACCACCGACAAAACCGTGCGCCGCATCGTGGAGCGTGAGCTTTTCGAGGATCGACTCGCGCACGAAGGTCTGCGCTTTGCGAAGGTGAGGCATCGGCGACGAGAGCACGCGGGTTCCGCCCGTTCGTTTCGGCACCGAAAACTGCACGTAGTGCGTCTTTCGGGCGGCCTCCTCGTGAAAGGAAAGCCAGCGAAGCTGCGGAATGTCGATGCCGATCGCGTCCGCCACCTCTTTGGGCGTTCCGAGAACGGGCACGCCTGCTTCCTTGAGCTTTTCGACGTGCGCGCCTCGGTCGTGAAGACGTCCTGAAACGCCTCGCCCGAGAAAGACGATGTCGTTTGCGCGCCGATCGGCGATCGCAGCGGCACGCGCCGCCCTCCGCTCGGCGGCTTCCTTTTTCTTCTGGGCTTTGCGCGCCTTTTCTTCTTCGCGAAGTTTGGCGATCGCGGCATCGACGGTGCCGAGCGCCTTCATGTGCGCCTTCGCTTTCGCGTCGTGCACGGACTTGCCGTATTTGAGCCAGAGGTCGCCGACCTCGTGAATCTCGTCGAGCTCCTCGCGGGTGAGGTAGCCGTTGAGCTCGAGGCCGCGATCAACGAGCGCGGTTCGTTTGTCGCTCGCGGGCGGAATCACGTCGACGCGGCCGATCCACGCGGTCCGCCACGGCGTGATCTTCATCGCCTGGGCGCGAAGTTCCTCCGGCGTGAGCTCCAAAAGGTCGCCCGCGTCGAAGGGGCTAAACCACTTCTTCTTTTTCTTCTTTGGCTTCGGCTTTGGCGGGGAGTGCGAGATGCCCGGCTTGGGCGGGAACCCGCCGGCTTTGGCCGTCGACTTGTAGGGCGGCGTCTTCTTGTAGGGAGCGGGCGGCTTGGGGGGCGGAAGCGCAGCGGGCTCAATGCCCAAGAGACGCCTTAGGCCGCGAAGGATGCGCCGAACGATCGGACCGATCATCGATGCACCCTCGTCGTCGCTCGAATGCGCTTTCCCTCCCCTCGAGGAGATCCGTCAGCCCGACTTCTTCCTTCGGACCGCGTCCGATCACCCAAGGCCCCCTGCCCCCCGTCGCTTACCGCTACCCCCCGTGAAACGGGGGGTTGTAACTTTAGGGTAAGCGGACAGGGGGCGTGGGGGCCAACCAAGAGCATCGGACGTGGGGATGGATGGGTAGCGAGTCTCCACCGCGGCGGAACGCCGAGGCATGATGGGCTCGTGCTGACGGACCTCCTCGAACGGAGGGAAAGCGTGTTCATGATGCGTCTCCCCGAAGGTGCAGACGCGTCGCGAGTAGATGTCGACAGGGACCTTTCTTCAGACCGAATTTTTGGTGGTGCGAACAGACGCAGCGCGCGCGAAGAAAACGTCCGTCCAAATCGAGAAGCGCTTCGCACTTCGTCCCTTGGACCGAGGCGGAGACCACGCGCTTGTCGCTCTCCACAACGTTCTTGAGGATCTTCACCTTCTTGGCCACGAAGAGCTTGCGACCTTGCGTGACCTCTTCCGGCTCTGGGCCAAGCTGCTCTTCGCCGAGCGCCTCCGGAAGGATCTGCCGGTAGCGATACACCTCGGCGGCGAAGTCGTAGATGATCTGCCCGCGCTTCGCGAGTCGATGCAGCGATCCGAGGATGCGCTTTTCGGGCACTGCGGTGCCTTCGGGAACAGGGCAAAGCTGCTTCAGCGTCGAGAGCTTCGCGTAGCGCTCGCGATAGAGATAGGTCGCGAGCTCGTTCATGGTCTGCTCGTCGGGCTCGAAGGCGTCCGCGAGAAGGTCGAGCTGCGCGCCGCTCGACCAGTCGTTGGTGGTCCAGCCACTGAGACCAAGCACAAAACGAATCGGGCCGAGATGCGCAACCCACAGACTGGGCAAACCGCTTCCGAGGAGGTGCACGTCGACGCGCTCCAGCAGCGGCAGCACCCGCCTGAGCACGCGAAGGCGACGACGTCCCCAGATGCGAATCTCTTCCGGCGCGGGTCCTCGATAGGGCGCGCCACGACTCACGATCGTCGTACCCCAGGGTTCGAGGGTCATCACCGGCGGCTTACCCGGCGTGAGGGTGAAACGAATGCTCCGCGGTCCGTGCTTTTCCCGGTGGCGCTCGAGATGCGCGAGCACCGAGTAGATCGCGTGGGCGGGAAGCGACACGCGCCGCGCCGGTAGTCCCGTCGCCGCACTGATCTGTCCGAAGCCGCGAAGCCAGCTCGGCGGAAGATCGATCTTTTCTTCGCGATAGTCCTCGTGACCCTCGACAGAGACCTCAAAGCCCTGCGGGTCGACGTGCAGCCGCGACTCCCGGTAGGTGCGGAGCGTCTGAAAATGCTCGTAGAGGGCGATCGAGTAGTCGACGTTGGTCGTTCCCATCGAGGCTTCGCCGCCGCCGACAAGCAGATCCCGGTCCATCGTGACGCAGCCGTAGCTCGACTCGTCTTTCGAAAACCCTTCGAAGAGCACAACGTCGGGCGCCACGGTGACAACGGGGTCGCAAGGAACGAGATGACGCCAGAGCTCGGGGTCGGTCTTCATCAACTCGCGCGCCCATGTACGGCGCACCGTCCAATAACGTCGATGAAGTTTGCGAAAGCGCTGCTCAAGGTCGGGAGGAAAGTCGCCCGGCTCCGCTTCGGAGTAGGCCTTTTCGAGGAGCTCCTTGCGAAGCGCGCGCTCCTCGTCTTTCTTACGCTTCTTGTATTCCTCGTAGGCCGTGCGGTCGCGTTTGACGTGCCGGAGGTCGGAGACGACCACCTCATGAAGCGCACTCATCGCCTCGCGAAAGCGAAGGGGATCTTTGAGGGCTCCTTCAAACCAGACCGGCTCGCGGCAGAGGTTCGGCCGAAACTGAAACGTCGAACGGTAGGGTCCGGCGTCGAGGGTCGAATGACCGAGGTAGCCGAGGGTCGCGGTCGTCATGCGCCCTCTCCCATCGAAGTCGAAAGCCCTGCGATGGAAAGCTCCGGAAGATGCTTCGCCACAACTTCGGCAAGGGCCGGCCGCGCGGCCACCGCGCGAACCACCTGCGCGAGGGCCGAACGTCGCTCTGCAGGACGAACGCTGCGAAGGGCGATGCCCAGGAGCGGAAAGAGCGCGTCCGCGTCACTCTCGCGCGCGATCGTTTGCTCCGCGAGCTGCTGAAGAACGCGGCGCTTGCTTCCGCTTCCCCGATGAATGGCGAGAAGCGTGGTCGCCCACACGCGCCGAACGTCGCTCTCCTCCAGCTTCGAAAACGCTTCGAGCTGCTGCAGGAGGCGGTCCTGCGCTTCCGGATAAGGCGACTCGGCAAGGGCCTGCCAGGTGATCGACGAATCGCGAAACCGTTCGTCGTCGACCAGCGCGAGCGCGGCCTCCCGAACGTCTTCGTAGCTGGAATCGAGAAGTTCGCGGAGCTGCTCCGGCGTTCCCTGCGCGCGAAGAAGTTCGCCGAGCCACGCCATGGCTTCCTTACGGATCGCCGGGCTCGAGGCGCTCCGGAGCGACATCAGCAGGAGGAGCTCTTCGTCCGTGGGCGTATCGATCGCGGCCTTCGTCCATTCGAGCCCAAGAGCCGCCACCGGCTGCGCGGGGGCACTCGCGAGACGAACCTTTTCTTCAAGGGAAAGGCGCCGCGGCGCTAGGTGCTCTCGCGCAAGTTCCACGACGATGGGGATCGTCAAACCGTTCTTCAGGTGAAGGAGGCGCTGCCATTCGTCCGCCGCCAGCTGCGTCACGCCCTTCGCACTCTTGAGAAGCTCAACACCAAAAACCTGAAGCTCGGGATGTGGGCTGCGCAGCAGCGGGATCACCACCTCGAGATCGAGACCCGAGAGATGATCGGGGTAGTGCGTTTGGAGGAGCCAAATGAACGCGCGACGAACGTGCCGACTCCGGGCGTTGCCAAGCGCCTCCCACACCTCGTCGAAGCACTCCTCCCAGGCGTGGAGGTGCATAAAGCCGAACTCGATGTCCGCGAGCTGACGGTTGTAGTTGACGTGGGTGTTGCGGGCGCTGTGATAGACGACCCCGCTAAAGCGGTGCACCAGCTGCAGCAGGTTGCGGGCGTCGAGAAGCTGCATCGCGTCGCGGAGATGCTCCTGCTCGTAAAGGCAGAGCGCCGTGATGACGCCGCGACGAAAGCGCGCCGGGTCCGACGAACCCATTCGCCGAAAGTAGCGAAGCGCGCGCCGCTGCAAATAGACACGCGTCGCCCGCGTAAAGCGCGGGATGCGGGTCTTGTGCGACATCCACTGTAGGCTGGGGCGATAGCCGCCCACGACGACACGAAAGGGGCGGAGTTCGTAGGACTTGCTCTGCCAGGAGTAACGTCGGCGCTGCTTGAGCTCGTGGCGAACCAGACGATCGAAGGCGACGAGGAAGTGTGCGATCAGCTCGTCGTCTTTGCGCTTCTCCGCGATGGCAAAGAGCCGCTTTACGAGAGCTCGATGCCACGGCCGATCGCACCCCTCGGCGATGTAGCGAAGAAGTTCCTTGCGAGCCCAGGGCCGAAGATCGTCCATCCAGCGCGCCGCGAAGTTCGCAAGCCACGCGTCGTCGGTGGACGCGAGGAGCGAGGGGAGGAACATCGCGCTCCCACTCTGAAAGTTCTCTTCGATGAGCAACGTAGACGACATCGGAAGACCGGCGAGACTGACCTACTTACGAAGCCGGATCAACAACCTCCCCTTCTTGTGGGGGGATAAATTTGGGGTATCGCGCTGTTACAAGAAACCGTTACAGGTCGCTGTTACGCGTCCGCCGCAAGCTGACTTCCACGCGATCGACGACAAAGCGCATTCGTTCAACGTCCGTTGTCGCGGGAAGCGCTCGTTGGTCGATCACTTCACCGGCGCGACGTCGAAGTCGGTGACACACCTCGCGGCCTTCTGGTGTTGCGCAGAGGGATCCGAAATACATCACGTCCGCCTCTGGAAGATCCGCCGCGGCGGCATCGATTGGAACTGGCACCGGGTGCGATTCGATGCAGGAATGAAAGGGCAAGAAGAACACTCGCTCCCCCGCTCGCTCCACAAACGCGACCCGCTGGTTCGAGAGTGCGCCTCGATGACGCAGCAGCCAGCGCTGCTCGCGAGCGTCGGTTGGAAGCTCGATCGACCCAAGCATCGGAACCGCGACGAGCAGTGTCCCGACGGTGAGGACCATTCGATGCCAGCGCCGCCTCGGAACGCGAGAGAGAAGAGCCGCGACGAGCACGACCACCACCGGGAGGTGCATTCGGACCATTCCGTGAAGCATGCTTGGCGGAAGCCAGGCGACGTGGGTCTGAAAGGTGGTCACGCCGACCGCGAGGAACGTCGCAAGCGCGATCAGGAACGCCGTAGGGCGGCGTCTCGCGAGAGGAACAGCAGCGAACGCCAGAAGCGCGGCCGCAGGAGGGAGCAAGGACGGATCGGTCTCGAGCCAGCGGCCGAGGTCGCCCTGAAGAGTGGCGACGATGCTCGGGAGCGCCAGCGGAACGACAAAGACGCCGATCAGCGCGCCGGCCAAGACGGAGCGACGAACGCCCTCAAAAGGAAGGCAAACGAGGACCAGCGGAACGATCGCGCCGACGAGCCAGGTCGTCGGATGCGTGCGCGCTGCGCTCGCGATGAAGAGCGCTGCACAACACGTGGCGAGGGCCACGTCGACCGTACGAAGACGATGGCGGCGCATCCCCCAGAGGAGCGCGGTCACGGCCGCGAGGACGAGAACGGCCGCAACCCCAAAGTACGATTCGCTCCGGGCGAGTCGCGCGAGCGCCGGATCCACGATCGCGAGCGCTGCAATGGCGAGCGAAAGCGCACGCGAGACCCCAGCGCCGCGAAGGCTGAGAGCGAGGAGCGGCGGAACGAGCCCAACCGAGAGCGATTGCTGCAGGAAGACGCCCGTCTCCGGCGCGTTGCCGGCGAGGGTTGCGGCGTGGCCAAAGAGGTCGCGATAGCCGGGGCCGTAGGGCGTTTCGGATCCACAGCGCGCGTAGTCGATCCACAAGGGTCCTTGGCCGTTCATGTGAAAGTAGGCGACCGGCGTAAGAAGGAGCCGCAGAAGCGCCGCGCCGTAGAGCAACGGGTAGACGCCCAGGAACTCGGTCGCCCGAATGCGCCGGCGGGCGCGCCAAAGGACCGCCACGAGGAGAAGGAGACCGAGGAGCGCTCGCCAGGG
The DNA here is from genome assembly GCA_039186435.1 of Myxococcota bacterium. GTDB lineage: Bacteria > Myxococcota_A > Polyangia > Polyangiales > Houyiibacteriaceae > JALVDI01. Next base: position 5,598 of record JBCDAA010000108.1, on the reverse strand, counting down.
ACGCGGCGGTGCAGGCTTCGCGTCGACCCGCGGAACGTCGACCGGCTGCGTGTCGAGGACGAAGGGGTCGTTCTCGAGTGCACATCCGGGGAGACGCGCCCGTAGCGACTGCACGACCTCTGGGAGAGCGGAGAGATCGGGAACCTCGCCCACCACCGCGACCTCAGTCTCACCGCGCCGCAGCTCGAGGCGTTCGTCGTGGCCCTCGATGCGAAAGACGACGATCGGCCCGTCGCAGAAGTGCGCTCGAAGCCGTAGATCGCAGTCCTGTCCCCAGGCCTCCACCGCCGGGTCGCAGCTCTGTGCCGACGCGGGAGCTCCAAGCCCACAGAGCGCGGCGATCACCACTCCACTGAAAACCCCTCGCAAACACGCATCGTACAACACGGCCGCGTGCGCTACTCCAGCGCAAAGAGCTGCACGTTGGCGACCACCACCAGCTCGCTGGGCTCCGACTCGTCGACGAGCTGCCGAAGCGCCTTCATGTAGCGAACGTGCATACCGCGAAGGCGCTCGTAGTCGTCTCTCGACATCGCGACCACCGCCCAGCTGTAGTACCCGTCCGCGCCTTCCTCGATTCGCGTTCGCCCAAGATCCGCCCAGTGCAGTCGCAGCTTCTTGCGATCCGCGAGGGACGCCACCGATGTATCCACCGCAACCGGAGCCGAGTGGTAGCGCTGACCATCCCAGCGAACGAGTCCGGCTTCGTGAAGCGCCGCGAGGCTCGCCGCTTCCTCGTCTTTGCTGATCCCAAGTTTGGTCGCGAGCCAGCCCGCGCGATGTCGCTTCAGACGCTGGTAGCCCACCGTTTCGATCTGGCGAAGAAGCGCCTGCGACCAGGGATGCGAAAACGCGACGTTGCGGCGCGCCTCGAGTTCACGCCACTGGGCTTCCACCACGGGAACCGAGGACGGAGGCACCAGCGACGCCACCCAATCGACCAGGCGAAAGGTCAGCGCTTCGACGAGCACGAAGAACTCCCAAAGGCGCGGCTCCGTCACCCCGCGAAGCCAGCGCGACGCGACGTAGCGACTCACGCCGGCACGACGGGCGACATCCGCGACCTTCGCTTCGCCGCGGAGTTGACCGAGGAGTGACGCCACACCTTCGGGCGTCCCGAGGTCCACGTCTTGAAGATCGACCGGAAAGCGCTGCCACGCCCGCGCGGGCTTGCGCCCCGTCTTGCGAACAATGCGAAAGAGCTCCGAGGCGGAGGGCGCGCGCCGCCCACTCTCCCAGAGGTAGACCACATTCGAGCGATACCCGAGACGCCGGCTCAACGCGGTTTGCGAGCGCTTTCCCCGAAGGGCGCGAACGATCTCTTGGGCGAGCGTCCGAGCTCGATCCTCATCCATATGACAGATATGCACTCATAGGCGCCAGAGTGGCAGACGAAATGTGCATATTCGGCATATATTGCTCTGGCGCGATTGCGGCTCATCCCAAAGACTGACGGTGATGCGTTGGCTTGGTTCCTGGGTCGCTCTGACCGGTGTTGGCCTTACTGTCGGCCTTACGGTCGGCCTGACCGCCTGCACCGGCGGCCAAACCGGGGAGATCACTCGCCCCGGTCCCTGCGACCAGGTGAGAGACGTTCACCGCTTCGACAGCCAGCCCGAGGTGCGCGCCCAGGCTGAGGCAGCGAGCGAGCCTTGGGCCGGCGCGATCGCGTGGGCCGACGGAGGCGAGAGCGTTGCCAACGTGGAGCTCACCCTCCTTGGCGACGACGTCGAAGAGCTCTTTTGTGAGCAGTGGCGCGTCCCCGTCGAGGTCTCCCTTCGAACGGCGGATGAGCGCATCAACGAAACGCTCCTTGGGGCGATCACGATGACCGCTGGGAGCGCGACCATCCGCGCCACCGCGCCGATCGACTTCGAGGAGTGGACCGACGCAGAACTCTATCTCTCGGTGTCACGCGACGCGGAGGCCCTTCGCGGGTTTCTTTTTCTTCGCCCCGATCCCGAGGAAGACGAGGTTGAACTTGGAAGCTTCTGAAACGGTAGAAACCGGGGGCCGACTGCGACTCCTTGCGATCGCGCTCTGCCTCGTCGCGTGCGGCGACGACAGCACCCCTGCTGTGGACGCTGGCACGGATTCCGCGACCCGCGACGTCGGCATCGACGCCGCGACCGACGCCGGCAGCGACGCGGCGGTAGATGCAGAAGCGGACGCAGCGCGCGACGCAAACGAAGGCTGCCAGCGAATCAGTGCGGGAACGTGGGAGCTCGACTTCGCCGACGACGTTTCCATCAGCTACTCGGCGGCGACCACGCCCTCCCTCGGAACGCAGCCGCTCGTGATTCTCTTTGAGCGAATTGGGGGCGACCCCGAGGTCGGCAGCTTCGACTACGGCATGGGAACCGACAACGAGAACTTCGGAAGCTGCTCGCAGTGCACCTACATTCCCATCGATCCGATGCGTGCGTTTTATGCGGATCGCGGGTCCATCGAAGTGCGGCGCGACCCCTACGACCACATCCTCGATGTGTCGGTGACGAACCTGCGCCTGATCGAAGTGGAGGTCGATGAAACGCGGAGTTCGACGCCGATCGAAGGGGGCGACTGCGTGGAAGTGGACGACTTTTCGGTCACCGCACGGCTACCGCCCGAAGCGTGGGTCTGCGACGCGGAGGATTGGTTCGACGGCGAAGGCTGCCACTGCGAGTGCGGCGCGCCGGACCCCGACTGCGGAGGACGAATGTGCCCGCCCTTCGATCCCGGCTGCACCCCCATCGAAGCGCAACCGCTCGTCAACTGCGCCGCGGGTGCGATCTGCGCCTTTGATCCGACCACCTTTGCGACGCGATGCACCGAAGGCTGCGACTGGATCGCGCGGGAAGGATGCGAAGAGGGCGCCTGCCTTTTCGACTCCGCTGGCGGCGCCGACACTTGCACCTTGCCGGACGATCCGCGCATCGATGCCGCCCTGGTGGGCGAACCCTGCGGGGTCGACCCGGTTCTTCAGAAGTTCTGCGGCGTGCGCGAGGGCTTTGTGGAGGGCTATTGCGACCTGCGGAACAACTGCGCGCGCATCTGCGAGGAGGACAGCGAGTGCGCCAGCGACGAGCGGTGCAAGCGTTTCCTCGGCACCGACGGACTCGGCTACTGCAGCGAGTTCTGCGAAACGGACGCGGACTGCGACGTCGACGGGGAGACCTGCTTCGACACCGCTGGGCTTACGCCGCCGTTTTTCTGTGAGCCTGAAGACGGCTAGCGCATTCTCATCTACAGCGGCTTGCCGTAGCGTTCGGCGAGTCGCTCCACGTAGTCGACGAGGTCGTCAGCCACGGGAACGCAGTACTGGCCGAGGTCTCGAAAGAGCGGCCGGTAACTGCTGAGTCGCCAGCCGAGGTCGTCGTTGCCGTGGACCGCGTCTGACAGCGAGTGAATGCGCTCTCCGAACTTTCGCCGAATCCCACCTTCGCGCAGGTCCCAGACGTAGTCGAAGAAGAGCGACCTTCCGACGATCATCGTATGGGGCGTGACCTCGAGCTTTCGGCGAGGAACGAAAAGGAGGTTTGGCTTGGCGCGAAAGCGTGTTTCGCCTTCTTCGTCTTCGGTTGCGTACACGCGAAGCCCGTCGAGCTCGCGGTAGAGCGTTCCAAGGCTCGCAGGAAGCGGAAAATCAAGGTGGTCGCGGATCCAGGTGAGGTCTTCGTCGAGCGTCTTCGTTGCGGGTCGCTTTCGCGCCCACGCGACTTCGAAGACAGGCTCCCGGCCAAGGCGGTCGCAGTAGACGTAGTAGAGCTGACTGTGAATGTCGTCGTTGACCCACGCGCGTCGTGCGGCCGACGAACGACCCAGCTGTTCGATCAGACGCTCGAGCGCCCCCCGGAGTTTCGGATCGTCGCTGGAGGCGAGAGGCTCGGAAGCGATCCATCCCGCGCGAACGAGAGCGCGGTAGATCGGCGCCTCAGCCGAGAGGTTCGCCCCGGTTCGAGTCCACTCGGCGGCCACGCGTTCGACCGCCGCGATCACGTCGTCGCGTACTTTCGCGCGCACCTCGAAGGGCGTATCGACCGGCGGTATCTTGACCAGAGTCGTCGGGCTCTTGGTGAAGTGCCCGTGGACTTCCAAAAAACGCCGAAGGGTTGGGAGGTCGTTGCTCGAGCTCGGCCGCAGCGGCGCAAGCACCGTCGACTCGAGCCACGCAAGATACTCGGCACCCGTCCACGCCATCGATCCTGGGTACGTCGACCGCGAGCCAACCTCCCTCCCCGAAACCACGCCGCGCTTGCTGCGTAGTAGACCGCATGAAACGTCTGGCCCTCTTTCTCGTCGCGTGCGGCGCGTCCACGCCCAGTGCGGAAATGCACGAATCGCCGACCTACCTCGAACTGCGGGCGTCCCATCAAACGCGGCTCACGCGGCGAGGTCCGATCGCCGACGAGTGGCCCGACGATCCGGTTCCCGAAGGCGCCGAGCGCGTGACCTATCCCTCGGGTGAGCTGGAACTTTGGGGATGGCTCTCGATTCCCGAGGGTGCCGAGGCGGCGCCTGCACTGGTGTACCTGCACGGCGACCGCTTTCTTCAGGCGCGCGACTGGGCGCTCCTCGCCCCCTTTCGGGACGCAGGGTTCGCGGTGTTGACGCCGACGCTTCGCGGACGAAACGGCAATCCGGGCGTTCACGAACTCCTTCTTGGGGAAGTCGACGACGCACGCGCAGCGGTTCGCTACGCGAAAGCGCACCCCGCGATCGACGCGGAGCGCGTGTACCTCATCGGGCACAGCATGGGGGGCGCAACCGCCGCGCTCGCAAGCCTCTTTCCGAACGATCGGCCCGCCATGAGCGCGAGCATCGGCGGAATCTACTCGCGCGGCACGTTTGCGTCGTGGAGTCGCGGGGGCGACTCCAACCTCGTGCCCTTTGCCGCGAGCGATCCCGACGAGGTCGCCGTTCGGCTCTTTCCTCTTCACGTAGACCAGCTTCAGGTTCCCCACGTCGCGTACATGGGCGATCAGGAGCGGCGGATTCAGCAAAACGCGCGAGAAGCACAAGCGCGAGCGCCGGCAAACCTCTTCGAGGTGCACGTGGTGCCAGGAACGCACATGAGTGCGCGCGCCCCGGCACTGGCCGACTTCCTCGACCGCGTCGCGTCGCGCTGAGGACCGATCGATTCGTCGGCCAACAACGAGGAAGAAACGAGTACGCTCGCGCTATGAGCGACGTGTCAGGGGGGACTCAGTTTCCATGCGCAGCCTGTGGCGCGCCGGCGATGACATGGGATGCCGCAGCGCAGCTCATGCGGTGCCCCTTCTGCAACCACACCGCGGCAGTGCAGGGCGCTGACGCCGCGGCCCCGACAGAGCACTCCGTCGAGGGGGCACCGCTGCACGGCCAGACCGGCTACGGGACTGCGGTTCGGGTCGTCCACTGCCAGACCTGCGGCGCGACCGTGAGTTTCGGCGGCTCCGAAATCTCGACCCACTGCAACTTCTGCGGTTCGCAACAGGTCCTCGAACAAGACTCGCAGCGGAACGTGATCCGGCCGGAGTCCCTCGTCCCTTTCGCCGTCAACACCGAAACGGCCAAGCAGAAGTTCGACGCGTGGATCGGCTCGGGATGGTTCCGTCCGAGCGACCTCAAAGCGATGGC
>JBCDAA010000107.1:0-23049 GCA_039186435.1 Myxococcota bacterium | reverse complement strand
CTTCTGCATCAACGGGACCTGCAACGAAGCGCCGGGAATGTGCGGCGACGCGACGCCTCCTCCCTAGATTCAAGACGAGCGCGCGACGCGTGGGGCGGCGACAACCCGCGCGAGGAGTGCAACTCGAAGGCGGACCAAAGCTGGTAGGGTCCGGCGATGCTTCGCTGCACCTTGGTGTTGGTTTCGTTTTGTCTTTTCTCCTGCTCCGATAGCGGTCGCCCTACCCTCGATTCTGGGACGCGCCCAGTCGACAGCGGTGGCGGAGGACGCGATAGCGCGACGGCGGGCGACAGCGCGACCGGCGGAGGGGCAGGGATTGGAGAAGCGTGCGCCGTCGACAGCGACTGCACCAACCCACCCGACGCGAGGTGCTTTACCGAGGTGACGAACCCCCTCACGGGAGAAACCCTTGCGTCCTACCCGAACGGCTTTTGCAGCAAGGGATGCGAAACGACCGCCGACTGCGGAACCGGCGACGACGTCACCTGCGTTACCCAGAGTAGTTCCGGGGGCGGCGGCGGGTCGTCTTCGATGCTCTGCACGACATCGTGCACCAGCGATGCCGAGTGCCGACAGGCGGAGGGCTACCGCTGTCAGATGCTCCTCGGCTTTGGGTTCTGCACGCCCTAGAACGCTCTTCGCTCAACCTGACCTTGAAATACCACCGCTTACTCTCGGCAGCGCTCGCGCTCCTGGGGAGCACAAACCGCGAGGGGCGCCACGCAGACATAACCGGCCGGGCACGCCGCTCCGCCCGAGGATGCGTTGCAGTTTTGGCCCATTGGCGTGCCGTGATGGTCGGTGTAGCGAGTGCCGTTGATCGTCAGCGTTTGGCAGCCGCTCGTTCGTCGGGTGGAGCGTCGACGCGACACGGTGCGGGTCTGGCGAGGCGGGTTGCTCTGTCGCCGATTCGCCCGGTTGTTTTGTCGGTTGGCCTGATGCTGCGCCGCGGCACCCGCCGCTACGGTTGCCCCCACGGCAACACCCACTGCGGCTCGACGACGGCGGCGACGGCGACGAGCTCGTCGTGACCCGTTATTCGTCGTCTGAACGGTAACGGTCGCACTTCCCTGCGGGGCTGCGCCCTGAACGTGGACAGTGGTCTGCTGCGGCGCCGGTTGAACGGGCTGCGTCTGAACAGGGTATCCGTTGGCGTCAACCGTCGCGGTCGCGGTGGCGGTCCCTTGAACGGGATAGCCCGGCGCGGCCTGCGTCGGGTACCCGTTCGCGTTTGCGGTCACCGTCACCGTCGCTTGCGGCTGCGCTTGCGGCTGCGTTTGCGGTTGAGGCTGCGCTTGCGGCTGCGCTTGAGGTTGAGGCTGCGCAGGTCGCGACGGGTCGTTGATGGATGCTACGTGATCCCCACTGAAGGTCACCTCAACATGGCCTCGCTCCCCCCAATAGGTCCACGTCGCTTGCTCGAGCGTTGGCGTGCGATGTTCCGGCGGATAACCAAGGGCGATCACCACCGCCTCGCGGCTCATCCCCGGAAGCACGACTCCCTGCTGAATCCCCTGCTGGTCGACCGGCGCGTAGGCGCTTAGGTTGGGGCAGGCCGAACCGAAGTATCGGTTGATGTGCTCCTCGACGTTCGTCCGCGCGCTTCGATGAAGAAGGTAGCGGTAGCGCTGACCCGTGTTCGCATCCCGAAAGCGGACCTCTCGGGACCCCACGTCCGTGAGTTGAACCTTCGTACACGCCGGTAGCACCGACGTGCCGCGCCACCCAAGAACGCTCGTCATGTCACCGCGGGCGTTGGGCCGCAGGTTCGTGAGAAGGAAGAGCTCCTGCTCGGTATCGACGACGTACGACGCGCCGCAGGCGGACAAGAGGAGGATGAGAGGCACGAGACGAACCATGCCCGGACCCTACTGCATCTTCGCGCCGCAGGGACACGCGCCGTGCGATCGAGTACCGTACGACCGTACGACGGAGCGTGACTTCGAACGGCGAGTTCGAGTCCGTGCAACGATCGAGCTCACGCCCCCACAAACTCGGCGACAAACTCATTGGCCGGCGCTGCGCGGAGCGCGTCCACCCGCCCCCGCTGCGCGACCCTCCCCTCGTGAAGGACGTAGATCTCAGCCTCGAGGGCGACCGCATCGCGGACGTCGTGCGTTGCCATCAACGCGGGCCGTCCCTTGAGACGATCCCGAAGAAACCCGCGAACACCGCGACGTGTCCCCACATCCAGAGCCGCCATCGGCTCGTCGAGAAGCAGGAGAAGGGGATCGACGACCAGCGCGCGCGCGAGAGCGACGCGTTGCTGCTCGCCGCCGGAGAGGGAATGAACCTTTCGGTAGGCGAGCGCTGCACAGTTCAGATCCTCGAGGATCGCACGCGCGCGACGGAGACGATCGCCCTTGGCCAGCCCCGAACCCGTCAACCCGAACGCGACATTCCCGAGCACCCGAAGGTGCGGAAAAAGGCCGTAGCCTTGCGGCACATAGCCGACCCGTCGCTCCTCCATCGGCTTCAGAATCCGACGCGTCGTGCTGGCGAGCACCCGGGCGCCGACCACGACCTCTGCACGCTCGGCAGGAACCGCCCCCGCGAGGGCACGAAGGAGCGTGGTCTTGCCGCTACCGTTCGGACCCACCACCGCGACGGGACGAGTGTCGCCCTCGAGCTCCACATCCAGGACGAACTCGCCGAGACGCGCGCGAATCGACGCTCGCCAACTCACGCGCGAGACCTCTGCATCCGATCGCTTCCCCAGCGAAGCCCCACGAGGAGAAGGATTCCAGTTGCCGCAAGAACGAGCGAGAACACGACGGCCAGGCGAATGTCAGACTCAAGGGCGCTAAAGATCGCGAGGGGCATCGTTTGCGTCTCGCCCGGTAGGTTTCCGGCGAAGAGCAGCGTCGCCCCAAACTCCCCGAGCGCCCGCGCCCACGAGAGCGACGCGCCCGCCAAGAGCCCAGGGAACGCGACCGGCAACGCGACCCGGAGGACGGCGGACGCCTGTGACGCCCCAAGGGTGCGCGCCACGACCAGGAGATCCGGATCGACGCGGCGAAACGCTGCAGCGGCGGCTTGAACATAAAACGGAGACGCCACGACGAGCTGCGCGACAACGACGGCAGCGGTCGAAAACGGAAGCGATACGCCGCCCTCCTCGAGCACCGCTCCGACCGGACCCCGGCGCCCCCACGCAAAGAGAAGCGCGATGCCAACAACCGCGGGCGGAAGCACGACCGGAAGCTCCACCACCACCGCCGCCGCCCGGGACCAGCGTGAGGTCGAGCGCGCAAGCCACCAGGCGAGCGGGGTTCCCATGAGAAGCGTGAGCGCGAGACTCAAGAGCGTCGTCTTGAGGCTGAGCGCGAGGGCTGCCGCAAACATCGGATCCGACGCGGCGCTCACGACATCGCTCGGCGAGCTCGACGTCGCGAGGGCGAGAAGCGGAATTAACAAGACCGCAAGAAGACATGCCGCGAGCAAGCGGCCGACGCTCGCGAGTGGCTTCACTCCGCGACCTGAAGCAAACCGTGGTCGCGAAGTTGGGATTGGGCCTCCGCCGACCGCAGGAAGGCTCGAAAGTCTTCTGCGGCGTTGCGGTGCGACGTTCGGGTCGCAAGCCCGATCGCGTAGGTCGCACGGACGGTCAGCTCGTCCGGAAGAGGGACCACGCGCAGACGCTCGTCGCCCGCATCGCTTCGATAGACGAACGCGAGGTCGGCCTCGCCTAGCACAACTCTGCTTCGAACGAGGCGCACGTTGCTTTCCCGCGAGACCACGTGGGCCTCGAGCGCGTCGGCGAACTCCGCGCTGAAATGCGCGCGCGCGGCGTCAAAGAGTTCGGCGGTATAGCCACCAATCGGCGTTGCCTCGGTGCCGACGACGATTCGTCCTGCGCGATCGAGTTCGCGAAACGAACGAAGCGACGACGACGCGGGAACCACCGCGACCACCTCGTTGCGCGCAAAACGCTCGGCGGCCTCGATGGCGCCAACTTCGGAGAGCGCCCGAAGATGCGCTTCGTTCGCGGACGCAAAAAGATCCGCCGGCGCTCCGTGCTCAATCTGCAGCCGGTGGATCTGACTCCCAGCGAAGGAAAGCACGAGATCCACGTTAGGGTGGGCGGCCTCGAAGGGCTGTTCCAACGCGCGAAAGGCGTCCGTCAGGGACGACGCGGCATACACGCGGAGGGTCGTTCGCGACGACCATGAGCAGCCTGCTGCAACGGCCACAAGACACGCGATCATGCCCTTCACGACGACGCGTGTCCTGCGGTGGAGAGATCGTAGCCATCCAGGCGAGACGCCTCCCGTCGAAAGGTCGGGGTGTCGATGAGCTCCAAAAGACGCCGTACATGCGAAAGCGCGAGGCGCGAGTTGGGGACCACGAGGTCGAAGCGCTCGGCCGCCAGGGGAATGAAGTCGAGCCCCTCGGCAAGCGCGACCGACTCCACCGCAACGCCGACATCGGCGACGCCCCAGCGCACGAGCCGCGCGACCTCCGCGTGATCTTCTGCGCGAACGCCCGAAAGCTCCCACCCGAGGAGCCGAACGAGAAGACGTTGCGCGCCAGCGCCCTCGTCCCGCACGACGCAGCGTAGGTCGGAGCGCAAGAGGTCCTGGACCGATCGGATCCCCTTTGGGTTTCCGCGGGCGACGACGAGGCCCTGCTTCCAGCGCGCGAGATTCACCAGCGTGAACTTTTCACCCGGAAGCGTGCGAGCCGCGATCTTGGCGTGAGTGCTGCGGTCCGTTTCCCCAGCGAGGTGGATTCCCGCGATGTGAACCGTCCGGCGGGAAAGGTGCGCGAGCGCCTCAGTGCTATTCGAGGAGACCCAGGTACCCCGCACATCGTGAAAGCGGCGGGAGAGTCGCCCGACGAGGAGTCCAAGGAGCGGCGCACACCCAGCCACCAGGACGGTCGCATCCACGTGGGCGGGATCGCTCCAGAGGTCGACGTCATCAGGTCCGAGGAGCGCGCCGTCCGCGAGATCTGTTTCGCGACCCACGCGATGCGCGACCAGGCGACCGTCGACGCGTCCGACCACCACGCGGCCCGTCGTTCCTTCCGGGGCGATCACGGAGAGCCGTCGGTCGAGCTGAAAGAGCTCTTCCACAGTCGAGCCGAGCGCTCGCGCGAGCTTCAGGGCCAGCGTCGTCGCGGGAACCTGGCGGCCCGCCTCGATCGCGCTGAGAGCCTGTCGCGAGACACCCAGGCGACTCGCGAGCTCAGCTTGGGAGAGGCCGAGCGCCGTTCGTCGCTCACGTACCTGAGACCGAATCTCCACAACCAGGACGTAATGCAAACTTTACTAACCGTAAAGCAAACACGACCTGCCGGGCGTTCCGGTCAACCTCGGTGATGCCTGAAAAGACGACTAACTCCTACCGGGGTTGGACTATACATCAATGGTTTCAATAGCTTGACACCCGCTAGCGACTGGCGACGCGGCGCCAGCCCTCACCGAGACCCATAACAGTCAACTCACAGGTTGACTTAAATCCTCAAGCGCATACGGTGCTCTCATGAGCACCAAAGACGTCGTCCTCGGGTACTGGAACGCTTGGCAGGACCCCGCGGACTTCGCCGCGATGGTCGGCTACCTCCACTCCGACGCCTCCCTGGACATGGGCGTCTTTCGGGCCGAGAGCGCATCCGAGTGGCGCGCGATCGTCGAACGGGACCCGACACCGTGGGACGACGTCGCCCTTCTTGCGTCCGTGTTCGCAGATGACAACGCCGCGATCGTTTACGAGGGCACGCACCGCGTCAGCGGACAGCGCTTTCGCGTCGCGGAACTGATCACCCTTCGCGACGGGAAGATTGCCACCGTTCACGGCGTGCTAACGGAGGTACCGAGATGAGCGCCGCCCTGGACCTCGCGTTTCTCGCGCTCGCGAATTCCCATCGGCGTCAAATCATCGAAACGCTGAGCCGTGGACCCGCAACCATCACATCGCTTCGAAGCGATTTCGCGTTCTCCAAACAAGCGATGACCAAACACGTCGCTGCCTTGGAACAAGCCGGCCTCGTCAGCCGTGAGGTCGAAGGTCGAAGCCATCGACTGCGTCTCGTCCGCCACCCTCTCGATGACGTTCGCGCCTGGATCGAAACGCGCACCGCGTTGTGGGAGTCCAACTTCGCCCGTCTTCACGAACTCCTTGGGGAGGACTAGTGGAAGTCACCCTGGAGGAGTTCTTCGCGGCGAGTCCCGAGCGAGTCTTCGCCGCGTGGACCGACCCCGCGCTGGTCGGTCAGTGGTTCGGCTGCGGACCTGGGCGACTCTGGACGGTGCACGTCTGGGAGTGCCGCACCGGAGGCGCGCTTCGGGTGTCGATGGAAATGAACGGTCAACGATTCGAGGTCGATGGCGAGTTCTACGAGGTCACGCCAGCGGAGCGAATTCGCTACCGATTCGGGACGGAAACGGTCGAGGTCGAGTTTCGCCCGGAGAATAAGAGGACCAACCTGCGCCTCACCCATCGCAGAATCCCAACCGCCGAGGACTGTGGGATCCGCAAGGGTGGCTGGACGTACTGCCTACGCACTTCGCTCGAGGGGTTTCTCGAAGGTCACGCGTGACCGACGTTCGCCGCGATCTCGACGATTTGCTCCATGAGCCATTCGCTCGCAGGCGTAGTTCGGCTCTCGTGCCAGCACAATCCAACCGGCATCACGGCACTCCCGCCCGGAGGATCGAGCCGAACGAGGTCGACGTGGGATGAAAGCGCGTCAGCGACCGTCTCAGCGCTGATGGCGATCATGTCCGAGTCCCCGATCAAGAAAGGCACCACCACGTGGCTGCCGACGTAGAACGCGTCGTCCGTGGATCCTAAAAGATCGGAAGACAGGCTTCCGTCCTGGCGTCGAATCGCTACGTGAATCTGCCGGTAGCGCCGAAAGTCATCGCGCCGCAGCGCACCCTCCTCCGCGCGAGCGATCGCCGGATGATCGCGGCGCATCAGGCAGACGTAGCGATCGCGCATCAGTTCGCGCCATCGAAGTCCGCCGGCGCGGCTCGGGGGGATCGCGCCAATCGTGAGATCGTAGCGGCCGTCCGCGAGCTCGACCTCCACCTGTTGCTCGGGGGCCGGCGGAACCACCCGAAGACGCAGTCGGGGCGCGAGCCGTTGCAGGTGCGGAAAGAGACGCGGGCCAAAGACGATGGTGACGTAGTCGCTCGCGCAGATCCGAAGCTCCGCGTCGAGCTCGGTCGGCGCGGAGGGGCGAATCGCCTGCTCAAGCTCGCGGAGTGCGCTGCGAAGGGGACCTCGAACCTCGCGCGCACGCGCTGTGAGATTCATCGTGCGTCCCGCACGCACGAGGAGTGGATCGCCGAGAACGTCCCGAAGTTGCCGGAGTACGGCGCTCATCGCTGGCTGGCTCAAACGTAGACGCCGACCCGCACGAGTGACGTTTCGCTCCTCGAGCAGCACGTCGAGCGCCCGAAGAAGATTGAGATTTATCGACGAGAAATCCATCCGTTGGATGACTCCCATAGGAGCCATTTACTCTGCGAATAGGTTAGCTCGACGCTGACATCCCGCCAGCCGGCTTAGATCAGCACGTTGCATTCTGCGACGCGCACGACGTCGTCGTTGTTGTCCTCTTCGCACTCGAAGGTCGTCGCACCGCCCAACCCGTCATCGTTGACGCGCACGTGCACATCCGCGTCCTCGATGTCTTCGGTGAGTTCGCAGCTCACCTCAAGGCATCCGCCGACGGGGACCGGCCCCGGCGTAAACGACGTGCAGATCACGTTCCCGTCTTCCGGGGGTCCCAAGTAGAAGGTCGCCGGAAGCGCTGCACCCACCGCGCGCTCCCCGCGGTTGCACACGGTTGACACCAGCCGCGTCTCAGCGCCGTCGTCGCGGCAGATTGTTGCGTCCAGCCGTCCGGTAATGTCCGCGAGGGCGCCAGGCTCACGACTCCCCTGCGCATTCTGGCGGTAGTTGTTCAACATGGCGTCCCCATGGTTGCGCACGCGAAGGCTGCTGCGGGGGATGGTGCCGTCCTCGTTGACGTTGGTGATCGTGTAGGCGTGCTGATTCCAGATGGAGCGCGACGAGGCCCAGCGATCGAGGGAATCGCGCAGCACGCGAATCCCGGACTGCGCCGCGTCCGCGGGATGCTCTGCGCGGCAAACCTGCCCCGCGCTCCCATCGAGGCTCGGTGCGCAGACGTTCCCGTCGATGCACCCATCGCTATCCGCGCAGCGGCAGAGCCCACCGGTGCACATTCCGCTCACGCAGTCGTCCGGCCCTTCGCATCGCTCCCCCGGATGAATCGGGTCGATCAAGGGGCAGGTCACGTTGCAGTTCGAGTTGCTCCCAACGATGATTTCCGTGTTGTCGTCACGATCCGGGTCCGCCACCACCGGGTTTTCGTACCAGGTGCAGGACGTTCGAAACGCGGAGTAAAGCACGTCTCCCGTCTGACCGTCGTAGATGCGGGTAAAGCACTCGTCCGCGTACACCGCTTCCGCCTGACCGTCGCCTTCGAAGTCGAAAATCGAGGAACCGGTCACGGACGACGAAGCGTCTTGGGACTTCTGCACCCAGCGAACAAAGCTGCAGTCGGGCACATCCGCGTCGACGACGCAGCTGCACTCCGGGCTCGCCGTGGCGCACTCAAAATCGAAGACCAAGTAGGCGACGCCGCCCGCGGAGGCGATCTCTGGAAAGCCGTCGTTGTCGAAGTCGCCGACCGTCGTTGGGCCTCCGCCGCGTAGCGCTGCACTTTCGAGGACAACATCCCCTGCGAGCGTTTGAACACGCAGGGTGCTGCCGACGATGGACACGATCTCGGCGATACCGTCGAGGGTCGTGCTGTCGAATCCGGTGGCCGATGCGGTTCCAAAGTCCGCAACCGAATGCATGTTCGCGCCCGCACCGAGCCCGGCGTATTCGACTTCCCAAAGCTGCGTCGCGACGTTCCAGCGAAAAACGTCGTTGGCAACCAGCTCGAGCTCGCCGTCGTCGTCCACGTCTTCGATCACGCTGAAGAACCCCGTGGTGCGACCCGAACCGATGCCCGTCTGCGCTGGATTGAGCAGCGCGCCGGTCATCCCCTGAAATACCTCGCCCCGGTAAAAGACCTCCGGCATCCCGTCGTCGTCGAGGTCATGAATCGACGGCCCATCCCAGCGGTTCGGCGCGGCCGCGTTGTTCAGGCCCGTTCCCGTCCAAAAACGTTCGTGGACCTCCGTCGCGGCGTCGTAGCGAAACGCGATGAGACCGTTCACGCCGGTCGCGGCAACGATCTCCGGTACACCGTCGCCGTCGAGGTCGCCGATCGCGGGGGGCGACGAACCGATCAGGGGAAAGCTCGGATCGTGGATCGTCTCAAGCTGGCTGCAGTCCTGGCCGTTCAAAACGCGAAGCACGCCGAAGTAGCGAGGGTCGGCGCCCTGCGCGGCGTTCGCACCGCCATCGTTGAAGTTGTAGCTGTTGATGAGGATCTCGTTCGGAACGAGGGTCCCCGCCGGCGTCATCGGCGTGTTGCCCAGGTTGGCAACCAGCGGCGTCGGTAGCACCTGAACGTGTCCGGGAAACGCATCCCCGTCGGGCGGCGCAAGCCACTCACACTGGACCGAAGGGTCGAACAAACCGATCGGTACGACCCCCGTGCAGCCTGGGTTGGTGTCGCCGCGCGGTCCCTCCCCATAGGACACACAAAACCCGGCCTCGCCTCCGGGAGCGCACCCTTCAGCGCAGCAGTAGCGATCGCCGTCGCACTCTCCGTCGCTTGCGCAGTCGTCGCCCGCCATCGTGCAGATGCCCCCGGCGCATCGCCCCTCGAGACAATCGTCGCTCGTGGCGCACTCGCCGCCGAGGGGCGAGCCCGCGTCAAATGCGTCCGACCCGGCCCCACCATCGTCGCGCACGCCGGCGTCTTCGCCTGCCACGCAACGGTTATCGATGCAGCGATCGCCATCGCAGTCCGCATTGGTCATGCACGTGCGCGTCGGAGCGCTGTCATCTCCGCACGCAGTAAGAAGAAGCGCCAAGCCAACCACCCAAGATCTCATCCCTCCACAGTACCGATCTCCCGCGGCAACATCCACGCCCGCCGTGTTATCGCTGAGCGATGGGGAACACCACCGTCGTCATCCCGGCGATTCAGACCGAGCGACTTTCCCTTAGCGTGCCGAAGACCGGTGATTTCGAAGGCTATGCGTCCATCGTCACAACCCAGCGCGGCCGCTTCGTCGGCGGTCCCCTCACCCGTGAGGCCGCATGGCTCGACTTCTCCCAAATGGCTGCAGGCTGGGTGTTTCGCGGCATCGGCGCACTGAGCATTCGCCACCGCGATCACAGCGACTACCTTGGTACCGTCCTCATCCATCACGAATACGGCGATCCCGAACCGGAGCTTGGGTGGTTGCTTACGGAGTCCGCAGAGGGTCGGGGCTACGCGTTTGAAGCCGGTCGAGCCATGCGTGATTGGGCATTTGAAAACACCCACCTCGAAACTCTCGTCAGCTACATCGACCCGGTCAACGCGCGGGCGATCTCGTTGGCCGAACGACTCGGGGGCGTGCCGGTTGAGGGACCGCCGGGTGTGACCACCCTGCGCTACGGCCGCGCCCTGTGACCCACGAACAACGAGAACCCGCCCTCCGCCGACTTCAGGTGATGCGGATGACCCGCTCGCTCGAGCTGATCGAGCAAAGGCATCGGCCGAAACGAAGCGTTCAGGCGAACGAGCTCCCCTGCAACCAGCGTGCGTGCGCGCCGTAGCACTGGACCGAGAGGAACCTCGCCGCGCGCGAGCATGGCGTCGGCGTCAAAGGTCGCGACGACCTTCCCCTCCTCGAGCCAACGCGGCGACTCCTCGGTGCTCAGGGGCACGGCGGTCTCACCGAGCCATTCGTCCTGCCCCACCGCTTGCCGCAACGTCTGGACAAGATCCCGGACGGGAACCCCCGCAACCCCAGCGGCTCGTTCAACCGTTGCGACCTGGGCGACGGTCCTCCGAAGCACCGGGTTCTTCAGTTTCCGGAACAGCGGCGCCGTTTTGAACAGCACCTCCTCAAGCTCGGGGTAGGCATCCAGCAGCGCCCCGATCTTGGATGCCGGAGTGATGACCAACCGCGCGACGCGCGCATCGGTGCTCACTTCACGTCCCTCCCGCGTCGAAGCGTGGCTTGCCTCGTTGAGACACGTTGAGCGTGCGGGTTCGGCGCGTCGCGATGCCGTTGTGGAAGATGAGTTCTATTCATAGGACAGGAGCCTCCGTTCACCGCGCAGCGCACGCTGCTCGGTCAAGTCTTGGGTGACCTCGAGGGTCCCCAGGTACGTGCCGCGCTCGTCGCGGAGCGCGAAGTAGCGGATGTGGACGAAGCGCCCTCGGTGCTCGACCCAGAACGCGGCGACGCTCTGTCGACACGAACGAAAATCCGACAAGATCTCTTGAACGACGTGGACGCTCGACGGCGGATGGCAATGCTCCACCTTTCGTCCGATGATCGCCTTCGGTCGCACGAAAACGCGGTCGGCGCCTTCCGTGAAGAAGCGGACTCGGTCGTCGGCGTCCACGAAGGTGAGATCGACCGGCAACACACTGAAGATCGCCTTGAGTTCCTCAAGACGAATCGCGCCGGTCGGAAAGACGACCTCACCTTGAGTCGCGTCGGGACCTTCGTGCTCGAGGACGCCTGCGTATGGTCCTCCTGGATCCACGAGGCACCATCCGATCTCTGGTGACTGCCTCCAGATCTCGGCCCACTCCGAATCCGAGAGGGTCTGCAGCGCCATCGGCAGCAGGATGCGCTCCTCTTTGCGAATCATTTCGAGGACGGCCTCGAGCGCGGGCGCAACGACCGTCGCCTGCACAACCCTCCACTCCGCGACGGCCGCGTCGTTCGCTTGAAGCGCGTTTCCAACCGCGCGAAGGAGCGCCCGCGCCTGGTCGTCCTTGCCCCACATCACCGTCGAGGGACCAGTGATGCCGTGGCGCTCCAGGATCGGGAAGAGCAGGTTCTCCTTACGCGCGTAGTGCTTGTCGAGGTCCATCAGACCTTGAAACGCTTCTCGAACAGGCACGAGCGCCGCCGCCGGGACTTCGTCTTGCTCGGGTCGCTGAAGCGCCTCGGCGAAGCGATGCCGCAACGTATTCACCTGAGCCGCGATGGCTTCGTTCTCGCGACGAAAGACGTCCACCGGGTGCCCGGCAGGCACCACCTGCGAGTGATCGATCGAATCCGCCACGACGGCCGAATGGAGGTCGCACACCTCCATCAGCTCGGCCGCGCTCACGCCTTCCGCGAGGAGCTCCTGCTCTGCCACCGCGACTTCGCTTGGGTCCGCGGACTGCACCACGGCTTCGAACTCGCGCTTAACGTCCTCGACGTCCTCACCTCGATGAAGACGGAGAAGCACTCGTTTCATCTCGCGGATTCGGTGGGCCCGATTGTCGATCGCTTCGCTCATCGGGCTCTCCGTTTCGTTGGTACGCGAGGACGACCGCCCACCAAACGAGAGTTCCCGTGCCACCCGCTGCTGCCGCCGCCCAGGTCCACGACGCGGACGTAAAGGCTTGCAGCACCAGCGCCGCAGACATTCCTCCCCAACATGCATGGCCTACCCACCAGGCCCACGCCGGCGGAGTACGCGGCAGCCACACGAGAGAAAGCGTCGCGAGCACCGGACCAAGGATCAGAAAATGTGTCGCCCCAAGCGCTACCGGCCGAACGTTGGGAACAGCGCCGAGCGCCATCGCGGCCAGACCAAACGCGACCGCCCCCCAGACAACGCGCAAGTGAGTCGCGAGCCGCGGCAGCGCTGCCGGAATCGCGAGCAACCCGGCGTACGCCAGAAGAGCGCCCCGCGTCACTACATTCGGGGCAACCCCAAGAAAGAGCGCTCCAAGACTTCCCGTGAGGAGAAACGCGGGCCACGGACCTGGCGAGATGCGCTGCGACGCGAGGGCGGACGGAACGACCACGAGGAGAAGCAGGCCGGACAAGAACGTCGCGACAAAACCGTGAGCCAGCGCCGGGTCGCTTCGCAGGGTCATGGCGATCGGAGGGACGCACGCAAGCGACGCGACCACGCCAATGGGCACTCCGCCGAGGGGATCGCGCAGGCGCTTCATTCGGGGAAGAAGTGCGATCGCGCTCCACAGCCAATAGCCTCCGACAATGGTGCTCCCGACGATGGCGATGATGCCGTAGCCGCTCCGGACGAAACCAACGCACGCGACGACCGTCGCGACGCCGTAGATCCACCACGCGGTGCGGCCCAGGGTCCGTGCGCCCGCGGCGTCCCATCCCAGCCACGCGAGGGGAAAAAGAAGTCCGAAGTAGCCGAGGTGAGAATGCGCGTGGCGGAGGTGAGAGAACGGCAGCGAAAGCTCGACGACGCCCGCCAACGACCAGCGTAGCCAGGCTCCGATCGCCATCGCAGCGATCAGCGCCGCCGCGATCGACAGGTGCCGGCTCGTTCGTTCCACGGAGAACCTTGTAGCGTTGCATCCCGACGAAACGAAAAGCGAAGCGCGTGCCAAGCGGCGGAATCCAACAAAAGCGGGAAAAACGGTGGAGCGTCGCGCGGAATTTGCGAGCCGCCGCGCTAACGGTGCGAGGCTTGGGGACGCCGCACGATCAACACGTCGCGGACGATGGACTCGCTGACGCGATGCGGAAGTGAAACCTCGACAACCTCTGCCCCCGCATCGCGAAAGATCGCCTCTGCGGTCGTTCGCGAGGGCTGATACGTGTTGAAGAGAACGGCCAGTGATCCACCGGGCCGTAGACTCTCGATCCATGCGGACGCACACGCGCGCACAAGACCTTCGATCGCGCCTTTGGGACCGCCGAACTGCACTCCATAAGGGAGGTCAGTCACCACGACGTCGAACTTTTGGCCAGCGAGCAGCGCCGCCGCATGTTGGCTCTCGCCCGTGACGAGCTGCAGGCTCTGCTCGCCGAACTCGTAGCGCACGAAGCGCCCTGCTCCGGATTTTGTCTTTGGGCCTACGGAGCCCTTCCGATGCTGGTGCTTGATCCGATGGATCTTCGCCTGCCGCTTGAGATGCCTGTGGAGGTCATCCGGGGCCTTCGCGTCGACCTCGATCCCGCTGCTCTTCAGCCCGTAGCGCAGTCCCCAAAGAAGGGTTGTGCCGCGACCGGCCAGGGGATCGAGGAGTGTTGCGGGCGTACGCCCCGAGTTGCAGTGATGAAGCGCGAGGTTGAGGGCGAGCTGCGTCGCGATCTCGTTGGTGCGTCCGCGATACTTCGCCCCAAAGACGAGACTCCGCGGAAACGCGAACGCCGGGCTTCCCTCGAGGGGCGCACCTTTGTCGTCGAAGATCCCCTGCACAAAGGAGAGCCGGCGAAGCGTTGTCGTCGCGCCGTCGGGGACGTCCACTTCGACGAAGTCCATGCCGCCGACTTGATGAACCTTGGGCTCGCATCCAGGAACGAGCGTCTCCACCTCGCGCGTTGCGACGTCGAGATATGCGTCGAAATACGCGCCGTGGACGAGGGGCGTGACGAGCAGACTGAGTCTCAAGGGGGCCTCCGTCGGCTGGTCTACCAGCACGGAGTCACAACGCCCACTACCTGGGGTTCAACGTAGGGGCGCTGCGGCATTCCGCGCCGGAGTCGAGGACGAAAGTTGAGGACAGCCACCATTTTTGACTCGCGGTTTTCTGCTACCTCGACCTCAACCCCGGTAGGGCATCCGCGAGAATCGCAAGTGATTCTGACCGCCGACGCGGAATCGAGGCCGATCTCGATCGAGGCCAGCCAACATGTTTTGACATCGCAGGTCGGGCACCGCGCTGAGAAACTCAGCACGAGCCAGCCACAAGTTTTGACTCGTGGTTTTCCGCCAACCTCCGACACCTCGCCAAGAGCAACCTCGATGGGCCAGCTCCGGGTTCGTCTCGTGGTTTTCCGCGAACCTCCGAGACCTCGCTCGATCGTGGAGGCGCACGAGCATCCACGCGCGAGCCAACCTCGGTAGGCGTCAGCCCCGCGTTTTCACATGCGATTTCGTCGCTGGAGCCAATCGCAGTCGCGATCAGACCCCACGAGTCAAAATTTGTGGTTGGCCTCAAATTGGCAGAAAACCACATGTCAAAAACTGTGGTTGGCCTAGGTCTTCACTCGTCGCCGCGTAGCCGGGGAGCAGCCGCCGCCACCTCCGCCTGCACCGCATCGATCAACCGCCGGATCGCCGGGCGCCGCTTCAGCGCGGGGTTCACGAGCAACCAAAGGTCGATGTGAACATCAAACTCGCTGCGCAAGACTCGCCGCAGCTCCGGGTCCGCCATAAAGCACGGCAGGGTCGCCACACCGAGGCCCTGCGCAACCATGGCGATCTGAAGCGTCGCGTTGTCACTCCGCGTCCCGACCCGCTCCGGCGACGTGAACTCCGCAAGACGCGCCGCCTGCTTCACGCGCCCGAGTGCGCCATCCGAGCCAACGACCGCGTGCTCACCGAGCGCCTCCAACGACGCCGGCTCCCCATGCTCCGCGAGGTATCCCGCCGACGCATACAGACCACACGCAAACGAACCGATGCGACGCCCTACCAGACGCTCGTCCCCCGGCGACCCCGCCCGAAGCGCAATATCGGCCTCCCGATGAATTACGTCCGCCTGCCGTAGCCCGGTCCGAATCGTAAGCTGCACTTCCGGAACCGCCTCTCGCAGTCGCGGCAGCGCGGGCGCCAACACGTGCACGCCGAGACCGAGCGTTGTCGCAATGCAGACGTCATCGAGCTTCGCCTGCGACGCGCACCGGCGGATCGCTTCCACGTTTTCGTCGACCGCCTCCGCGTAACGCAGGATCTCCTCCGCAAGAGGCGTGAGCTCAAGTCGCGTCCCCTCGCGTTCAAAGAGTTGACCGACTTCCTCCTGGAGCGACTCCATGCGCCGCGCGACGGTCGTCTGACTCACCCCCAGCGCGCGCGCCGCCGCAGCCATCGAACGTTCTCGCGCCACAAAGAGAAAGACGCGCAGGTCCTGCCACGGGATGTCGGGCGCTGATGGATTGTCTTCGGCCACGCCCTTCAAAGCATAACGCGAAGCCCCGCGTACGCTGAATCACGCCGAACCGTTACATCGAAGACGCCCTGCAAAAACGGGAGTCCCTCCACAATTCTCGCGTCGATACGGCACTGACCCGCCCTCGTATTCCCCCTGCCGCGACTTGCGCAGTCGCGGGGATGAGGAGGCTCTTGATGAGGTTTGCTGTCTTAGTGATTTCCGTTGCCATGATCGGTTCGGCCGGTTGCGGCGACGACGATGGGCCCGGCGGTATGGACGCCGGCTTCGACCCGGACTCGGCGGTTCCCGACGCCGCCGTTCCGCCTGACTCCGCGGTTCCTCCAGACGGCGCGGTCGTGAACGACTGCCCTTCGGTCGGCGACCTAACACCCTCCGAACTTGCGCCCGGTCAATGCGAGATCAGCGGCGTCCTTCGCATGGACGGAACGCTCACCAATGACGTTCAGTGGTTCCTGGAAGGACGCCTTCAGGTCGGCGACGAAGCGACGCAGGCCGTTCTCACCATCGACGCGGGCACCGACGTCTTCGGCGACGCCGAAGGCGAGGTCGATCACCTGGTCGTCATGCCCGGATCGACCCTCGACGCCCTCGGCACCGGCGCCGCGCCCGTTCGTTTCTTGTCGGACGACGCGGACTTCGACGGCAGCGGCGAATGGGGCGGCGTGTTCCTTCGCGGCTACGAAGGGCTCCCGACGCTCACCGGCACCCAGGGCGCAAGCCGCCTGGACTACGTCGTCGTGAGCGAAGCCGGCGCGCCCGTGGAAGTGACCGTCGATGGCGAAAGCAACACCTACCAGGACAACCTGGTTCTCAACGGCGTCGACCAGACGACCACGCTGACCTTCGTGCAATCGCACCGCTCGGCTCGCGACGGCTTGCATATTCTCAACGGCAACCCGCGCCTCTCCTGGATTCTCGTGACCGCGGCAGCCCGCGACGGAATTTGGTACCGCGACTTCCGCGGACTCATCAAAGACCTGATGGTGATCCACGATCGCGACCCCGACGGAAGCACGGGACGCTCCGGCATCTACGCCAGCGAAACGGCGGACGGCGACTCCAACCCGCGCATCGTCAACGCGACCCTCGTCGGCCGCGACATGTCGAGCGAGTCCGGCCTCGCGGATGATTCCGCAAGCGAGTTCGGCATTCTCTTCGCCGACAACTCCGATCAAATCCGTCTCGGCAACGTCGTCATCGCGAACTTCCGCAACGGCTGCGTCGAAATCGACGAAGGCTCGGACCTCAGCGCCGTCGACACGGACGCGCCGGGACCGACGTACCTCGACGGAGTGCACTGCGCGCACGAAGCGGGCGGCAACCCCGACCTCATCGTGGTTCGCGACGAAAACGTCGGGCTTCCCGATCTGACGGTCGCGCCCACGGATAGCATCAACGCGAACGGCCTCGTGCCCTACGACGGCGCCGCGATGACCTTCACCGGCGAGTTTGCCGAGCGCGCCTTCACCGCTGGCTGGTACCTCGCGAATATCGACGGCATCGAAAACGGCTTGGCGGCGGACTCCACCTCCCTCAACGCCTTTCTCGACGGCGACACCAACCAGGACGGATCCGTCGACGGCGACGACGTCGGCGCGCCCTTCCTCATCGCCGACGACGGACCGGACGGCTTCAATCAGGACGTCGCCGAAGACACCGGCGGCTACGACCTGACCCACATCGGCGCCGTGCGAAGCGGTTCCGCCACCGCAATGAACAACCGCCAGTTCGACAACTGGACGGTCGCCACCGCCGCCGGCGAAGGCTTCGCGGTTCCGGTCAACGCTGCGCTTCAAGGAACCTCGGACTGCCCCGAGAGCATGGGCGGCGCCACCGTGCGCGCCCTCGACCGCCGCGCGGGACGTAACGTCTGCGAAGTCTCAGGGGTGATGACCAGCGACGCCACGATCACGAGCGACATCGAGTGGGAGCTCGAAGGACGCTTTCAGGTCGGAAACATGGCGACCACGCCCACCCTCACCATCGAGAGCGGCGCGCGAATTCGCGGCGACCTCGAAGACGCGACCGACTACCTCCTTGTCTGGCCCGGCGCCACGATCGACGCGCGGGGAACAGGCGCCCGACCGGTGCGCTTCAGCTCCGACGACGCGGGCATCGACGGCCCCGGTGAATGGGGCGGCGTGTTCCTGCGCGGCTTCGGCGGACTGCCCACGATGACCGGCACCGAAGGCGCCAGCCGCCTCGACTACGTGGTCGTCGCCGAAGCGGGGGCTCCCGTCTCGGTCACCCTCGATGGCGTCACCGCGATGTACCAGGACGGCGTCGTGCTCAACGGCGTCGACCGAAACACCACGCTGACCTTCGTGCAGTCGCACGACTCGGCCCGCGACGGGTTTCACATTCTCAACAGCGACGCGCGCCTCTCGTGGATCCTCGCCACGGGCTCCGTGCGGGACGGCGTGTGGTACCGGAACTTCACCGGACTTATCAAAGACCTCATGGTCATCCACCGTCCGGAAAGCGGCCGCTCGGGCATCTACGCGAGCGAAACCATCGCCGGGGACTCGAACCCGCGCATCGTGAACGCAACGCTGGTGGGCAACGACGACGCGGCGGTCGCCGCCGGTGCGGACGCCTCGGCCGGAGAGTTCGGCATTCTCTTCGCCGACAACTCCGACCAGGTACGGCTCGCCAACGTCCTCATCGCGAACTTCCGCAACGGCTGCATCGAAGCGGACGAAGGCGCAAACCTCTCGGCCATCGGCACCACCGCCCCGGCCATGAGCTATCTCGACGGCGTGCACTGCGCGCACGAAGCGGGCGCCCTCCCCGGCATGTTCGCAATCACTCGTCCCGGCGCGATGGGCTTGCCCGCAGGCTCCGTCGCAGCCCCGAACTCCAACGGCGAAGGCCTCGTCTACTACAACGGCGCGAGCAGCGATCCCTTGCCTCTTCCGGGCGCGGTGGAAACGTTCGTGACGGAAGCCGGCGGAATCAACTTCACCGGTGAGATCGCTCCTCGCGGCAACTTCTTCACCGCCGGTTGGTACCTCCAAAACATCCGTGGCGTCGGCAACGGCCTCATCGGAAACGCGGACTTCCTCAGCGCCTTCCTCGACGGCGACACCAATCGCAGCGGGGACGTCGACGAGGACGACAACGGCTCGCCCTTCATCGTTGCGGACGACGGGGACGGCGGCTTCAACCAGGACGTCGCCTCCGACACCGGCGGCTACGACCTCACCCACATCGGTGCCGTCCGCGGCGGAGCGATCTCGAATCGTCAGTTCGACCGATGGACCGTCGCCACCTCGCGGAGCACGCCGTTCACGCTCCAGCAGGTCGCTGCCCCTTAGCTTTCCTCCATCCAGGCGAGGCGCCGGGTCCAACACTGGGCCCGGCGCGCTCGTCGTCTTGCCGGCAGGGGCTTGACACCTCGCAATTCAGGCGTCAGATTCGCGTCCCCATTCCGGAATAGCTCAGTTGGTAGAGCGGTCGGCTGTTAACCGATTGGTCACTGGTTCGAGTCCAGTTTCCGGAGCTAGGACCACCCTGGGTGGGAGAAGAGCCTCGCTGATGTCCAGCGGGGCTTTTGCTTTCCGTCGGCTTGCCGAACTCTCGGAGGTTCAGGGGTAGGCAGTGCAGCGAAGTTGACCATTCCGGAGGAGCGCAAAGTGTTCGCCGTCCCATTCGTAGATCGAGCGTGAGCGGCATGGTGGTGGGTCCGGGCGCGTGGGGTCGACGTCGTGGTGCTCGCTGTACCAAGACACTCGTACGCGAAAGCGGCGAGGGCCTTGGCTCACCTGCTTCCGGGTCGAGCCACCGCGACGACTAGGGCCGTTCATCACGTAGCCGCGAAGAGAGGTCCCGAATACGAGACGCAGGCCATTCTCGGCCAGGACGAACCATTCCTGCCTTCGCGTGTGGTAGCGGGGGTCCATACCACCTTGGCCGTCTTCACTCGTCACGGCGAGAATCGCTTGACCCCCAGGGACACGAAACGTGTCAGCCTCAATGTCGACGATGCCAGGCGAGTAGTGCCCATCCACGTCTACGTATTCGTCGAAGGTAGCGTCGAACGTTTTGTGGGCGACCTCTTCCCAGCCATTCTGGCAGCGGAACACCCATAAGTGATCGCTTGCTTGCGTTTCGGGCAGCATCCCAGCCCGCGGGTACGGAGCTCCTCTCACCCGTCCGACGAGAACCCGTTCCTCGGGCGGTAAGCCATCGAGTTCAAGTCGCCACATGCGAAGCGCGACCTGGGGAACGAATGAAGGACGACCGGTCACGCGTTCCGCAAGCTCTTCCTCGTTCAGTTGTCGGCAAGACGTAGCGGCGTCGGACTCTTGTGCTGCACTACGTTCTGGAGTGGATGCCGCGAACACCACCGAGAGAAATGAGAGGAGGAGGACCCTACGACGACGGCTCATGCGTCAGGATGAGCAACAGCCATACCAGCGCGAAATTGCCCTTGCGGGGGCATCTGCGTAGGCATCCGCGGGGCTGCCGTCGAGTCGAAAATCGTACACTCGTGTGTCGTCCGGGACGCCACCCCACGGCCAAGCGGTGTCCAGCGAGGCTTTTTGCTGCTCGTCACGGCACAGAGGCTCCCCGAGGCACCTCGAGCACAACCTCGATGGAGCTCAACTCGATCATTCGGTTGCTCGCACGGCCGCTCTGCAATCGTGAGAACCTACGTGCGCATCCTCGCCTCGTGCTTCGGAGACTCATGCCACATCGCTCGCTTGTCACTCTGCTCGCGCTCATCCTTCCGGCAAACCTCGCCGCCGCCGACACCCTCCGTTTTTGCGATGGCACCACAGCGCTTGCCGTCGCCGACGGAACCATCGGCTCGGGAGAGTATTCGGGCGGATGGACCGGCGAAGGCTCCGGCTTCGGCGGGGTGACCGGCGCTGGGCGTGATGTCTTTTGGGACTCGGACGCCGACGGGAATCTCGCGTTCGCCACCGCAGGGCCCGGAGGGTGTACCCCGCTGACGAACGCGATCGTGGTCTA
The DNA here is from genome assembly GCA_039186435.1 of Myxococcota bacterium. Taxonomy (GTDB): domain Bacteria; phylum Myxococcota_A; class Polyangia; order Polyangiales; family Houyiibacteriaceae; genus JALVDI01. Next base: position 2,091 of record JBCDAA010000107.1, on the reverse strand, counting down.
CGTCGACTCGATTCCCGGCCGAGGCGTGACCACGACCGCATCCCTCACCGACACCGGAGACATCGCACGCCGCGCGGCCTCCGGGGCCACGGGAGCGCAGTCGGCGGACCTCCAATTCGCACCTGGCTTCGCGGCCGACTTCGCGCTGGTGTTGCAGCCGGCAGGAGTCACTCTCTTCCAACTCGTCGAAGGGGGCTCGCACATCTTCGTCGCCGGGAGCGTCGCGGGCTCGATCGACCTCGCATTCAACGGCGCCAACTTCGCAGCGTCATGCACCCGGGAGGTAGGCGGGTTTACGATGGCCGATCTCGGGAGCCAGCCCGGCAATCCGATTCGTTTCGTGGCGACCCTTCTCAACCCAGCGAACTCATTTCGTTCGAACGAGTTTCAAGGGACAGCCAGCGCGCCCGCAAGCAACATTGGCCAAAGCGCCTTCGCCTTGGCGGCCGGTGACTGGGCGACGTTCCGGACGTTCCACAGCAACGCAGGCTTTCGCGGCGGGGCGTACTACACCGACTTCGAGACGTTCGCGGGGGGCATTGCCCCAGCTCCGACATGCGCGCAGCTCAGCTCGCTCACCTGGTCGATCGAAGGCTTTAGCGCCGGCGACGTCGCGTTCGGCGGCGCGGGGACGAGCGGCGACTTCGCACGCGGCACCAGCCCGGGGGGCGTGAGCACCGGCGGGCTTTACGCGTTCGAACCCTTCCTCAACGATCCGGGTTTCGGCTGGCAGGCGACCGGCAGCGACGTCACGCCCGGGGTGTTCACCATGCGGACGGTCAACGCGACAGCGGAAGCGGTCGTCGCGGTGGACGCGACGATCGAAACCTGGGTCTTCAACAACGAGAACCAATCCACCGAATTGGGGCTCGAGTACTCCGCAAACGGCGTCGACTTCATCGATGTCCCCCGCTACGCGATCACCACCGCAGCGGCCGCAGACGCAGCGCCAAGCTGGGTCCCGACCACTTTCAGCTTCTCGGTCGCCGGCTTCGCGATCGCCCCGGGCACCCACTTCTTCTTACGCTTTCGCACCGACGACGCCCCGGGCGGCTCGGACTCTCGCGACGAGCTCGCGCTCGGCGAAATCGTGTTGGACGCCACCTACGCGGCGTGCGGGAACGGCGTGATGGACGCAGGCGAAGCGTGTGACATCGGAGGCGCGCTCGGCGCAACGACCTGCGGGTGCCAGCTCGATTGCCAGTTCACCGCCCTCGACACGGTCTGCAGCACAGGCGCCGATGGGCCTTGCGACGCGCCCGATCGTTGCGACGGCGGGGGCGCCTGCACGGCGCAGTTTCAGCGTGACACGATCTGCAACGCCTCGGCGGGTCCGTGCGACGTCGCCGAAACGTGCCCCGGCGATACAACCGAGTGCCCGGCGGACCTCTTCGTCTCGGCGGGGACGGGTTGCCGGGACTCGAGCGGCGATCCTTGCGACCTCGGCGCGACCTGTGACGGCACTTCGGCGGCCTGCCCTGCGAACGCCCCCGCGGCAGTCGGTATGCTGTGCCGAGCGGCAGTAGGAGCGTGCGACGTGGCGGAAGTCTGTGACGGAAGCGTCGCCTGCCCGCCCGATGGGATCGCGACGGACGGCACCGCGTGCGGCGACGACACGGCCTGCAACGGAGAAGAGACGTGCGTGAGCGGGACGTGCATCGCTGGCACTGCAATCGACTGCGACGACGACAACGTCTGTACCGCGGACATGTGCAGCGAACCCGCGGGGACCTGTGAGACCACGCCCATCGACGGATGCTGCCGGGTCGACGCCGACTGCGACGACGGCAACGAGGCGACGACGGACACCTGCATTTCAAATGCGTGCGTGAACACCACGTCCGATGCCGGCACACCCATGGACGACGGCGGCATCGTGGAGATCGACGCGGGGGCGGATGCGGGCGCGGACGCGGGGGCGGATGCGGACGCGGACGACGCCGGAACGGGTCCTGACGCGGATGTCGATGCTGGTGAAATGGACGCGGCGGGAAGTGGCTGTTCGTGCCGCGCCACCGGCGCACAATCCAGCGACCCGGTCGGAGGATGGCTCGGCCTGTTGACGGTCGGGCTGGTGCTGTGTCGGCGCCT
>JBCDAA010000106.1:0-23061 GCA_039186435.1 Myxococcota bacterium | reverse complement strand
TTTCGTGACCGTCAACTGCGCGGCGATTCCAGAGACGCTGCTGGAGAGCGTTCTCTTTGGGCACGTGAAGGGCGCGTTTACCGGCGCGGTCTCCGACAAGCAGGGCGAGTTTCAAAAGGCGGACGGAGGCACACTCTTTTTGGACGAGCTCGGCGAACTGCCGCTGCCTCTTCAGGCGAAGCTTTTGCGGGCGGTCGAGGACGGGGAGATCCTTCCCGTCGGCAGCAATCGCGCGCCTTTCTCCGTCGATGTGCGGCTTCTCTGCGCGACCAACCGCGACCTGCCGGCAATGGCGCGGAAAGGGACCTTTCGCGAAGATCTCTACTATCGCCTGAGCGTGATGACGATGGAGCTTCCGCCGCTCCGTTCGTACCGCGATGACAACCTCGAGGTCATCGCGCAGGTGTTCATCAAACAAGCCGCCGAAAAGCATGAGCGCGAGGTACGGAGGCTTTCGGCGACGGCTCTCGGAAGACTCATGGCCTATCGCTTTCCGGGGAACGTGCGCGAACTCAAGAACGCGATGGAGCACGCCGTGATCATGGCGAGCGGGGATACGATCGAGGAGAGTGATCTGCCCGCGCTGATCCGGGACGCAACCTCCACGAAGGAAGTCGCGGTTGAGAAGCCAGCGACGCTTGCCGAGATGCGCGAGCGCTGGCTGGCGCCCCTGGAGACGCGTTGGCTTAGCGCGCTTCTCGAAGACTGCGGCGGCAACGTTCGGCGCGCCGCCAAACGCGCGGGGGTTAACCCGGTCACGCTCTATCGTCTTCTGGAACGACGGGGGATGAGCCGGGCCCGGTCGCGCTAAGTGCGGCGGCGCTACCCTTGAACGATGAGCGCCGGGACCTGTCGAAGAAACGAAGCCTCGGCCCTCGGCAGACGTCGTCAAAGAGGACCGTCCCTGGCAACGTCACACGGCGCCTAGTGGAGCTGTCATCAAAAAGGGAGCGTTCCCAAGTAGCTTACGCCCAGCCGAGTTGCTGGCAGCCCCACCAGCCGATGAGGATCGCTTCGGCTGCGTCGTGACGAAGGGACGTGGGCTTGGGGGCGCCCGAGCGGGCGATCACCTCGCGGGCAACGACGTCCGCCGCTCGTTTGGCGTCGCTTCCAGAGGTCTGATCCCGCGGACGAAGAATGGTGGGACGCCAGTCGTGCGCCTGAATCACCCGCGTCTTAGCGCCGCGCTTTTCGGCGACGCGAGTCCACGCCCGCGCAAGCTGCACATCGCCCTCCGCGACCAGCATCGCGAGGTCCTCGATCGCTGCGATCTCAGAAAACGCGCCGCGTTTGAGGCGTCCCACGGTCCCGTAGTTTTGCGAGCGGTAGCTGCGCAGGCGGCCGTCGTCCCCGAACACGGCAAGACCGGTTCGAAGTCCGAGGTCAACCGCGAGAAGAGACGCCATCAGCTCTCGTCGAGTACATCCCGCCACGCGACATAGGCCGCCTCGTCGTAGAGCCAGATCTCGATCTTTTCGAGCGGCCTCGGACCGAGCGCCGCAAAGGTCTGGATCGCTTCGAGCATGAGTTTGGCGCCGAGCGCGTGCGGTACTTGGCCGACGCCGGTACCAAGCGCGGGAAATGCAATGCTCCGCGCTTCGCGCTTTCGCGCGCCGAGAAGGGTTCGCAGCGTGGCGCGCTGAATGCAGATCGCACCGTCGAGCGCAGCGACGGCGTGCGCAACGTGCCGCGCGTCGAGGGCGCCGGCGCTCGTCCACACGACCTCCCCCATCGAGCAGGGCGCATGAACCACCGCTTCGTCTTCGATCGCCCGCCCCGCCGCGAGCACCAGTGCTTCCGAGACCCCGAGGTCCATCGTGAGGTGCGGATAGGCCGCGTTGACGATCACGTCGGCGCTTGCGGTGGCGAGGTTGCCACGTCGAAGAAAGAGCGACATGCCGCCGACCGCACCCACGCCGAACCCGTGACTTCGAAGCTCCGGCGCTTGAGTTTCGATGCGCGAAAGCGTTCGAACCAGCCCTTCCGCGTGCGCGACGCGATCCTGCGGCGACTTCGCGAGGAGTTTCGCGATCGTCGTAAAGAGGTAGGCCCGCTCCGGGTCGTCCTGCGGCGGAACCACATAGGGCTGCGTCATGTGCGCGAGGCGAAGCTGCGCCCCTTTGCCGATGAACGGCGACTTTCCAGTGGCGAGGAGATGCGCCGTGCAGCCGAGCGCATAGAGGTCCGCTGCCCGCGAGGGAGGACCGCCATCCCAGATTTCAGGCGCGAGAAAGAGCGGTGTTCCGGCGGCCGGCTCGTTGTCCACGCGGCTGCGGTCCCGCGCGATGCCAAAGTCGCCAAGGAGCGCGCGCCCATCGCCCGAGAGAAAGAGGTTCGCCGGTTTGATGTCGCGATGAACAACGCCTGCGCGATGAATGGCCGCAAGACCGCGCGCCACGTCCGCGATCATCCGTGCCACGCAGCCCGTTTCTTGAACGCCGTGACCCATCAGCTCGTGAAGATCGACGCCGTCCACGTAACGCTGAACGAGAAAAGGTCGCCCCGCCTCGACGCCCGCATCGAGTACGCCCACGACATGCGGCGAAGTCACGCGCGCCGCGAGCTCCGCCTCCGCGAAGAGCTCCGACCCCTGCGGGGTGAAGAGCTTCAAGATCAGCGGCCGCTTTAGGACATCGTGACTCGCCAGATACGCGACCCCCATCGCCCCCCGGGCGAGGGCACCGTGAACCCGAAGCCCACGGAACTCACTCCCCGGCTCGATCCACAGACCTTCCGGAACATCCTCAGCGGTCGCTTGCACGCCGCGAGTATACGTGCGCTCGACGAGCCACGCCCCGAGCGAAAGCGAGCGTGCGGCCGTTCAAAGGAAACGCGGTCCTAGTGCAGCTCCTCAACGTCCGCATGGTCCACGAAGAACGTCTCCCCGCGGTCGCTTCGTACGCCGTAGCGCGGCATCGGGGGACGCGCGCGGCTCACCCCGACCCAAAACACTTCGCCCAGCTGATCGCGGCCGTCCTGCCCCGCAACTCGAACGCGCGTTCCTTTGTCGATCGAAACGTGCGTCGGTGCTGGCGCGACGACCTCGAGCGCGTGCTCGTCCGCCCAGAACGCCTGGCCTTCGCCCGTTTTGAGACCGTAGCGTTTGCGCTCCGTATCCATCTTGCTGCGCCCCTGCCAAAACACCCAACCGACGACACCGCGATCGGGACCCTTGGTGATCTGAACCTGCGCGCCTAACGCGACCTGCGTGCTTCCGCTCATGGAAAGCCTCCTTTCGGAGGATGGCTTTCGCAGGAGTCGTGCCAGCAAATTCCCGCGGGCTTTTTGCGTTGGAGAGGGTGGCGGCCGCCGGCGGTCCGCCGCCGATCCGCCAGTCAGCCTGCCGCGAAGGCTGAGAGTCCATCGTCGGCGAGCACCACCACATCTTCGAGACGGTGAGCGGCCCCAGCGAAGGGACCGGAGAGCTCGACGTGCGCCAAGCCCGCCCCGGTCGAGCGGTCGACCAGGTAGAGCGTTTCGTCGCTCGCTGGAAAAAACACGTGCGCATCGAGGGCAGCGGGAATCGCGACTCCCTCCGCACTCGGATAGTGCTCGCTCTCGGCGGTCCAGCGCCGCTTGCCACTGCGAAGATCAAAGGCGTGAAGCAGCCCGTTTCGGTCTGCGACCAGTACGTCCTCGTCCGCGATCGCAGCGCGCCCTAAGTCGGCGTCCCAGATGTCGTCTTCGTCGTCGTCGTCGAGCCCATCGGCCGCGGCCACCGCCGTTAGATCTCGCGACGCCCCAGGCGCACGCCAGGCGATCGTCTCACCACGTATGGCGGTAACTTCGGCGCCCGTGCTGATCAGCCACTCGCCATGCGCCGTCATCGGTCCGTTGCCGAGAACTTCGAAGCTCTGGGAGGGCGCCCCCCAGCGGTGAAGCGTCAGCCCCTCCGCGTCGCGGGTCCAGATGCGCTGTCCGTCACCGCTCACGATCGCCCGGCGGCGATCGAGATCCATCGCACCAAACGCTTCCCCATCGCTTTCGCGGTAGCGCTCGAGCTGAAAACGTCCATCGCGCGCCATCGTCGCGAAGAGCGCGCCTTTGCCGTCTGCAAAGAGCCGGGTGATGCGCCGCGCCGGAATGCTCTTCGCCCACAACACATCGCCGCTACGAAGCGCACGGCCCGTGAGGGTCCAGCGACCGCCCACGCCGCCGCCGAGGGTGACCACGGTCGACGCGCCCACGACCATGGCGTGACTGCTTCCCGTTTCTGCGCGCCACTGGAGCGCGCCGGTGGCGTCGACCGCAACGAGGGAGCCGCGTTCGCCGAGCGCTATCGCGAGGGAAGAGACGCGCAGGACGCGCACGTGATCGTCGAAGGAAAATCGCCACGCGAGTCGCACGGGCGATCGGTAGAGCACATCCGAAACGTACGCGCTACTTCGGGGGGCGGAGTTCTTCACGTTCTTCACTTTTCGAGGCGGCAGTCGCGAAGTGAAGTACGTGAAGTACGTGAAGTACGTGAAGAACTCCGTCCCGTGATCTCACCCTGAGAGATTTCAAGCTCTTACGAGCCTCAGGGAGACGAAGTGAACGCGAAGAACCCCGTCCCTCGACGGGAGGGGACGGAGTTCTTCACTTTCTTCACCTGGGCCCGCGGAAACGGAACCCTAGAAGCGCATCTGCAGATCGAGACCGGCGCCGCCCGCTCCGATGCGTGGCGTGAGCGCGTAACCGCGCCGCGAGGTGTCCGCGTAGTAGGTGACGTACTTGCGCGGAATCACGCCCGCGACAAACATCGCCACGCCGGCCGTCTGCAAGAGCCCATCCCAGATCAACCCAGCGCGTGCCAGACCGGGGTTGGCCCGATCTTCAAGCCCGGCGATCGCAATAAAGGGCCCGAGCACCGGCACGAGCAACACGTTTTGCGGCTGGTCGTCGTCGTCGCGGGCATCGCGGAGCGTCGACCAGGTCGCCACCGTGATCGCGTAGGGCACCACCAAGAGCGCTGCGCCTGGAATGAGCAATCCGAAGCGAACGCGCCGCGAGATCTGTGCGTCCGCGGGATACTCCCGGTTCGGATCGTAGCGCTCCCGAACCCGTCGCGGTCGAGGCTGCGCATACTGCGGCTGAAACTGCGGCTGCGCGTATTGCGGTTGTTGCGGCGCATTCGGATCCAAAGGCGGCGGATGGTCCGGCCCGGCCGGCGGCACCGATTCATGTTCGACAAAGACCACGCCACCTTCCGGCGCCTGCTCCGGCGCAGGATCCTGCGCGAGCGCAAACGCGGGCGTGGCCACCACCAAAATCAGAGAGAGTCGTTTCATCCCCACACCTCCAAGCTACACGCTTCTCTGAGCAAGCTTGGTGCCAGAGCAAAACACTAACAATCTTCAAAAGGCCGACGACGGAGTGTAGCCGCGACTTCACAGATCAGCGGGGTCATCCACCACGCGAAGTCGCGAATTCGCGCGCGACCAGGGCACAAATCCGAGCGCGCCGCTGAGCCCTCCAAGCGACGCGGCCGCAACGACCAAGCGGCCGGGAAGACCCCCGTCTCGCGAAACCACGTAGAGCGCAATGAGAATACCAAGGAGCACCCAAAGCCGCGCCCAGTGCAGGCGCGATTCAAGGTCCATGCGATAGTCGTCGGCCGCGAGTGCAGGACCAAACGCGTCGAACGCACGCTCCGCGCGATCGCCCAGCCGTTCGACGATGCGTTCCTCCACGATGGGACGCCACCATCGTAACGTGCGATTTCGCTGAGCTTCGAGTCCGAAGGGCTCCCTCGCCCCGACGGCTTCGAGGTAAGCCGTCGCGAGCTCGACCCATTCGCCGGCCGGATCGCGGCCGTCCGGAAGTCGGCGATGGATCTCGCGCGGTCGCGCCCACGCTTCCGCGACAAAGAAGAGTACCGGCCAACGACCGGTTCGTCCGAGCGTCTCGCGGGGCGGAAAGAACGTAAGCGTTCCTAGCCGAATCGGTCGCGTGGGGTACCCCTCCGCGAGCAGCTCGGCGATCACCTCAGGAAGACCGACCGTACGCATCAACGCGAGGCGCTCTTCGCGCACCGGCGTTACCTCGACGCCCGCGTGCGCCTCGACAGCACGAAGGAGCTTACGCCAGCGCTCGAGCACGCGTGGGCAACCTCAATCCGGTTCGACGGCGGTCGTCGCTTTGCTGAGCCACGTGTCTCGCGCGGCGTGGTAAAGCACACGCGTCAGTCGGGCGAGCTCTTCGGCGCCGAGACCGTGGCCCAGGGGAAACGGAAGGCGGGCGCGTGCCTCGCTCATCGTTCCGGGCCAACCGCCCGCCGCTGCGCGACCTTCTGCCGCAAGCGTCGAGCGCAGTTTTCCTGCCCACGTGCGGCCTGCCTCGGCAGCGGCTTCTTCACGTTGATCGGCGGCAGTCATCTCAAATACGTCCTTTTTCCTTCTTTAGACCGGATTGGCAGGGCGCGGTAGGCGTTTTGGCCATCATCTCCTTTTTCCCTTGCGACGAGGGATGGGAGGGAGCACAACGCTGATTCCGATTGGGGGAGAAAACCCCCTTGTTTCTGAGAGCCGGTGTGGCCATAGCGTTTTCACACGGCCGTGCCGGTGGAGAGAGAGTGTTCAATGTCTAAGAAGCTGTTTGTTGGAAGTCTCGCGTGGGCAACGACGGATGATGGTCTGCGCGAAGCTTTCGAGCGTTTCGGTGAGGTGGTCGAGGCCAAGGTGATCACCGACCGCGACACGGGTCGAAGCCGAGGGTTTGGTTTCGTTACGTTTGCGGAGGCCGAGGCGGCCGACACGGCGATGCGTGAAATGGACGGCGCCCAGCTCGACGGTCGTCGACTGAACGTCAACGTGGCGCAGGATCGTCAGCGTGGCGGCGGCGGCGGCGGTGGCCGCGGTCGACGCGACGGAGGCGGCGGCGGTCGCTGGTAAGCAGCTTCCCGCATTCCTTGAAAGGCCCCGATCACTCGATCGGGGCCTTTTGCGTTTGCGCGGTGTTGGCGCGGTGTTGGCGCGAGCTGCGGACGAACGCCTACTGACGAACGCCCACGAGATCGAGAAGGAATGCGTAGATGAGCGCGGTCTCACGATGCCGGCGAAAACGCCCGGACGCGCCCCCGTGACCCGCTTCCATGTTCACGTTGAAGATCAGGCGATTCTCGTCGGTCTTCGTGGCCCGTAGCCGCGCCACCCACTTGGCCGGCTCCCAATACTGCACCTGCGAATCGTGCAGTCCGGTGAGCACGAGCATGTGCGGATAGTCCTGCGCTTCAACGTTGTCGTAGGGCGAGTAGCTGAGCATGTACTCGTAGTACTCCCGCTGGTTGGGGTTGCCCCACTCGTCGTATTCGAAGGTCGTCAGCGGAATCGTCTCGTCGAGCATCGTGGTCACGACGTCGACGAAGGGCACATCCGCGACCACCGCTTTGAAGAGGTCCGGTCGCATGTTGGCGACGGCCCCCATGAGGAGCCCGCCCGCGCTACCGCCGTGTGCGAAGAGTCGGTCGGAGGCGGTCCAGCCCTCGCGAACCAGATGCTCCCCGCAATCGATGAAGTCGGTGAACGTATTCTTCTTCTTCAGAAGCTTGCCGTCCTCATACCAACCTCGTCCCATTTCCTGGCCGCCGCGAATGTGTGCGATCGCGAACACCACGCCCCGATCGAGAAGGCTCAGCCGCGTCGACGAAAACGTCGGGTCGAGGGAGTAACCATAGGAACCGTAGCCGTAGAGAAGAAGCGGACGCGGCGAACTGCGATCGAGATCGCGACGGTGCACGATCGAGATCGGAACCTCCGTGCCGTCGCGCGCGGTCGCGGTCGTTCTTAAGGTGACGTAGCGCGCGGCATCAAAGTCGCCCATGACCCGCGCCTGCTTGCGGAGCTCTCGCTCCCGGGAGGCCATGTCGTAGTCAAAGACCGACGTCGGCGTGGTCATCGACGAGTAGCTCAAGCGCAGCGTCGTCGTAGACGCCTCCGGGTTGTTCCCGAGGTTGGTTGTGTACACGGTTTCGTCGAAGGCGATTTCGTGCCCGCCCTCGCGGTTGTCCCAGGGAACCACCTCAAGACGCGCAATGCCGCCGCGGCGACGGGCGAGCACGAGATGGTCGTCAAAGAGCTCGAAGCCCCGAAGGAGCACCCCATCTTCCGCGGGAATCTCCACGGTCCAGGCGCTCTTGTCCTGGCTTTGCGCGGGTTCGACCGACATCAGGCGAAAGTCGCGCGCCTCCCAGTTCGTGCGAATGTAGAAACGTCCGCGCAGGTGATCGACGTCGTATTCGTGGTTCCGTTCTCGCGGAAGCACCACGCGCGCCTCGGCGGTCGGGTTGGCCGCGTCGATCGCGCGGTACTCGTGCGAGAGCGTCTGGTAGCTCGCGATGAACACAAAGTCGCGGGAGCGGCTACGAAAGACCTCGACGTAGAACTCGTCGTCGGTCTCCTCGAAGACCATCACGTCTTCGCTCGGATCGGTGCCGAGGACGTGGCGCCACACCTGGTAGGCGCGAAGCGTTCCTTCCTCGCGTTTCACGTAGAAGAGCGTGCGATGGTCCAGCGCCCACACCGACTGGCCGGTCGTGCCTTCGATGGCCTCGGGGTAGTTCTCACCGGTCTCGAGGTTGCGAATTCGAAGGGTGTAGATACGGCGGCTGAGGGTGTCTTCGCCGTACGCGAGCGTCTTGCCGTCGATGGTGACGTTCAGGCCGCGCGCTGCGTAATAGTCGTGGCCTTCAGCTTCCGCATTCTCGTCGAAGACGACTTCCTCGTCCGCCTCCATCGATCCCTGGCGGCGACAGAAGATCGAGTACTCCTTCCCCTCCTCGACGCGGCTGTAATAGAAGTAGCCGTCACGCCGGTAGGGCACCGACGCATCGTCCTGCGGAATGCGGGCTACGATCTCTTCGAAGAGCGTCTCGCGAAACTGCGTGAGGGGCCCGAGCTGCGCTTCCGCGTAGGCGTTCTCCTCGGCGAGGTACGCGAGCACCTCTGGATCCGAGCGGTCGTCACTGCGCATCCAATAATAGGGATCACTTCGAACGTGGTCGTGGGCGCGAAGCTCGTGAGGAACGGTTTTGGCGATGGGTGGGCGCATGTCGGTCGACCGCGGGGGGCTAGGGGTGGTGCTCCCGCGACGCTCGCCGCAACCGGCGAGAACGAGGGCGCAGAGAAGCGCGTAGCGCGCCTGAGAAAAGTGCATCGCTCAGGGCTCTACCGTTCTGCGCCGGTCAAATCAACGAAGGTCGCTTGGCGGTATCGAAACAGGCCGTGATCACCCGGTCACGTCCCCGCCGCTTCGCCCGGTAGAGCGCATCGTCAGCGGCCTTGAAGAGCAGGCGCCGATCGCAGGTAAGAAGGGGGCGCGCAGTTGCGATCCCCGCCGAAAGCGTTTGGCGTCCCGCCGCGCAGGCTCGGGTGACCACCGAAAAGGAGGACCGAATGCGCTCGGCCAGGATCATCGCCCCATCCTCGAGGGTCTCTGGCGCCACGATCGCAAACTCTTCGCCGCCGTAGCGAAAGACCTCGTCCGCGTTTCGAACGCCCTCGCGGAGAACCTGACCGAGCAACACGAGAACCTCATCCCCAACCGAATGCCCGAAGGTGTCGTTGATGGCTTTGAAGTGATCGACGTCCACGATCACGAGCGAGAAAGGTCGGTGGTACCGATTTGCGACGGAGCAGTAGCGCTCGAGCACGTCGTCGAAGGCGCGGCGATTGCCAACGCCGGTAAGCGCATCGATCTGCGCACGCGCATGGAGGCGCTGCGTGAGGCGACGGATCCGAAGCATCGCGGTGACGCGAATCTGAAGATCGATGGCGCTCACGGGCTTGACGAGATAGTCGTCTCCGCTGGCGGCGAGCGCGCGCTGACGCGATTCGTCGTCGTCGCGACCCGTCAGGAACACGATCGGCACATAGCTCACGCTTCGCTCCCGAAGAAGGGGGGCGAGCTTCAGGCCGCCAACCTTGGGCATGACCATGTCGAGGAGGACGAGGTCGATGCTCTCATCGAAGAGCGAAATCGCCTCCGACCAGTCCGTGGCCACCAGCGGCTCATGACCGAGCGCCCGGAGCATCTGCGCGACGTGGGCGCCGGAGTAGCGATCATCGTCGATGACGAGAATACGCGCGTCGCCAACCTCGGCCGGAAGGGTGAACACGCCGTACTCATCGGTCGCTCACCAGCGCAGCTTTAGCGCGAGTCCTGGATCGCGCTCTATGCCTTTGCGGGAATGAAGCTCATCGCTCGTTCCGCAAGCGCAGTGATCGTAAGCGAGGGATTGACTCCCGGATTCGCCGACACCGCGGCGCCGTCGATCACGTAGAGGCCGTCGTAGCCATGCACCCGATGCAGCGGATCGATCACGCCAGCGCCGGCGTCCGCACCCATGCACGCCCCGCCGAGAATATGCGCCGTCGAGGGGATGCCCATGAGCGTCTCGGTCAGCAGGGTCATCGGCACCCCACCCACCTTTTCGGCGTAGCGCTCGGCGATCTCCGTCGCCTCTTCCATAAACGCGGTGGGCGCTTCCTGCCCGGGGGAGAGTTCCGAGACCAACCCTTGGCGAAACGCGGGTGTCAGGCTGCGGCCAAGGCGCAGCTTCAACGTGCTCTCGAGAGTGCGCATGTAGAGGAGAACCTGCGACTTACGGGCCCACTGCCGCGCCGTCACCGCCCGCGCCCAGAGTGCGGGGTTTCGGAGGAGCCCGCTTCCTACGCCGCGGAGGCGAGCGAGAAGCGTCGGCGCGTTGACGTGCGGTGCCGACATCAGCCGAAAGAAGCTCGACCCTTTGCCGTAGCGCACCGGCTCGATGTGACTGTGTTCGTCGGTATGAAGGATCGACGAGATCGCGACGCCGCTGGTGAGGTCGTCCTGCTCCTTCGGCGAGATGATGCCGATGAGCGCCTCGTTGTTGGTCCGCACAAAGTCACCCGTCCGGTCGGACAGGCGCGGAAGTCCGTCGCGCGCGGCTTTCATCCGAAGCAGGAGCGGGATCGTTCCGAGCACGCCCCCGGAAAAGATCACCTTCTCCGCGGTCAACGTTTCCGAGCCACGACCGGCGGTCGACCGGACGCGCAACGCGTAGCCGCCCTGCTCGCGCTCCGTCACGTGCACAACCTCCGTCTCCGGCCGAACCGTCGCGCCCAGACGTTCGGCGAGATAGAGGTAGTTTCGGTCGAGGGTGTTCTTGGCACCGACCCGGCACCCGGTCATGCACGCGCCACAGAAGGTGCATCCGACGCGGTCGGGGCCGTCGCCGCCAAAATACGGATCCGAAGCCTTCCTTCCCGGTTGGCCAAAGTAAATCCCGACGCGCGCAAGATCGAACTTGTCCTCGCGACCCATCTCCTTTGCGATATCCAGAAGCACGCGGTCGCTTTTGGTTTCGCGGGGATTCCGCGCAGCGCCGAGCATCCGCAGCGCGGTGTCGTAGTGCGGTGAGAGCTCCTCCTGCCAGTTTGCAAGATCAGCCCAGGAGCCGCGCGTAAAGAAGTTGGGCGAAGGCGTCGGGAGGGTGTTCGCGTACGTCAGCGAGCCACCGCCCACGCCGACCCCGTGCAGCACCGTCACATGGTCGAAAAAGGACATCTGAAAGATGCCTTTCATGCCGAGGGCCGGGTTCCACATCCATCGCTTCAGATCCCAGTTGTTCTTCGCGAAGTCTTTCTTGCCGAAGCGCTTGCCCTTTTCGACAACGAGAACGCGATAGCCCTTTTCGGCGAGCCGCAGCGCGCTCACGCTGCCGCCAAAGCCGCTGCCGACGATGATCCAGTCGAAATCCGCGTTGCTCATGGTGTCAGTCTACACTTCTCGGGAGTTCAGGTGCTCCCGCCGACGCGGAGCGATCTGCGCGAGCGCGGCCGCGGCGTTCCGGTAGGTCTAGGGTCAGACGGTGGTTACAGTCGATGCGTTCGTGCTCAGGTGCCGTCCGTGCTCGTCCGCAACGAAGATCTGGCTCCCGTACCCGTAGACGAAGCGCGACCCGTCCGTCGAATACGAAAGCGTCATGCCCGCACGAATGTCCGCAGGAGAGAGGACTGGCACAGAAGTGCGGGCACCATTGCGTAGGTAGACGATCGACGGACTCGACGCGCGACACGCGAGGCGAGTGGTTAAGAAACGAGGCCAATAGCAGCCCCGCCACACTTCGAGGGGCTCCCCCGATTCGAGGTCCCAGACGTGGCAGTCGTGATCGCGATCGACCGCGATCCGGCGATGGTCTGGTGAGATACTCAGCCCGCGGTTGGTGTGGATTTTCCGAAGCTTGTACGTTTTCGCTCGCTTCTCGCCCACTCTCCAAAGCGACACTGACTTCGACGTCGCGCGTGCGACGAGGGTCCCGTCATCGCTCACCGTGAGCAGGCGCGACCCCCCTCGAACTGAATGCGGCAGCTCCTTCACCGTTCCCTAGACAACGTTGGTGAGCCACATCCGCGTACCGATGGACTGGAGCAACCACCGTCCGTTCCGTGAGAGGGCGCCCACCGCACACTGCTTCCTCGACCGCGGGATCTTGATCTCGTCCAGCGCGCCTCCGGGCACCCATCGATAGAGGCACGGTTTCACCGTGTTGAACCCCGCGAAAACAACGAGGGAGTCATCCAGAAAACGGAGGTCGACCAACCCCGACGACAACTCCACCTGCGTGGTGCGACCGGAGTCGATGTCGCCGACGTACACGGTCGCCGGTCCGAACGAACGCCCGAACGCAACCCGCGTTCCCTCCGCGTCCATGCACACAGGTGCGGCATGCATGCCAGTGTGTGCAAAGGGCGCATGAACATCGTCGATCCCGTCGACCCAGGTGAGTTCTCTTTCGTCCGTGGCGCCCCGCATCGGTGTACGATCACAAACCATGCGCTCCCTCGACAAGCGACGAGTGCTCGAGGCGCTTCTTCGGCAGGTCGAAGCCGAACTCCAAACGTTGATCGCCGCGGCAGAAGCCACCCACGAGGGCGCGACGCACGAAGAGGCGAAGCCGGAAAACGACAAAGACACGCGCGCCCTCGAGGCGTCCTACCTCGCCCGCGGACAAGCGGCGCGCGTCGAAGAAACCCAGGAGATCGCCACCCGTCTACGCTTTTTGGAGCTCCGGTCGTTCGGTGAAGACGACCCCATCGGCGTAGGGGCGCTCGTGGAAGTAGACGTGGACGGGGAGGAAGCCACGTACTTTCTCGTCCCCGTTGGCGGTGGTCGACGCGTGGTGGTGGAAGAACGCGAGATCATCGTCGTGACCGCTTCTTCGCCCGTGGGACGCGCGCTTCTTGGCAAAGAAGTCGGCGACGATTTTGAACTCAAGATCGGCCCTCGGCGCCGCGAGTACGAAATCCTCTCGGCCATGTAGGAAGCCCGCCCAGAATGGTACGCTGGCGCATGCGCTTCTGGGGATGGGCTGGGCTGGTTTGGATCGCTTTGGTTTCGATCGCGTCGGCGGATGTCATTGCGCCACCGCCTTCGACCTGCACAGAGGGAAGCACCGCCGTCGATTTCTGCCACGGTCCGCCAACGTGCGCGGCGACGCTCTGCGACTCGCGTGATGCGTGCGGTCCCGGCGAACGTTGTGCACCGATTCAGGCGTGCGTGCGCGAGCACTGCTGTTCGGGTCGATGCTGCGGCGGAGGTTGTGGGACGCCGCCGATGACGTACACCCATGTCGTAAGCCTTTGCCCGGCGGGGGAGTGCCGCGGCTTTGGCGAGACGTGTGAAACGATCCGCGTGTGTGTTCCGGGCGCCGATGACGCGGGCGTGGATGCGGGAAGCGACGCCGGCACCGATGCGGGAACGGACGCAGGCAGCGACGCCGGCACCGACGCGGATACGGGAACGGACGCAGGCAGCGACGCAGGTGCCGGGAGCGACGCTGGGAGCGACGCAGGCGCAGATGCCGGCACGACGCGCGACGCCGGCACCGACACGGGCTCAGGAGGAGTCGACGCCGGCACCGAGGGCACGGGGGGAGGCTGCTGCGCCGTATTCGGAGGGCGCTCAGGAGGACCCTCCGTCGCGGCTCTGGTATTTCTCACACTCCTGGTGCGCCGGCACCGAAACCGGATTCCCCCTTCTGGGGCGTGAGAGTTCGTTTCGTAGGGGTTTCCACGTCGCAACCGGGGGCCTGAAGAAGTATTCTCCGCCCGGTGGCAGAAACCGACAAAGACCTGCCCTGGCAGCTAATTCACGCCGAGGTCGAGCGTGTGGCTCGCCTTGGAACGTGGGTTGTGGATGCCGAAGGCGCCTGCTGGTGGTCTCGCCGCACCTTTGACCTTTTGGGGTATGACCCGTCCGAGGTCACCCCGACCCTCGACCTCCTTCAAGCGGCCTTTGCGGAGGAAGATCGCAACACGGTCGGCAGCTATCTCGAAGCTACATCCCGGGGGCAACAAAGTGACCCCCTCCGCTGCCGTGTCGTTCGGTCGAACCCGCCCCGCGAGGTGATCGCCGAAGTCGTCCCCGTCGAAGGAACCCGCGGCGAGCGGTGGCTGATCGGCACCCTTCGAGACGCGCGCGCGGTCGATCGTGCTCAGGAGCGGGCGCGTTTGGCGGAAACGCTTCAAGCCCTCGGTCGACTCGCCGCCGGGGTCGCGCACGATTTCAACAACCTGCTGACGGTGGTCCTCGGACACGCGCGCGTCCTGCAGAGCGAACGACCCTCGAGCGACATCGACGCCATCGTGGAAGCGAGCGAGTCGGGCGCGCAGCTCACCCGGCGCCTGTTGGAATTTGCGCGCGAGTCTCCGGTCAAAAAACGCTACGTCGAACTGGAGACGGTCGTCGCCGAAAGCATCGGGATCGTGTCGTCGCTCGTGCTCGACAACATCACGCTTGCCTTTGAACCGGCCAACGAGCGCACGACTGTCTACGTCGACGCGGCGGATCTGCACCGCGCGCTTCTCAGCCTGGTGGTGAACGCGCAGGAGGCGATGCCGGACGGCGGCGAAATCCTCATTCACACCTCGCCACGCCACTACGGCGAGGTTGAAGGGGTCGAGCTGGTGGTCACGGACAAGGGCACCGGCATGGATCTCCGAACGCAGCACCTTGCGATGGAGCCCTTCTTCACGACCAAGGACCTCGGGCAGGGCAATGGTCTCGGACTGCCGGGGGTGTTTGGGTTCGCGCAGCAGATGGGCGGCGAGCTCGAGCTCACGAGCGAGCCGGCGGTGGGAACCACGGTTCGACTCTGGCTTCCGCGCGCCATGCAGTCCGCTGTGCCGAGCGTCGCACCGATTCCTGCGCCTTCGTCGCGGACCGTTCTGGTCGTGGACGATGAGCTCCTCCTTCGGCGTTTGGTGCAGCGCGTACTCGAACACGCGGGCTACTCCGTGATCGTGGCCGCGGGCCCAGACGAGGCAATTGAGCTGGCGGGTCAGCACAGCTTCGATGCACTCCTCACCGACCTGACGATGCCCGGCGGCGGCGGTCGACGGGTGGTTCGGGTGCTCCGCGAAAAGCGTCCCGGGCTGCGCATTCTCTACATGACGGGATATGCGCCGGACGCCGCGGAACTCGACGGGCCCGTGCTCTTGAAGCCCTTTCCGCCGCAGCAACTTCTCGAATCGCTCGAGCGGCTCTTTTCGATCTCGCGTTGAGCCGCGCTCACTGCTCCCAAGGCATCGGGTACGCGTATTGCGTCATCGGCCGGGAGGGCTTCGACTGGAGCTCGAGGTCTTCGACGATCAGCGCGGGCGAAACCGTCGTGACCGGCACGTAGCCCGACTCCGCACCGCAGTAGGCGTTGTCGATCTCCTGGCGACTTCCGGCGGCGACGATGCCTCGAACCGCGTTCAGCGGAGTGCCGACAAAGTCGACGCCGCGCACAAGCTCCTGACGGCCGTCCGGATAGACGCGCGCCGCCATGTCGATGTCGCCGAGGAAGGCCTGAAAGTCGTAGGCCTCGGTCGTGGTCTCGCCGCCGTAGGCTTCGAGAATGCGAATGCCATAGGGAACCTGCTGGGCGCGAATCTCCTCGAGGAACGCCTGCATGAGATCGTCGTCGCTCAGGCCCTGGTCCGCTTCGACCACGGTGACGCCCATGCGGCTCATGGCGCGGCCGTGATAGGCGCTGCGGCCATGTCCGTTCGACTGATGGCGCTTGGCGATCGGCGTTCGGCTCGTGAGAAAACCGCGCAGTACGCCCTCGCGGATCAGTTCAGCGTTCTGCGCGGGAACACCCTCGTCGTCGTAGAGGTAGTGGCCGACGAGAGACTGTCCCTGAAACTCCCGAAGACGCGGATCGTCCCGCACGTGGAGCCCCGGAAGCACGACCTCGCTGCCGACCGAGTCGCGAAAGGTCTGACCCTCCCCCTGCGAGAGAAGACGGTTCCCCTCGAGGCGATGACCGAGCGCTTCGTGAATCAACAGCCCCGCAGGTTTCGGATCGAGTAGCACCGGACCGGTGTAGGAGCGCAGCAGCGGCGCGTTCGCGAGCGCTTCGGCGCGCTGGTAGAGCTCGCGAAACGCCCGGTTCAGCTGCCGCAGATCGGGAAGCTCGGCCGGGTCGGTGACAAAGAAGGATTTGCTCTGCGGAAAGGTGTGGCCCTTGGGCGAGAGGTACCAAAGGTAGAGCTCGATGGTGCGGTAGGGCGTCGCCTGAATAATGGTCGTGCCCTCGGAGCTCACAAAGATCCGAACGGCGTTGTGGGCGGTGACGCGCACGTATCCATCTCGCGCAAAGGGGAACTGCTTCAGCGATGCGCTCGCTTTGAGGGCGAGGGTTCGATAGGCGTCGGGATCAAACTCCGGAAGCGATTCGAAGTGCACCGCCTCGACGGGCGCGCACTTCTGAAACGCGGGAAGCGCGCGATGCTCGTCGAGGTAGTTGAGCTGGACCGCCTTCTTGTGCAGGAGGTCGTCGCAAGCTTCGCGGTACTTCGCTTCCGTGAGACGCCAAAGCGCGAAACGCAGCCCGTCGGCGCTCCCCGCGATGGGCATGCGCACCATCTCGTAGGACTCCACGTCGGTGGCGTTGTCCTTCAGACCGCCGCCGCGAACCTGATCGCGCCGGTAGGAACCCACCCGCACGTCGGCGAGGCAGTTTCGACGCTGCTCGTGCCAGTCCGTCGTCAGCGCGCCGAACTTCGCTTCGAGGCGCCACTCCTCGTCGTGACGAAGCAGATACGAAAGAAAGTACGGGCTTGGATGCCCGGGGATTCGCATCTGCGTCATCGCGCGGTGAACTTCGCCGCGAAGGATGCTGGCGAGCTGTCTCGCCTTTCGACGGTTCAAGACGTGATCGACGCCGCGCGCGAAACGTAAGCGGCCCGAGCCTTTTCTGCGCTCATGCCTTTGCGGCTCGCCCATGCGTCGTATTTGGCGCGCCCTTTCACGTCGAGCATGCCCGGACGCTTGCCGCTGACGTCGCCCGAGGTCGCCTGCTTGTAAAGACCGTAGAGGTCCAACAGCACGTCGTTCGAAGGGGCCTTGGCGAGCCCATTAACCTGGGCAACCGCCGCTTGAAACTCTTCCTCGCTAGCCACGACGCGAGGCTATCATGCCTCGATGGGGAGGATGCTGCTCTTCGTCGCAGTGCTTTGGGCCTGCGGAGATGACGACGGAATGCTCGACGCAGGCGCGGACGGCAGTCGCGTTGATGCGGGCGAAACCATGCCGGACGCGGGCGTGGACGCTGGCATCGACGCGGGCACGGACGCCGATTTTGACGCGGGCACGGACGCGGCCGTACCGGCGCGGGATCGACTCATGTACGTTTCGGTTAGTGAGGATCGCCGCATCGCGGTGCTCACCCTTCGCGCCGACGGAACGATGGTCGCGGAAAGCGACCTCGACCTCGATCTTCCGGGGCGACCCGGCGCCATGACCTACGCGCGATCGGCACGGCGCCTCTACGTCGGCATCGGTGACTCCATCGGAACCATCGCCCTCGACGGTTCCGGTGCGCCTTCGCTCCTTGGACGAACCGAAGGAACCGGTCGCCCGGTGTACCTCGAAGTCGCGTACGACGACGCAGTGTTGGTGAGCGCGTACTTCAGCGACGGGCGGTTGCGCACGCACGACGTCTCCGGAATGCCCCCGCACGCGGAGACCGAGAGTCTAGACGTCGACAACGAAGCCCACGCCGCGCTCCTCGGACCTTCGGGGCGGAGGATCTACGTGCCGTATCGAACGCCCGACGTCACGCAGTGGTTCGACCTCGGCAGCGACGGCTCGCTTTCCTTCGCGGGTGAAGTCGCGGCGCTCGATGGGGCTGGACCTCGTCACATCATCTTTCGGCCCGACGGTCGCTTCGCGTGGGTGATCAACGAGTTTGCCGACAGCGTGACGGCGTACGCGGTCGAAGACGGTGCCCTTCGAGCGCTGGAGACAACGACCACGCTACCCGCGGGCTTTGACGGAGGCGACAACACCTGCGCCGACATTCACGTGACTCCCGACGGGCGCTTTGTGTACGGAAGCAATCGCGGGCACGACTCGCTCGCAATGTTCGCGGTAGAGGACGACGGCAACCTCGTGAGCGCTGGGCAAATCGCGACAGAAGCGCGCCCGCGGGAATTCGACCTGAGTCCCGACGGGCGCTTTGTGGTCGCGGCGGGGCAGGACTCAGGACAACTTCAGAGCTACCGCGTGGAGGACGACGGTTCGCTGACGAGTGTGGCCCGGCTCGAGGTGGGCGGCGATCTGCGCTGGGTGGTCATCGACTGAGCTTGCGGCGTCGACGCGGTCCGCGGCATGGGCACGACGAGCCCTCGGCTTCGCCCGATCGCTTCGTCGGAAAATGCCACGCAGGCCGTCCAGCGCGGCACTAGGGGGTCATGGACCTCGACGTGGCCCGAATTCACAGCGTTTTAATCCGCTACGCGCGCCGGCGTTTGCCCGAGGAACCCGCCCAGGACGCGGTCCAGGACACCTGGGAGGCCTACCTTTCGGGCCGCTTCGAAGGCCGCTCGCGCGTCGAGACCTACCTGATCGCGATCCTTCGTCGGCGCATCGCGGACCGCTACCGCGAGCAACGACGCTTTGCCCGCGAGGTTCCGCAGTGGTCGCGGGATCGAATCGACGAACGCATTGACGCGCGGAGTCTCCTCGAGCGCATCGCGTGCGAGTTTGAACGACTCCCGAGCCGCCAGCAGTGGGCGCTTCGCGCGGTTGTCTTGGAGCATCAGGACCGCGATCAGATCGCCGAGGACATGGGTGTCAGTCCGAACAACCTTCGGGTGCTCCTTCACCGCGGACGCGACCGCCTTCGCTCCTGCGCGTAGATCGCTACCTGTTCCCCGCTTGTCGTGCCCAATCGCGGCCCGAGGCGCGCGAGTCGTTCGCGGACGCTAACGGTGATCGCGGTAGATGCGCCGAATGTGTTCGAGCGCGTCGTGATCTTTCCACCGCGCCATCCAGTGCTGGATCGACGCTCGCTCGCGTGGGACATCGATCGGAAGCTCGTCCGGAAAGCAGATCGGGAAAAAGATCGAGGCCGCTGCAAGATCTGCAGCGCCGAAGCGATCACCGACGAGATAAGGACGCGTGCGCAAGCGATCCGCATAGCGGTTGAGCGCGGACGTAACCGTTTGCTGTGCCTTGGTCACCGCCTCCTCCGTGAACGCGAGCTTCTTCTTCAGCATCCCCTTCATGAACGGGTAGAGACCGCGGTACGCGGCCGCTTTGAACCCGGAAACACCGAGGGAAAAGACGCGACCCGCAAATCCGGAGTCATCGAGAACGTCCGCAAAGAGCGCGTAGCGAAGTGGCGGACCCACCTCGTCGTCGAGCCAGCGCTGCCACGAAAGCGTCTCCTCACGCTCCGCGGGATCGCTCGAAAGCAGGGGAGGATCCGGATGGCGCGCGTCGAGATGCGCGAGGATCGCGGCCGAGCCTGCGATGACGTCGTCGTCGTCCACCAGCACCGGCGTCGACGTTTGGCCGGAAACGGCCGTGAGCGTCTTCATGTGAAGACCCGGCAGCTGCGTTCGCGGCTCCCAGGCGATTCCCTTGAGCGCGAGGGCCCAGCGAACCTTCTCGTTGTAGGTCGAAAAGCGAAACTCGTAGAGCTCCATGGCCCTGACGCTAGCTGTGCAGAATATGTTGGCCATCATATTCGCGATCGGCACACTGGCCTTGTGACGAAGGCGGAGCGAACGAGGGAACGAATCCTCCAGAGCGCGGCGCGCCTCTTCCGGCGCCACGGCTACAACGGCGTGGGGATCGACGCGATCATGAAGGGCGCCAAGCTCACCCGCGGCGGCTTCTACGCGCACTTTCGATCGAAGGAGGCGCTCTTTGTGGCGGTTCTTCGTCGCGAGCTCGGATTTACAGAACAGCTGCGGCGCGCGCAGGATGCACCGAGCGAAGACGACGCGCGGGCGCGCGCGCTCTACGCGATCCAGGTGTACCTCGATCCGGACTACAGCGAGCGCATCGCGCGGGGATGCACGATGGCGTCGAACGTGGCGGACATCGCCCGAAGCGGTGTCCGTGCGCGCCGCGCGTTTACGCGGGCGTTTCGGGATTTGGCAACGGAGTTCGAAACGCTCGTTGTGGGCGACGACGCCGAAACGCGCGCGCTCGTCGCGGTGGCGACCTGCGTCGGGGCGATCTCCCTTGCCCGGTCGCTGGCGGATGAGGAGCTCGCGCGATCGCTCCTCGCGGCGAGCACAGAAAAGGTGCTCGAGGTGCTCGGGTACTAGAGCACATCTCAAAAATACGGTCGCCGCTTCGCAGCACGAACACGCGATTCAACCCCCTCTCACGCTCAAAATGCTCGGCATTTCCTCGTAACGTTTTGCGCGAATCGCCTACCGACGCTCTGTCCCTGCATTTAGGGGACCTCGGGCAAAAGGCATGGGCACGGGCACGGGCACGGGCCGGGATCGGACGCCGAAACGCCCCGGTCGTGATCGGCGCATCCTGTCGGCCAACCTCCGGTACGAGCTTGCCCATGCCCGTGCCCATGCCTTTTGCCCGAATCCAATTCCCCGTCTGGCCGAACCGCGATCGGACAACGTGTCCACGAATGGGCAGGGGCGTAGACTGGCTGCCACGGATCGGCTGACGCTATTTTTGAAGTGGGCTCTAGATCGAGGGACGCCTCTTCACTTTCTTCACGTTGCCGGCCCGCCCCATAAAAAGAGCGAGGACCAAGAAGGGGTGGTCCTCGCTCGGGAGGCACGATCACTCGCGCCAGCGGACGCCGAACACGCCCGCGTTGCGTTTTGCCCTACTCCGTCGGCGGCACCACCCCCTCGGGACAGAAGCGCTGCCCATCCGGAACCGGAATCACCTCGGTGCGATCGTCGATGGACCGAACAAAGGCGACGAGATCGCGAACCTGCGTGTCGTTGAGAGAGAGCACCTGGTTCCCCGCGCGAAGGTGGCTTCCGAAGTCTCCTTCCGGATCGAGGAGCTCTTCCAGCGTCTCCGCCGCACCGTTGTGCAAGTAGGGCCCGCCGAGACCGGCGTTGAGGAGCGAGGGCACGTTGAAACCGTCGACGCCCTGCGCGTTCCCGCCGTTCTCGCGAAGCTCGTTGGCGCCGCGACCTCCCGGGCCGTCCGCGTCGAAGGTCCCGACGTTTCGAACGACACAGCTGTGTCGCTGCGGCGCGCCGTTCGCGTCGTTCTCAAGGACGTTCATGGCGCCGGTGTCGGTGGTGCGAAGCTGATCCGCGCGGACATCGCCGACCGAGGCCACACCCGCTTCCGCGAGGGTCAGCGTGCGCAGATCCCCACCGAGAATCGGCGTGTAGTAGCGCTCCGAAAGCGTCCACAGCTCGCCGCCGTGGCAGTTCTGGCAGCGCGCTTCCATGAACACCGCGCGACCTGCCGCGACATCGCCTTGCGGCGCCACCAGCGGCGTTCGAATCGTTCGAATGTACGCCTCGATCGCGTCCCAGTCTTCCGGAAGCGCGCCCGAAAGGCTGACCGCCCGTGACGAACCAACGTTGAACGCATTTTCCGGATCGCCAGGGCCGCCTTCGCCGACGAAGTTGATGCGGTTGGCCGCGTCGAGCCCCGGGTCGCTCACGATCGCCCCCACGCCGCCCGCGACGGCGCGCGTGTTGAGCTCGAAGTCGTGAACCTCGTCGAAGATCGCCGTCCAGTTAAGAATGCGCTGGCGCGAGCCGCTGACGTCGAAGGTCGCAGAGGTATCGACGGTCTGACGCGGGCCGGCGGGAAAGACCCAGGTCACGTTGTCGGTGGTGCCGCCCGGGTGACATGCGACACAGCCGACCCATCCGTTCGACGACCAGCGCGCAAGACCCGTGTTGAAGAAGCGCTGCCCAAGGAGCTCTTCCACTTCGCCCGCATCCGACGGCTGCGGCGCCGACTCCACATTGAGGGCCGCGGTGGTCTGCGACGCGAGATCGATGTGCGTAATCGAACGACCGACCTCGTTGTAGGTGTACGCGTTCGGTCCGGAGATCGCGATGCCCGTGGGGCTCGCGCCCGCTTCGAGAAAACTCGCGCCGGAGGGCGAACCCGCAACCGCCGGAAGCGTCTCGAAGGAGACCCGGAGCACCGAGTTCGAGTTCATGGAGGCGATGTACGCGAACTCGGTGCCGGGCACGAAGGCAACGCTGGCCGGGACACCAACGAAGCGCTTGGGAGCATCGAGCGCCGCGACGAGCTGGCTGAGGTTGACCGTTCGTTCCGGGACCTCGGCGTTCGTGTCGAGCGCAACCGCGTGCATCAGGCCGTGCACGTTCTGGCGAAAGTCGGTTCCGTTGTTGAAAGGCGCCGGCGACGCACCCACGCTCGTGACGTGAAGGTGCGTGTCGCTGATCGCACAGCCGTAGAGCTGGTTCGGAAACGCGGACGTGTTCGCAGCGTCGATGGCCTCTTCGACGCCCGTGACGTCGATCGGGGAGAGCGTGATCTCCCCTTGAAGCGCGCCCGCCGCGTCGAGGCGAAACACGCGCCCCTGCCGCGAGCCATCTTCCGCTTCGCGGGTGCCGTTAACCGGCCGCGAGTAGAAGTCCGTGACGTACACGGTTTCGTCATCTTCCTCTTCGTCGCCGTCGTTCGTGACACAGACCGCGTAGGGGGCGCCACCGATCGCAACCTCGGTCGCATCGCCGCTGGCCGTGTTGACAACGTGCAGGCGTCCGCCCGTCCAGTCGGCAACGTAAAGCGTGCTTCCGCCCGGCGAAAGCGCAGCGTTGACGAGCTCCCCACCGAGGT
>JBCDAA010000105.1:0-23305 GCA_039186435.1 Myxococcota bacterium | reverse complement strand
GCGGCGACCCATCGGCGAGGACTCCCACCCGCGTGTCATCTTCGAAGAGGGTTCGATGGAGTCCGACCTGATCATCACCTGGATCCTCTCGGGGGGAATGTGACTCAACGCGCCCTCCCTCTGTGGGGGTTGTGTCTCGCCTTGCTGGTGTCGTCGGAGGCTCGCGCTGACGACGTGGAGCTCTTCGCCCGGGTGATCGTCGATTCGACGCCGCTTCGGAGCGGCCCGAGCGCTTCCTTCCGGCGGGTCGGCATCGCGTTTCGCGGGGACACCTTCCTCGTCAAGCGACGGAGCACGCAGGGCTATTGGTTTCAAATCGAGCGCCCGGACGGAACCCTCGCGTGGATCCTTGGCGACGCGGTCTACAACCACGAAGTTGGCGAAGACGACGAGCGACGGCCCTCCCGAGTCTTCGCGCCGCCCCCTCTCGTCGACGCGCACATCGAAATTGCGGCTGACTTCGGTGCCCTCGGCGGCGGCGGGTTCATGGCCATTCGGCCCACCATTCTGATCGCGCCCGAGGTGGGACTCGAAATCACCGGCGGCGCGTCCGTGTCGCGAGCGGGGCGCATCCTCCTCGCGGGCGTCGGCGGCGTGGTCAACGTCTTTCCGCGCTCGCCGGTCGTGCCCTTTCTTGTGGTGAGCGGCGGCGTCGCGTTCAGCGATCCCAACGCCGACACCTTCCTTCTCGAGCGAGGAAGCACCGCCATGCTCGCAGGGGGCGGCGGTCTGCGCTTCGGGTTCCGTCAGCGAATTACGATCCGCATCGAGGCGCGGGCATACGTCTTTTTCGAGTCGGACCGGTACGTCACCCAAGAGGAGTTCAGCGGTGGACTATCTGTCTTTTTCTAAAGGACGACCACCGAGGGGGTTTGAGATGCGTTCGAGGCTCAACGCGCTGCTTCTCGCGATCGTTGCGTTCGGCCTTGTCGGCTGCGTCACGGTTCGTCCGGAGGAGAAAGAATTTCTCGCCCAGCCGGCGATGACCTTTGGCAGCGAGGGCCACCGCGCTAGCCAAGAAGAGCACGTCCTAACCAATCGAGAGGGATCGTTTGGCGCCGGCGGCGTGAGTGGGGGCGGCTGCGGGTGCAACTGAGCTCTTCGAGGGCGCTCCTGGCGCTCGTGACCTGCCTCCTCGCGAACGGGGCGAGCGCGCAGGTCACCGTGGGATCGACCACCACCGTCTATCGAGAGTCGGGAGGCGGCCTCAACTCCACCGCGATCACGCCCTCGCTGCAGATCCGCGGTGATATCAAGGACGTCTTCACCATTCGGGCCGGCTGGGAGGCGGACATCGTTTCGGGCGCGAGCGTTGCGGTTGTCGATGCCCCCGGCGGAGAGGTCGACGCGATTACCAGCGCGACGAAATGGGACGACTTCCGGAACACGGCGAGTGGAGGCATCGGGATCGCGAGCGAGTACGCGCGTATCGACGCGACGTATACCTACGGCCACGAAAGCGACTATCGAAGCCACGGCTTCAACATCGTTGGCACCGCCGAACTCTTCGATCGCAACACGACCCTCACCGTGAGCTACGGCCGCGGATTCGACCGCGTTTGCAACCTGCTCCAACCGCGCGCCCAGGAGGCCGTCGATCGTCAGCGACTTCCGAATGCCGACGGGTGTTTTGGTGGCGACGACCGTGAAAGCCTCGACCTCGAACTTCACACCTTTCAGGGCGGCTGGACCCAGGCCTGGACGCCGATCCTCGCGACCCAGCTCACGCTCACGGGCCAGGTTCTCAACGGGTACCAGGGCAACCCTTATCGCGCGGTGTGGCTGGGAAGATCCGCGGCGCAGGAAAACCATCCGGAAAACCGAACGCGCTACGCGGGGGGCTTGGCCATCCGGCTCTGGGTCAATCCGCTCCGCGGTGCGCTCCAACTCTCTGGCCGGCTCTACCGGGACACCTGGGACATTCGCTCGGCGACCGTCGAACTCGCATGGGATCAGCGCATCGCCGAAGGGCTCCGTGTGCGACTGCGCGGGCGCTACTACAACCAAACCGGCGCAGCGTTCTACTCGGATGACTACGCGCGCTTTCCTCGGGGGCAGTACTTCACCGGCGACCGGGAGCTCTCGCCGATGTCGAACTGGTTGATCGGCGGGAGGATCGAATACGACATTCCGCCAAGTGACGAAGGAAGCGTCGGCCCCTTTCGGAGCTTTGCGTTGATCGCCAAGTTCGACTGGATTCGCTACGACTTTCGCGACTT
Source organism: Myxococcota bacterium (assembly GCA_039186435.1). Taxonomy (GTDB): domain Bacteria; phylum Myxococcota_A; class Polyangia; order Polyangiales; family Houyiibacteriaceae; genus JALVDI01. The sequence goes on along the minus strand of JBCDAA010000105.1, from coordinate 21,086 downwards.
CCGCTACGGTCAGGTGAGCATCCCAAACAACCGCGGCATCGCTGCAACCCTCGGCTTGGAAGCTGGATTCTGAGATGCGCGGGTCGCTTTGGATCGCACTGTGGGTGCCGCTTGCGCTGGGTTGTCCCCGACCGGGCCCGCCCCGTAGCGACGCGCAGCCCCGTGAAGGAAACTCGTCGACGACGAGCCTTTTTTCGAACCATCCGGCGGGTGCGAGCTGCGCGGGTCGGCGCGATTGCGCCGGCGATCAGGTCTGTGTGGAGTCGCGCTGCCGGCATCGACGCACGACGGTTCGCGGGGAAGTCCTTGCGGCGGCCGCCAGCGCTCAGCGGGCGGGCGGCGATTCACGCAGCGCCCTCGAAACCTACGAGCAGGCGATGAATGCCTTCGAACAAGCCGGCGCCCCGGTGCCGCCCGAAGTGCTTTGTGGCGCAGCCCTGACCGCCCTCGCCTTTCGGGACAGCCCGCCGGAGCAGGAACGCGGCGCGCGTTCCGCCGACCTCTGTTTTCGAGGTTCGCTCCCTGGCGACCCGCTGCGCGAGGAAGTGCTTCGTCGCGTGGCCGCGCTTCGTTACGACGGCCTTTCTCTCGCGGCGTTCGACGAGAACACGCCACCCGACGAGTTTTATAGCGAGGAGCCCTCCCGCCCGGCAGCGGATGCGGTGCGGGTTGAAACCACCCTTTCCGGTGCGTCCGATCAACAGGGTCTCACGATGGTTCGGGAGACGCTCACCGGAGATGACGCCCGACGCGCGATCGCGGAGTGTTTCGTCCAAGCCTGGGAGCAAAACCACCAGCGGTCTGCGCGCGGCTCCCTGCTTCTCAAGTTCACGACCCGTCTTCGCGACATGGGGGCCTACGAGATCTACGTCGGCCAGATCGAAGTCATCAAGACCGATGAGAGCGACGATGGTTTTGAAGCGTGCAGCGCGCGGACGCTCTCGTCGCTCCTCGAGGATGGGCCACGACTCAGCCGTCCGTCGATCTGGCAGCTCCCCTTCGACGTGAACGCCGAACTTCGCTAGCGCGGGTCCGCGAAAACGGAGCGCGGTCTAGCGTCCTGCCGAGGGATGTGCTTTGACACACCCCATGCCGTGGAGCGCGATGGCGAACGCAGAGATCGACGTTCCGAGCGCTGCCCTTCTCGGCGCGCTTCAGGGCCTTACCGAATTCCTGCCCGTCAGCAGCAGCGGCCATATCGCGATCGGGACCTTTCTCTTTGGTCTCGACGACGCGCCGCTCTCGCTCAGCATCGTGCTTCACGCCGGAACCCTTCTCGCGACGCTTGCACTCTTCGCGGGCGACATCGCACGCTTGCTCGCCGACACCTGGCGCGGCCGCCGCGATCCCAAAGCGTTCGCGGCGAGCGAGTCCGGACGAATGGTCCTCGGTGTCATCGTCGCGACGATTCCCACGGTGGTCATCGCACTGACGCTTCGCGACCGCGTCGAAGCGTGGAGCCACGTGCCGTGGATCGTCGGCGTCTGCTTGCTCATATCGGCGGCGCTCGTCTTCACGACCCGTCGCCAAGGTCAGTCGCTCACCGCACCGACCTGGAAGCACGCGCTGATCATCGGTATCGCGCAAGGTCTGGCGGTGCTCCCCGGGGTGAGCCGCAGCGGGAGCACCATCGCCGCCGCCATGCTCCTCGGTGTGGAAGGTCCCGCGGCGTTCCGTTTTTCGTTTCTACTTTCGCTTCCGGCCGTCACCGGCGCCGTGATCCTCGAGCTTGGTCATGAGGGTGTGCTGGCCGGCGTTCCGATGGCGGTCTGGCTTGGTGGTGCCGTCGCCGCGGTCATCGGAGTAGTATCCCTCGTCGTGCTTCGAAAGCTGGTCACCCAAGGGCGCTTTTGGGCGTTCACCCTCTACCTCGTGCCCGTCGGCATTGGACTGATTGCCTGGGATTTTTCGCGATGACGACCTACGCGGTGATCATGGCCGGCGGATCCGGCACCCGCTTCTGGCCTGCTTCGCGGGCCGCACAACCGAAGCAGCTCCTGGCGCTTGCGCCGGGCGACGACCGCTCCCTCCTTCGCGCGACGGCAGAACGAATTCGGCCGCTCGTTCCTGCCGAGCGGGTCTTCGTCGTTACCTCCGAGGCGCTCGCGGACGCGACAGCCGCCGAGCTCGAGGGCGTTCCCCGCGCCAACATTCTCGCCGAACCTTCCGGTCGCAACACCGCCCCGTGCATCGGTTGGGCCGCCTCGGTGATTCGCCGGCGCGACCCGAAGGCCGTCATGATGGTGCTTCCCGCCGACCATCACATTCGCGAAGAGGATGTGTTTCTCACCGTGCTCCAGCGCGGCATCGATGCGGCAGCCCAGGGACCCCTCGTCACGGTCGGCATCGAACCCACCCGCGCCGAAACGGGGTACGGCTATCTTGAGATGGGCGCACCGGTTCAAGACGGGGTGCACATCGCGCGACGTTTCGTGGAAAAGCCCAACCGCCAGCGCGCCGAGCAGCTCCTCGCCGCCGGCGGCTACCTCTGGAACAGCGGCATGTTTTTCTTTCGCGTCGACCGCATCCTCGCCGCGATTGAGGAACACCTTCCCGGGCTCGCCGAAGGTCTCGGGTCCTTTGATGCAGCAGCGGCCGAAGGGCGTGAAGACGAAGCCGTCCGCGCGGGCTACAGCGCGCTTCCGAGCGTTTCCATCGACCACGGCGTCATGGAAAAGGCGAGCGAGGTGTGGGTCGTTCCGGGCAGCTTTGGCTGGTCCGACCTCGGCAGCTGGACGACTGCCTGGGAGCTCTCCCCCAAGGACGATGCGGGCAACGCGCTTTCCGCGACCGCCCTCACGGAGGACGCCCGAGGGAACTTCGTTTCGGCGTCCCCGAAGAAACTTGTGGCGCTTGTCGGCGTTGAGGACCTCGTCGTCGTCGACACGCTTGACGCGCTTCTAGTCGTGCCACGGGAGCGCGCCCAAGACGTTCGCGCGATCGTCGAAGCGCTCCGAAACTCGAACGACCCGCGTCGCTAGACGGAACCTCGCTAAGGAAAACTTATGAATCCGCATATCTTTCGTGAATACGACATTCGCGGCGTTGCCGACCGCGACCTCACCGATGAGCTCGCGCGCAACCTCGGACGCGCGGTCGGAACCTTTCAAGCGCGCCAGGGGAACACCCGCCTCGCGCTCGGACGCGACTGCCGGCTGAGCTCCGACCGACTGCACGATGAGCTACTTCGCGGCCTTCTCGAAACGGGCGCGCAGGTGACCGACATCGGTGTTGTCCCGACGCCCCTGATGTACTTCGCGGTGCATCAGCTCGACCTTCAAGGCGGCGTCGAGATCACCGGAAGCCACAACCCGCCCGCGGACAACGGCTTCAAGATGATGAAGGGCAAAGGCTCGCTCTTCGGGGCTGACATTCGGGAACTCAAGCGCATGATCGAGGCCGACGACGTCGTCTTCGGCGACGGATCCGTGGGCAACGCCGACGTCCTCCCGAGCTACCTCGGGTTTCTGCGGGGCAACATTCGCCTCGCCCGCACCAACCTGCAGGTCGCCATCGATGCCGGCAACGGCGCCGCCGGTCCAACCGCCCTCGCAGCCCTTCGCGCGATCGGCCTCGACCCGATTCCCTTGCTCTGCGAGATGGACGGCACCTTTCCGGTGCACCATCCCGACCCGACCGAACCGGAGTCCTTGGAGATGCTTCGCGAGCGCGTCCTCCGCGACCGCCTCGACCTCGGCATCGCCTTCGACGGGGATGGAGATCGCATCGGCGTCATTGATGCAAAGGGCGACATTCTTTGGGGCGATAAGCTGCTGACGCTCCTCGCCCGGCGCGTTCTTCACGACCGCCCCGGCGCGGCGATCCTCGGTGAGGTGAAGTGCTCTCAGACCCTCTACGACGACATCGGCGCCAAAGGCGGTCGACCGGTGCTCTGGAAAACCGGCCACTCCCTCATCAAGACCAAGATGAAAGAGGAAGGCGCGCTCCTCGCGGGGGAGATGAGCGGCCACGTGTTCTTTGCGGACCGCTACTACGGATTCGACGATGCCGTGTACACCGCCGCGCGTCTTCTCGAGCTCCTTTCCGAGACGGATGAGCCCCTTCACGGGTTGCTTGCCGATCTACCGAAGACCTACAGCACCCCCGAACTCCGCGTTCCTTGTGCCGACGACGTGAAGTTCGACGTGGTCGCACGCGTCTGCGAACGCTTTCAAAAGACCCACGACGTCGTCACCGTGGACGGGGCCCGCGTCCTCTTTGGGGAAGGCGCCTGGGGCCTCGTGCGCGCCTCGAACACGCAGCCCGTGCTCGTACTTCGTTTTGAAGCGCAGAGCGAAGATCGACTCGCGGTGATCCGCCGCGAGGTCGAGGACGCCGTCGCTCAGGCTCGCTGATCGCGCCGAGCAACCTAGCGATCGACGAGGGTGACTTCGACTTCGGCGAGTTTGCCGTCGCCGTCGTCGCGCCAGTCGCTCGGACCGACGAAGACGCGCTGCGCGCGAAAGCCTTCTTCAAAGACGAGCAGCTCGTGCGGCTCCTCGACCGGCAGGTCGCTCACGCTCGCACTGCCAAACCCGATCAGCAGAAACACGCGCGCTCCCTGCGGGCTTGTGATGATTCGCGCCTGACCGAGTTCGCCGGTGGGCGTTCCCATTGCGCCGCGCTGAAGACGTGACGCGCCGAGGTCGAGAGACTCGAAGGGCATCTCGCCCTCCCCGGTCTGAAGCGCGAGTTCGTACTGCTGCGTTTCGTCGTTGATCGCGTTCCACTCCGCCGACGCCGGAAGCACCACGCGCGTTGGTTCCTTGCCGTCCGCAATCGCGACAAACTCGTGGGCGACCCCGATCGGCAGGTTCTCGGCGAGTGCGGGACCGCGACCGACAAACATCAGGATCTGTGCGCGATCGGAGGTCGCTCGCACACGAAGGTTTCCGTGGCGGGCAAGGAGCGCCGCCTCCGCCTCCTGGCGAAGACGCTCCTGTTCCGCGCGCGCTTCGGCGAGCTCCGCTTCAGGATCGGGTTCGACGTAGTTGCCTTGCAGCCGGTCGATCACGTCCGGGCGAAAGACGAAGATGGCCCCAAAACAGAGCGCCGCGACAACCGCGAGGAGCACCACATAGAGGCCCCAGCGCCCTTTCTTTTCGGTCGGGACATCGCTGTAGTCGTCGAGGGCGGAAAGACGCCCGGTATTCGCGGTGGGAAGCCCTTCGTCGCGCGGAAGCTCGGTCGGAAGTTTGCGCGAGGGCGGCGGAACGGTTGCAACTTCCTGCGGCGCCGTCTCCTCCTCCTCGTCGATCCGCGCGCTCGGGCTCCCGGGACTCCGCTTCGCAGCGAGCATCGAAAAATCGACGATCGGGTTGCCGGACCCGTCGAGCTGCGGGAGCTGCTGCGTCGGCATCTCCTCGTCGACGCTGTCCGAATCCATGGCGCTCAGAAGCTCGTCCACCGCGTCGCCCTCGTCGTCACCGCCGAGAAGCGCATCCAGATCCGCGTCGAGATCCCTGCCGGGCTTGGGCGCCGGCTTCATTTCGGGGGGCCGCTTCGACGGGCGCTTGAGGTCGCGCACCAGGCGGCTCAAGACGCGGCGCGCCGCCGAGCGATTGAGAGGAACAAGACTGGCCTCGAGCTCATCGCGAAGGCGTCCAAGATCCCAGCGTCCGTCCGAAGGACCGTGTTCCACGAGCTGAAGCAGCACCGGCGGAACGCCGGCACCGGCCGCGACCAAGAGGCGCGCAAGAACCTCGCCGACCGATCGCGCGGCTTCCGCATTGGTCGCGCTGTGGGGAGGCGCATACACGGAGATCACGCCCTCGTCGCTGATGCGGACCGTTTCGGTCGCCACCTTCGCCGGGCCTTCGATCACGGACTCGCAGACCTCGAGGGCGACAAACGCGCCGATCTCGAAAGGGAGGCGCTGGTCTCGGAGTCGCATGAACTCCACGAGCTCCTCGACTGTCATGCCGAGCAGCGCGCTCACGAGGGCTGCTCCGATTCGCTCGGCGGTCGAACGACAACGCCTGCGTTCAACAGAAAGCGCTTCACCTCGGCGACGCGAAACTCTCCGTCGTGAAAGATCGAGGCCGCCAGGGCCGCATCGGCGTGCGCGTCGACGAGCCCCGCGCGAATGTGTTCGAGGGTGCCGACCCCTCCCGAAGCGATCACCGGCACCGAAACGGCGTCAGCAACAGCCCGGGTCAGCGTGAGGTCGTAGCCATCGCGGGTGCCATCTCGATCCATGCTCGTTAGAAGTATCTCACCCGCCCCCGCTTGGACTACTTTCTGAGCCCATTCGACCGCTTCGAGGCCGGTGCCGCGCCGGCCGCCGTGGGTATAGACCTCCCAGCCGCCTTCCGGTCGCGCCTTGGCGTCGATCGCAACGACGATCGCCTGGGCTCCGTAGGCCGCGCTGACGGTCTCCACGAGGGAGATATCCCGCACGGCGGCGCTGTTGATCGACACTTTGTCTGCGCCGGCGCGCAGAAGCTGCCGTACGTCGTCGGGGCGGGAAACGCCGCCACCGACGGTGAGAGGAACCGCGACCTCCCGGGCGGTCTGCTCGACCACGTCGAAGATCGTGCGGCGTTCCTGGTGCGACGCGGTGATGTCGAGAAAGCAGATCTCGTCTGCGCCTTCTGCACTGTAGAGGCGTGCGAGCTCCACCGGATCGCCGGCGTCTCGGAGGTCGACAAAATTCACGCCCTTCACGACGCGCCCATCTTTGACGTCGAGGCAGGGAATGATGCGGCGCGCGAGGCTCACCGCGCCGCCTCGAGACCCGCCGCAAGCGTGAACGCACCGGAGTAGAGCGCTCGGCCGCACACGGCCTGACGGACGCCCGCGTCCCGAAGGGCCGACACATGCTCCAGCGCGCCGATTCCGCCGGACGCGATCACCGGAATCGAGAGCGTGCCCTGCAGGCGCACCGTACCGTCGACGTCCGGTCCTTCCCGCGTGCCATCCCGGCTGATGTTCGTGTAGAGGATCGCCGCGGCGCCCCACGCCTCCACCTTCGGCGCAAGTTCCGTCACTCGAACCTCGGAGGTCTCCTGCCAGCCCTTGGTCGCAACGAACTCCCCGTGCGCGTCGAGCGCGACGATCACGCGACCGGGGTACGCCTCACAGAGCCCGCGCACAAACTCGGGAGCAGCAACCGCAGCGGTTCCAAGAACGATTGACGCGCCCGCCTCAAGCCAGCGGAGCGCAGACCCATCGTTGCGAATCCCTCCGCCAACCTGCACCGAAAGGGACGTCGCCTTCAGAATCGATGCGATCACCTCGACGTTGCCGGGCTCACCATCGCGCGCCCCGTCGAGATCGACGACGTGAAGACGACGCGACCCGTCCGCTTCAAACCGCGCGGCCATTCCTTCGGGATCGTCCGAGTACACCTCGGCAGTCGCGTAGTCGCCGCGCGTGAGCCGGACCACCTTGCCGTTCAAGAGATCGATCGCCGGGATGAGTTCCATGGTCACACCTGAAGGAAGCGCTGAAGAAGACGCTGCCCGCGCAGCTGGCTTTTCTCGGGATGAAACTGGCACGCGAAGACCGACCCCTTCGCGATCGCCGCGCAGAAGTCGCCGCCGTAGTTCGCCGTTGCGACCGTCACGTCCTCGCTCGGTTCGCATCGATAGCTATGCACGAAGTAGTACCAGCCGTCGTTGTCCACGAGGGGATGAGACGCCTGAATCGACGCCCATCCCATGTGCGGGACCTTGAGCACCTTTCCCTCTTCGTCTCGGCGGCCCTCGGCGAAACGCGTAACACGTCCCCCGACCCAGCCGAGTCCTTCCGCGTCGGGCGCCTCATCGCTGCCTTCGAAGAGCAGCTGCATCCCGAGACAGATTCCGAGGTAGGGGCGCTCGGTCGCGAGAAAGTCGCGGAGCATGTCGCCCCAGCCGGCCATCAACGCGGCGCCGCAATCGCGAAACGCTCCCTGCCCGGGAACCACGAGACGCTCGGCGCCCTTCGCGGCAGCGGGCTCCCGCACGAGGCGCGGCTCGGCACCCGCACGCGCCAGCGCCTGCGCCACGCTGTGCATATTGCCGAGGCCCAAGTCCACCAGGGTGACGGAGGTCACTCGGTCAACGTCCCTTTCGTCGAGGGAAGCTGTCCACCAGCGCGGGGATCAAATTCCGTCGCCTGTCGAAGCGACTTCGCGAAGGCCTTGAAGCAAATCTCGATGATGTGGTGAAGGTTCTCGCCGGCGTGAAGATGAAAGTGCAGATTGCACTGCGCGCCGCGCGCGAAGCCCTCGAAGAAAACCTCTGCGAGCTCCGTCTCGAAGTCACCGAGCTGTGCTTTCGGCATCGGCACCTTCCACACAAAAAACGTTCGCCCCGAGAGATCGAGGGAGCAGGTCACGCACGCCTCATCCATCGGGAGCGTCGCCCAGCCGTAGCGCCGAATTCCGCGTTTGTCGCCGAGGGCATCCGCAAAGGCGCGCCCGAGCGTGATGCCGAGATCCTCGGTCGTGTGGTGACCGTCGATGTGCGTATCACCGGTCGCGCTGACCTCGAGATCGAAGAGCCCGTGCCGCGAAAGCTGCTCGACCATGTGGGAGAGAAACCCGATCGGCGTCGTTACCGTGTGGGCGCCGCGGCCATCGAGATCGACGGCCACGCGCATGGACGTCTCGCTGGTCTCACGGGTGATCTCGGAGCGGCGACTCATGGCGAGGTGACCATAGCACCCGCTCTCGAAGACGTTAGAGCGCGGCCGTCAAAAACCGCGGTGCGCGTCAGCCGCCTTTGCCCTTGGCCATCGCCGCTTCAACCTCTTCGAGCTTGCTTTGAAGCAGCATGTTCTCCGGATCGTGCTGCAGCGCGATCTTGAGGTTCAATTTGGCCCCCGACCAGTCGCTCCGCTTGATCGCCAGCTTCGCCTTTTGAAAAAACGGATGGGCCTTGCGGTTCACCTTCTGGGCGGGCCGGCTCGCCCGGCTCTGCCTTGCGGTTTCGGCATCCGGCGCGAGGCGAAGCTCCCCTCGCCGAAGTCCGTCGTCGTAAAGCTTGCGCGATTTTGGATCGAGCAGAACCCGGTAGGCCTCGGCTCCCCGCCGAAAAATCTGAGTCGCGCGCGCAAGCTTCGACATGTCGCCACTCGTGTGATTGTCGGGGTGGAACTTCAGCGCGAACTGATGAAAAGCCTTTCGAATCTCGTCTGCCGTCGCCCGAGGGTTCAACCCGAGAAGGGTGTAGTAGTCCAGCTGGTCGAGACGGTCGGTCACTGAGGCCCGCCGTAGCGCTGCTCAAGCCGGGCCTGCATCTCGTCGATGTTCCCGTCCTCAACGCCACCGATCAGGCTGATGCGAATGTGTTGCTGGTGGCCGGTTTGTTTGTCGACCGCGCGAACGCCCAAGGTCCCGTCCGCGTCGAGCACGAAGGTGACCTCAATGGGCACGGCGCCGCGCGCTGCAGGAGCCAAGCCGCTGAGGACCACTTCCCCGAGCAGCTGGTTTTCCTCCAGGCGACGGCTCTCCCCCTGGCAAATGCGAACGACAACCTCCGTCTGATCGTCCTGGCCGGTCGAAAAGACGCGCGTCTGCTCCGTCGGAATCGCCGAGTTGCGACCGATGATGTGCTCGCAGTAGCCGCTCACGGTTTCGACCCCGAGGGAGAGCGGCGTGACGTCGAGAAGAAGCGGCGGCGCAACCTCGGGAGGCGGCTCGTTCGGAAACGAACTCGGGGACAGACCGAGTCCTGGCGCGGCGCCCGGCGCAAAGTCGGCGGGAGGCGCGAGATCCGGCGCGGGCAACCCCGGCGGCAGACCGTCGGTGAGATGCGTCTCCTCGGTTGGTCCATCGAAGGCCAGAGGATCGAGCGTCGGCGGCGCGAGAGCCGGATCGGGCGCGCCGCCCATGTCGAAGAGCAGCGGCGCGGAAGCGTCCGCAGGCGCGCCGATGGCCGCGACCTGAGACATGATCACCGAGGAAGGTTCCGGCGGCGGAGGGGGCGGCACCGGGGGAAGACCGGTCTCGGTCTCCGTGGGTTTGGCCATCCGCATCGGCGACGTTCCTGGAATCGTCGTCGTCCGCGTGGGCTCATCCATGTGCGCAGCGGCTGCTGCGGCTGGCGGTGGAGGCGGCGGCACCGGCGGTGGACGACCGCCCGACGAAGGAACCGGCGGCGCCTCGCTGCTTCGGACCACCGTGGGCTGATCGTCAAAGGAGCGGTGCTGCGCGGTCGACTGTTCGACGGCCACACCGATGCGGCGGCCGGTTCCGCGCCGGACCTTTTCGAGACGCACCCGGCCGAGGCGACCCTTCGCGCGCGAGGTGGCCAAAGCCTGCGCCTGAATCGCGGCGCCCTGGGCGACGACCAGGTCCGGATCGACGTTCGAAAGCGGCGGCCGACCGAAGTACTCCTCAACCATGGAGTGCACGAGGGGCATGCGCGTCGAGCCACCGACCAAAATCACGTTGTCGAGCTGGGTGGGACGAATCCCCGCGACGGACATCGCCTCCTCGCACACGTCGAACGCGCGCGCGAGAAGCGGCATCGCCATCGCTTCCAGGCCCTGCCGTGTGAGTCCGAACGTAAGATCGAGAGAGACGCCACCTTCGCCGTAGGCGAGCTCCTCGACGCGAAGCTGGACCTCGGGCTCGTTCGAAAGCTGACACTTCGACCACTCGGCCGCGGCACGAAGCCGCTCGAACGCCTGCTGGTCCTGGCGCGGGTCGTAGCGATGATGCGCGAGAAAGGCCTCGGCCATCTGCTCGGCGATGAGCGCGTCGATGTCGTCACCGCCGAGGTAGGTATCGCCCGCCGTCGCGAGCACCTCGAAGACCTCGCCCGCGAGCTCGAGGATGGTCACATCGAAGGTACCGCCACCGAGGTCGAAGATCGCGATGCGCTCGTGCGATCCCTTGCCGTATCCGTAGGCGAGCGCCGCCGCCGTCGGCTCATTGAGGATGCGCAAGACCTCGAGGCCCGCGACGCGACCCGCAGCCTTCGTCGCGCTTCGCTGCAGCTCGTTGAAGTTCGCGGGGACGGTGATGACCGCTCGCGAGCAAGGCACGCCGAGCGCATTTTCCGAAATCGCGCGGACCTCGCGAAGCACGAACGCGCTGATCTCGCTGAGGGTGTAGGTCTCGCCGCGCGCGCGTACGAGCACACCACCGGTCGCGCTCTGCTCGAGAGGAAACGGGAACCGACTCTTCGCGCGGCGGACCTCTTCGCTGTCGAAGGGACGGCCGATGAGGCGCTTCACGGAGTAGACAGTGTTGTGCGCGTCGAGGAGACGACGATCGCGGGCCGACGCACCGACGAGGACGTCCCCGTTCGGGTGAAACGACACGACCGACGGGAGGAGTTTTTCTCCCTCGCGGGGGGGCAGGACGCGAATCGCGCCCTCCCCTGCCACCGCAACCACGGAGTTGGTCGTTCCCAGATCAATGCCGAGAACCGGCGCGGATTTCACAGCCTCATCTCCATCCTTGGCGTTCCACGAGAATACCTGGGCCTCGCCGGCCGAAGCTACTCCTCTTCGCTCGCCGCTGTCGCTTCCACGCTTTCCGAGCTCTCACCGGCCGCATCGCCAGCGGTCTCTTCGGCCTCATCCTCGGCTTCCTCGGCAGGAACCGGCTCGACGTCCACCACGCGCTCTCCATCCCGCAGTCGGATGACGATCACGCCCTGTGTGTTTCGCCCCGTCTCACGAATCTCGGAAATGCGGGTGCGAATGACCTGCCCACCGTCGGTGATGACCATCAGCCCCTCTTCCGGATCGACCAGTCGAAGTCGCACGAGGTCGCCGTTTCGTTCCGAGGTCTGCATCGCCACAATGCCGAGCCCGCCGCGCTTCTGAATCTTGAACGAGCGGTCCGACTGCGCTTCGCCGTTGTCGAGCGTCATCAGCGGCGTGCGCTTGCCGTAGCCGTTCGCGCTGATGCAGAGCACCTGCTGAGTGCTTTCGCTATCGACGACGTCCATGCTGATCGCGCGATCGCCCTCGCGAAGGTCGACGCCCTTGACGCCCATCGAGTCCCGTCCCATCGCGCGCACATCGCTCACGTTGAAGCGAATCGACATGCCGCGCGCTGTACCGATGATCACGCTTTGGTCGCCTTCGACCAGACGCGCGGTGATCAGCTCGTCATCCTCCGGGACCGCCACGCCGATGATGCCGGTGCGCCGGATATTCGCGTACGCCTTCAGCGCCGTTCGCTTTACCTTGCCGCCGCGCGTGAGCGTCAGCAGGTAGCCGTCGTCGATGAACTCGCGAATCGGCAAGATGGCTGCGACCCGATCGGATGCCTCCATGCCGACAAAGTTCACCACCGGCCGTCCCGGGGACGTTCGCGCCTGCTCGGGGATTTCGAAAACGCGCCGAATGAACGCCTTCCCCTTGTCGGTCAGAAAAAGAAGATGCGCGTGGTTGTTCACGGTGAGGACGGACTTCACGAAGTCCTCGTCCTTGGTGCTCATCGCACGCATGCCTTTTCCGCCACGTCCCTGCGCCCGGTAGTCGCTCAGCGGGACGCGCTTGATGTAGCCGCGGTGCGAAATCGTGACGATGACCTCTTCGTCGGGCACCAGGTCCTCGATGGAGAGGTCGCCCTCCGCCTCGACAATCTGCGTGCGCCGGTCTTCGCCGTACTTCTCTCGAATCTCTTCGAGCTCGTCGCTGATCACCTTCATCAGCAGCCCCTCGTCGTCGAGGATCGAACGAAGGCGCGCGATGAGGTCGCAGAGCTCGCCGTATTCCTTCGCCAGCTTCTCGCGCTCGAGGCCGGTGAGACGACTGAGGCGCATCTCGAGAATCGCCTTCGCCTGCCGCTCCGTCAGTCGATACTCCGGGCGCTCCTTGGCGATCGCGATCTCTTCTTCGGGACGACCGGCGCGGCGGACAAACTCCTCGAGCCCCTTGAGGGGAAGCGTCATCAAGCGCGCCCTCGCCTCGTCCGGATCACGACTCTCGCGAATGGTGTTAACCACCAGGTCGATGTCCGTGACGGCCATGCCGAGGCCCTCGACGAGCTCCCGGCGATCCTGCGCCTGCCGAAGCTCGTAGCGCGTTCGGCGCGTCACGACGTCGCGGCGATGGTCGATGAAATGCTGCAGGGTCTGCTTGAGGTTTAGAACCTTCGGACGCTGGCCCACGATCGCGAGGCAGTTGTACCCGAAGGTGCTCTGCAGCGCGGTCATGCGGTAGAGGTTGTTCAAGACGATCTCGCCGTGGGCGTCGCGCTTGAGCTCGATGACCATGCGCATGCCATCGCGATCGCTCTCGTCCCGAAGGTCGCTGATGCCTTCGATCTTCTTGTGACGAACGAGCTCCGCGATCTTCTTCAGGAGCTCCGCTTTGTTCACCTGGTAGGGGATCTCCGTGATGACGATGTGCTCGCGGCCTTTGCCCTTGGCCATCTCTTCGATGCGGGCCTTGGCGCGCATGACGATGCGACCGCGCCCGTTCAGGTACGCGAGCGCAATGCCGCCGCGCCCGTAGATGAATCCGCCCGTGGGAAAGTCGGGGCCCTTCACGCCGAGGCGTCCGGACTCCGGATCGTCCTTCACGAGGTCGGCGACCTCGAGCCCCGGGTTTTGAATGAGGCGAATGGTCGCGTCGACGATCTCGCGGAGGTTGTGCGGCGGGATGTTCGTCGCCATGCCGACCGCGATGCCTCCGGAACCGTTCACGAGGAGGTTCGGTACGCGGCTCGGGAGGACGAGGGGCTCCTGCTCGGAGTCGTCGAAGTTCGGGCCGAAGTCGACTGTCTCCTTTTCGATGTCGGCGAGCAGCTCGGACGCGAGCCGCGACATGCGGACCTCGGTGTAGCGCATGGCCGCAGGCGGATCGCCGTCGACGGAGCCGAAGTTCCCTTGGCCGTCGACCAAAGGCGCGCGCATGGAGAACTCCTGCGCCATTCGCACGAGGGCGTCGTAGACCGCCTGGTCGCCGTGCGGGTGGTACTTGCCGAGAACGTCGCCGACGATGCGCGCGCTCTTCTTGTAGGAGCTGTTCCACGAGACCTTCTGCTCGTGCATCGAATAGAGGATTCGCCGGTGGACGGGCTTCAAGCCGTCGCGGACGTCGGGGATCGCGCGCCCGATGATTACACTCATGGCGTAATCGAGATAGGAACGGCGCATCTCGTCTTCGATGCTGACCGGGAGCTTCTGGGACTCAGCCAAAGGGGCCTCCTCAAAGGGCGACGACAACGTGTCGTCGAGGGTGGGGGAACCTACCACCCCACGCGCGCGCACGCACGCGCGCGCGGTTAATTAAGGTGCGCTCCAAACGCCATCTGTGTTGGCATCTTGGCACAGCCCGCCAACTTCGTTGACAATGGAAAGTTCAGGGACGGAGAACGACTCAGAAATGTCCGCTTTTGGCTCCTGGCACAAACCTTGTAGCCTGCCCTTCGGGCTTCCTATGCGCCGACTCCTCCCCTTCGTATTTCTCCTCGCGTGCACGACCGCTTCGGCACCGACGCTGCCGATCCCGCCGCCGACCGCACTCTCGAGCGCGCCCGACGGGGATGGCTTCGTCGAGATCAGCGGAGAAGGTGCCATTGAGGGCGCGATGGTCCTCGCCTACAACGAGACCCTTGAGACGGGAGTCATCGGCATAGCGGACGATCTGGGGCGCTACTCCCTGCGTTTGCGGGCGGACATCGGAAACTCCGTGTTGGTGTGGCAGCGGGTTGGAACCGACTCGAGCATGCTGATCAACATCGTGGTTCCGGACCGCTAGCTTCGGCTAAGCGATCGAAATTGTTGGGAAGCGTCCGGAGCACCGCGGGTGACCTGACCGGCGGAAAACCACATGTCAAAACAGGTGGGTGGCCTCAAGTGGGTAGGCGCCGGCTTTCGTGTTCGAGAGGGTCGCGACCGCAAGCTCTTGCCGGACGTGTTTGAGGCGCCGCTCGCGGTTTCAGCAGAGAACACATGCGCTGACATACGCTCACACGTCGGTTTTTTGACGACATGTAGGCACAGTGCGTACATCACCTCTAGATCGATGGGCGACGTCGATCGGGAGGATTCGATGGATACTGCGATGCGCGACCTCGAGCAGATCGAGGAGCGAGACCCCACCGAGGCGGAGGGCACCTTTCGACGGGCGGGAGCGTTTGTGCTGGCCGCCCTTCTCACCCTTGCCTTGGTGTACGGAATGGCCGCGGTCCTCGAAGAGCCACAGGCTCTCGCCGACGACGCGCAGGATCCCCTCGCCGCGCTGGACCGGGCGCAAGCCCTCGCCGTCGAAGCCGAGCAAGCCGCCGAGGTTGAGCCGGAGCGTCTCGAGGTCGACCGCGAGTCGCTGACCTTTCCGCAAGCCCTTCTCGGGGACGATCGACCCGAGGTCGCAGCAACGCTCGCTGCGGCCGTCGCGGAACACGAAGCGCTCGCCGCGGTTCCAGTCGTCGCCCCGGTTCCTGCACCCACTCCGATCGCGGTGACGATGCCGGCTGCCGTTGCCGCGATCGGCGAGACCGAAGCGCTCTTGAACACCACCGCGCGGGACCCGATCGTGGCCGCTGCGATTCCGCGTCCCGAACCCCGTGAGCGCGGAACGGTCGGCGAGGACGGTCCCTTCACGTTGCAGGTCGTGAGCTACCGAACGGAGGAGGAAGCGGAGACTTTTGCGGAGGCCCTCCGCGCGAAGGGTCACGACAGCTTCGTCGCCGAAGCGGATATCGAAGGTCGGGGCCACTTCTACCGCGTGCGGATCGGGCCCTTCGAAACGATGGGCGCGGCACAAAACTACCGGCGCCGTTTTGAGCGCGATGAGGATATGGACACCTACGTCGTTCGCCGCCGCGACTAACCTCGAACCGTCGTCGACGAAAGCGCTCGCTGGTAAGCACCAGCGGGCGTTTTCTTATTCTGGCCCTTCCTCGAACTTCACGACGCCCTCCGGCAAGACTTCCCACGTCGCTTTCGAACCCACATAGATGTGCATCCCGAGTTCGACCTCGGGGTCGCCGTTCACGCACCCGAGGGTCACGCCGTGGATCTCGCCGTTGAAAATCCCCGCCAGGGTCGAACCGCAAACGCTGCAAAAGCAGAGGCCAAAGCCGTGTTTTCCGACGTAGCGGGTGAGCAGCTCGGCACCGGCCATCCAGCGAAAGCCTCCTTCAGGAACCAGCGCGTACGCGGACGCCTGGGCGCTGAACGCCTTTCGGCAGCGCGAGCAATGGCACGAGCGCGCGCCCCGCAGCGCCCCCTCAACCTCGTAGCGAATCGCTCCACAAAAGCACTCGCCCGTAATCATGAGGTGGAGGCTAGCGCAGTTTCCAGCGCCAGTAGCGCAGGGCCAGTAGCGCAGCGCCAGTAGCGCAGCGCCAGTAGCGCGGCGCCCCCAGCGTACTCATCTTGGCGCCCGTGGACCTCACGCATCAGCCCTACCCGAAAATTCCGACGCGCGCCGCCGACGACCAAGGCGGAGAATGGATCGCGACCGAGAAGATTCACGGGGCGAACTTCACGGCGGCGACCGACGGTCGCGAGGTCCGCTTTGGAAAGCGAAAGGCGTGGCTCGAGCCAAGCGATAGCTTCTTCGGGTGGCAGGCCCTCCGCCCGCTGCTCGAACGCGCGGCTCTCCACGCTGCGCGCGCGTTCGGGGTTCCGCTGCGCCTCTACGGCGAGCTTTATGGCGGCGCATACCCGCACCCGGACGTCGACGCGATTCCCGGCCTCGTTCCCGTGCAAACGGGAATCTACTACTGCCCCGACGTTCGCTTCGCCCTCTTTGACGTCGTCGTGGAGAACACCACCTTTCTCGCCCACGAGGAGGTCGTCGCCCTCGCGGTGGAAACGGGCCTCGACGCGCCGCCGGTGCTCGCGCGAGGGGAACGCCGCAACCTCGCCCAACGTTCCGAACGCTTCGCGACGCTTGTTCCCGTGTCGCTCGGTCTTCCCGCGCTGGAGAACAACCTCGCGGAGGGATGGGTCCTCAAGCCGGCGGGTCGCGCGCCGCTCAATCGGCCCGTGCGAAAGAAGAAGATCGAGGAGTTTCAAGAGCTCCGTTTCAACGAAGCCGCCGCGTTGAATCCCCACGCGCATCTTTCGCTCCCGGAGCTTCTCGCCTTCGCGGCGACGTTGATGAACCCCGCCCGAATTGCGAGCGCGCGCTCGAAGGTGGGAACAACGCCCGAGGACATTGTCGACGAGGCGGTGCTCGATGCGCTCGTCGACCTCGAGGCGATTCTCCCGCGCGCGTTTGCATCCCTGGCGCCGGACGAAAGCCAGTCCGTCGAGGAGGCGTTACGCGAACGAGCTGCGGCGCTGTGCCCCGTTTGAATTGACAGCTTGGGCGACGAGCGATCTAGCGAACCCAGGTCCAGGGCACCCCGGGAACGACTTCCACGTGCACGTGGTTCGCGTGCGCGTCGTCGTGATGCGGCGTCACAACCACCTGAAAAAGATCCTGGTCGATCGCTTCGCACACGAGTTCGCGAATTTTTCGGGAGCGCTCGTCCTCGGCATCGGGTCGCTCGCAAGGAGCGGCGCCACGCGTTCTCGGCTGCCAGTGCTCGAGCACGTCGAAGGATCCCTCCCCGTCAAAGAAGCGCAGGTCGATCGCGAGCCCGGACGCGTGGCCGCTCGGGCGACCGGTGCGACGGTGACGCGCGCGCGCGCGGTAGGCGGAGAGGTGACGAATGCGCGCGACCCCGGCTTCACGAAGCCGCGGCGCCCAGCGAGAGAGTGCGACGACGAGGCGGCAGTCCATGATGCGGTGCTGCGCTCGGCGCCCCTCGAACTGGATTTCAACGCCGCCAACCGGCCCGCGGAGACGCACGGGGAACGCCACCCCAGAGGTTTCGGGCCGCTCGTAGTCGATGCCGGCGCGATCGAGCGCGGCGTAGCAGTCGGCCTGAGAAAGGGTTGAAGGACGGCGGGGTTCATCCGCGGAGGCCTGCGAGAACGGCGCCGCGTCGGGACAGACGAGGATCGCGAGGATCGCGGCGGTCGTTCGTAGGGACATGAATGGAACTCGGCGCTCTCTCGATAGACGGCGCCTGCCTTAAATGATTCTGCCGCCAGCGGACCGAACTGTCTAAGATAGCGCATATGGATCAGTCGACGCTTCTGGCGCTCCTTCAAAAAGGTGCGCAGCACCGAGCGAGTGACGTCCTCCTCAAGGTAGGCCAGCCTCCCGCGTTTCGGGTCAACGGCGCGCTCCACTACCTGCAGGGCGACAAGCTCAAGCCCGCGCAAACGAAGGCGCTCGCGGAGATCATTTTGAAGCGGTCGCGGTACAAGGGCGACGTCGAGGATCTACAGGAGTACGACACCAGCTACGGCGCGCCCGGCATCGGCCGCTATCGCGTCAACGTCTATCGCCAGCGCGGCACCCTCGCTATCGCCCTTCGTTCGATCCCGCTCAAGGTGCCCACCTTCGAAGAGCTGCGGCTTCCGCCGGCCATTCAGCAACTCGCCGAAAACGAGCGGGGCATGATCCTTTGCGTGGGCGCTGCAGGAAACGGCAAGAGCACCACCCTCGCGGCGATGATTAACCACATCAATAACCTCCGCCGCGTGCACATCGTCACGATTGAAGATCCCATCGAGTACATTCACGCGGACAAGCTTGCATCGGTGTCGCAGCGCGAAATCGGTCTCGACACAGGCAGCTTTGCGACCGCGCTTCGCGCCGCGCTTCGTCAGGATCCGGACGTGATCCTCGTCGGTGAGATTCGTGACGAGGAGACGATGGACATCGGCCTCAAGGCCGCCGAAACGGGCCACCTCGTGCTCTCGACCCTGCACACGCCTGACGTGAGTCGTACGGTCGGCCGCGTGCTTTCGCTGGCGGGCTCGAGCGATTCGTCGGAGACACGAGAGCGATTCGCCGACAACCTGAAGGGCATCATCGCGCAGCGTCTGCTCCCGCGCGCCGATGGAAAGGGTCGTGTCGTGGCGGTCGAAGTACTGGTGATGACCGGCACGGCCCGCGAAACGATTCGCAGCCCAGAAGGCAACCTGCCGCTCAAGGACGTGATGGAGCGCGGCGTGCACCCCTACGGCATGCAGACCTTCGAGATGTCTCTTCGGGAACTCGTCAAGAGCAGTCTCCTCGACGTGGACGTCGCCCGGGCAGCGCTCGCCTGAACGCTACTGAGCTGCGCGCTGACGGCGTCGCGGGCCTTCCACGAGGTGCCAGCGGAGGGTCTCCCGCGCGACGTAGCTCGCTTTAATGCGCCAGCGGGGCGTGTTCACGACGAGGGCAGCGACCGCGATCGTCGGCTCGTCGGCAGGAGCAAAACCAACCCACCAGGTGTAGCCCCGGTAGGGCCGCTCCGCGCTGAGGGTGCCGGTCTTCCCCGCGACTTCGATGCCCGGAAGGAACGCGTTGCCGCGCTGATCGTGAAAGGTCCGGCGAGCCGTCCCGCGGCGCACGGTGTTGCGCATCATACGGTTGACCGCGCGGGCGGTCCGAACCGGAATCACGTTGCGGTGAATCTCCGGGGCAAACTCGTAGAGTGGCGTTCCGTCGGGCGCGTCGATGCGCTCCACGATCGCGGCGCGGGGCATGCGGCCGTCGTTGGCGATCGTCGACGCGATCAGCGCCCCGTGAAGCGGCGACATGTGCATGTGCCAAAAGCCCGCGGCCGTTCGGGCGCGCTCGAGACGATCCGAAGGAACCTCCGCCGGACTTGCGGGCGTCGGAACATCGAAGGGAAGGCGCTGCTGAAATCCAAACGCGGACGCGTAGCGCTCGAGGGTCGCCTGATCGAGATGCTCGTCCGCGAGTTTTGCAAAGACCGCGTTGATGGAACCGCCCATCGCCTCTCCAAGCGTCGCGCAGCGGGCCTCACGCGCCCGCGTTTCGAGATGACGCGCGGTGATGCGACTGCCGCCGCCGGTGTAACAAACGGACGTGTCCGGAGAGACGCCGGCGTCCACAAGCGCCGCGCCCGTGATCACCTTAAACACAGATGCCGTTGGCGGGGTCGGATCGAGAGCGAGATCGGCCGCACCCGGGTTGGCGCTCGAGTGGCTCACGTAGGCGAGAACGCGACCGCTTCGCGGATCCATCGCAACCACCGCTGCATAGGGAACTTCGTATCGTTCGAGCTCCCCTTGAACGTGCGCCTGAAGTTCCGGATCAACCGTGAGCCAGGCGCGCCGACCCGCCTGAAGTGAGGCAACCGGACGGTCCCCTTCAAGCTCGAAGTGACGAGGGTCGAACCCCGCAAGCCATCGGGCGCGAGGATCAGCGGGGCGCGCAGGCGCGCGTTCGACGCGTTCGGCCGCTGGTTCTTCGGCGGACTCTTCGCTCCCGGGCTCGTCCCCCTGGGAAGAGGCCACCAGGCCAAAGGTCAGCCCGCCCATGAGCGCGCAGAGCAGAAGCCACCGGGTCCACGGTCCGTTTCGCCCCATACCTTCGAGAACCTACGGAGACGGCCGCGAGACGGTCAACAAAGCGGGCGGCTTTTGGTAAGTCTGCTCCATGACAGTACGACTGGACTACGCACTCGCGACGAACGGCGGCTCGCAAAGTGGCGTCACCGACGCCCATCTCGACGCCGAGCAGGACGCATTCGAAACAGGACTCCAATCGATCCTTGCGCGCGTCAAAAACGACGAGCTTGGATTCTGGAAGCTGCCAACGAGTGCACCCGCCGCGGACGTCCACCGCTGGGTCGGCGAGGTACCAGACGCGATCCAAGACGTGATCGTTCTCGGGATCGGCGGAAGCTCCCTCGGGGGCCGCGCGCTTTACGAAGCGCTGGGGGGCCCGCCCGAGCTGCGCGAAGGGCGGCGCCTGCACTTTCCGGACAACAGCGATCCCTGGCGCCTCGCACGACTTCTCGACGCCCTCGACCCGCACAAGACGCTCGCGATCGCGATCTCAAAATCGGGCGGAACAGTGGAAACCGCGGCGTCGTTCCTCGTCGTTCGCGGATGGTTGAAAGCCGCGGGCGCCCCTTTCGAAAAACACCTTCTCGCGATTACGGATCCCGCGGGAGGTTCCCTCCGAGCCCTCGCCGACGCCGAAGGCCTTTCGACGTTTTCGATTCCGCCGAACGTGGGCGGTCGCTTTTCGGTACTGAAGCCGGTGGGACTCGCGCCCCCGGCGCGTGTCGGCTTTGACAAAGACGCCCTCCACCGCGGCGCCCACGCGATGCGCGCGCGATTCGAAAGCCCCCAACACCGCGCCAACCCGGCGGGCATTAT
>JBCDAA010000104.1:0-23492 GCA_039186435.1 Myxococcota bacterium | reverse complement strand
GGGGTTCCCTCCTAGGGCAGTTGCCCTTCGTTCGCTTCGCTCTCTTCGGCTGCGCGACGCGCACGAGCTGCGCTCGTCGCGACGCTGGCTGCGCGTTCGGGAACCCCCGCCCCGCTCCCTCCCTTCAGGTTTTGGGTTCCGTTCGCGTCGCGGGCTGAGAGTTCACCGAAACGGGGTTTGGTCACTGGCCGGGCGATGCACCGCCACTGCTACGCAGTGTCGTTGTCTCGCGTTGCGATCCGCCTTCGCTGCTTCGCAGCGCTGACGTTTCGCCGAAGTGACGTGTACGTGGGCGTGCGCGTGTACGTGTACGTGTACGTGTACGTGTACGTGTGCGTGTACGTGTACGTGTACGTGTACGTGTACGTGTACGTGGGCTAGGGCTAGGGCGCGGGTGTTGGCTTCGCTTCGGCGCGTCTCGGCCAGCGTAGAGTCGGCGTCGGCGGCTATTCGCCGGTTCGGGTGACGACGATTGCGCCGAGGTAGGCGAAGCGCGAGGTTCCTTCGGGGCTGACCTCGACGACGATGCGGATCTCGCCGAAGTCGTCGGGGCGTACTCCGTCGAATCGCGCGACGCGATCGGTGTTGTCGGCGACTTCGAGGTCGATGGTTGTGCCGTCGATGGTGTAGCGGGTGAGGCGTCCGCGGCCGACGTCGTCTCCGTCGCGCGACGCGAAGAGCTCGAGGGTGTACTCGCCGGGCGGAACGTTTGCGAGGGTGGTGCTGGCCGTGCGGCCGAGGGCGTCGGCGTGGCCGTCGAAGCTGCCGAGCCAGAGGGTGTCGGCGCTGACGTCGCCGGGCCATCCGAGGTCGTTGGCGGGGTTTCCTCCGGTTTGGCCGCCGAGAAAGCCGCTGGCGCGAAAGGTGACGCGGGTGCGTTCGCCCATGACGGTGGAGACGGGTCCGACGCTGCCGTTGACGGAGGTGATCGCAGGCCAGCCGTCGACGGTGTCGGGTCCGAGGTCGCTTCGGAGGATGGCGCCTTCGGGCAGGGGGTCGGGATCTTCGAGGATCGGGATGGGCATGTCGGCGCCGGTGACGGCGTCGGCCGCGTCCTGAAGTAGGCCCGCGGTGAAGGCGTCCACGCCGAGGGGGGCGAGGCCGCTCGCGCTGCGGCCGTAGATGGTGCTGTAGATGACGAGCGCGTTGAGGTACTGCCCGGCGGGTCCGGCGTGCCAGTCGTCGCTCGCGTGAAGCTGCGGGGGCTCGCCCATCATGAGTTGAAACTCCCAGGCGTCGCCCGCGGGTGCGACTTCCACCGCCGGCTCGAACATCGAGAACATCGGAATGTAGCGATCGGCGGCGTCGAAGTAGTGAAAGCGAAGCTGCGCCTGCATCTCCGTGGGGCTTTCAAACGACGAGTCGTAGACCGAGTGACCGGCGCGGCGCGCCCACGTCTCGTAGAGGATTACCCGGCTGCCAGGTCGCGACTCCAGTGCGAGATCGTGAAACCACGTGGCGTCTTCTTTGAAGCGCTCCGGGTTCCCGAGAGCGTCGGTGGGGCGCAGGCTGTTTTCTTGAAGGACGACGACGTCCCAGCCTTCCGCGACGCGCGTGGGGGCGCCGGCGAGGCGCGCGTCGTCGCGATGTGCTTGGAGCGTCACGCCGGGGAGCGCGCGGTATTCGACGTTGGGTTCGACGTGACCGGCAAAGACGGCGAGGTCGTGAACCAGCTCGGGAATGGGGCCCCCAAAGGTAAAGCTGTTGCCGACGAAGAAGATGTCCTCGGGCTCGTGCGGAAGCGGGCCTCCGTCGGGGCGCGGGCCGGCGTCTGGATCCCCCGCGTCTGGATCCCCCGCGTCGAAGCCTGCATCCACGGCGGCGTCGACGTTCGAAGCGTCCACGCCCCCGTCAAAGACACCGACGTCGACCCCAGGATCGCTCCCTTCGCAGGCGAAGAGCCCGCAGCACACCCAAACTGCCCACCACCGCATCGCCAGGAGTGTTCCTTGGACGCAGGACCCCTCGCAAGGGCTGCGGCGAAATGCGAGTGATCCCTTGACTCCACCGGCCGCTCCGAGACAAACGCATCAGGTGGAGCTTCACCAACTCACCGCGGTCGAACTCAAAGCGCGTCTGGAAAGCGGGGATGCGACCTCCGTCGACATCGTCGAGGCGCTGCACAAACGAGCCGACGAAGTCGAACCGCGGGTTGGCGCTTTCGCGCATCAGTTTCGAAAGAAGGCACTCGTGGATGCGGAAGCGGCCGACGCAGCGCGCCGCGAAGGCAAACCGTGCGGTCCGCTCCACGGGCTTCCGATAACGATCAAGGAAAACGTGAACACGGAGGGCGTTCCCTCGACGCTGGGGTTACGCGCGCGCCAGGGTCTTCCTGCACCCTCCGACGCCGTCGTGGTGCGGCTTCTTCGCGAGGCGGGCGCGATCGTGATCGGCAAGACCAACGTGCCGCAGACGCTCCTTTCGCCGATGGAGTCGGTGAACACCCTCTTTGGCACGACGCACAACCCGTGGCGTCACGGACACGGCCCCGGCGGTTCGAGCGGTGGCGAAGGCGCGGCGATCGCCGCTGGCATGTCGCCCTTTGGCGTCGGCACCGACATCGGCGGCTCGATTCGCATTCCCGCGTCGTTCTGCGGCGTGTGCGGCATCAAGCCCACCGGTCATCGCTGGTCGAACCTCGGTTCCCAAACACTCCTTCGTGGACAGAAGTTCGTGCAGGCGCAGATCGGTCCCCTCGCGCGAAGTGTGGACGACCTGATTCTCTTGATGCGCGCGCTCGACACGCCGCTCCACGCGGCGTTTGATCCGGACGTCCCGCCGCTCCCCCTCGGTGAGCCTGGAACGGTCGATCCCACAAAGCTCACCGTCGGCTACTACGAGGACGACGGCTTCTTCACGCCGGCCGCCTCGGTGCGGAGAGGCGTGCGGGAAGCCGCCGAGCTCCTCGAAAAGGCTGGCTGCCGCGTGGTGCGCTTTACGCCGCCGAACGTCGAAGAACTGCTCTACCTCTACTTTCAGGGCATCACCAGCGACGGCACCGCGACGCTCTTTGAAATGCTCGAGGGCGAGCCGTTGGTCCCGCCGCTGAAGACTCTCGGTCGCCTTGCGAAGATGCCAAGCCGCGCGCGGCAGGGTCTTGCACGCGCGCTCGGTCTGATGGGCGAGGGGCGCATTCAGCGCCTCATGGATTCGCTCGGCGAAAAGCGCGTGAAGGAGCTTTGGAAGCACGCCGCCCGCCGCGACGAGCTTCGGATTGAAGAGATCAAGCATTGGGAGCGCTCCGGCGTCGACGTTGTGATCGCGCCGGCGTACGCGACCACCGCCGCGCCGATCGGCATGGCGCACGACTTCACCCTCGGCTTTCTCAACGTGTCGCGCTACTCGCTGCTGAACTTTCCGGCAGGTGTGGTGCCGGTAACGCACGCGCGACCGGACGAGACGCGGCGTACAGTCCTTCGCGATCGTCTCGACAAACGCGCCGCGCAGATCGAAGCCGAGAGCGCCGGGCTTCCCGTGGGCGTGCAGCTCATTGCGCGGCCGTGGAACGACGCGCTGCTGCTTTCGATCATGCGTGTCCTTGAAATGGAAGCGCGAAAGCGCGAGGACTTTCCGAAGACGCCGGTCGACCCGCGTTAGATCGCTCCACCCCGCACACTCTACCCCGCGCGCTCTACCCCGCGCACTGCGCGAGCACGGCGTAGAGTCCTTCGTGGTTCGAGCCGCAGGGTACCTTCAACACGCGGCCGCTCTTCAGGTGCGCCTTGACAGTCTTCGTGAGCATGCCCTTCGGCGGTTCCACCGTCGCGAGGTCGTCGAGGGAAAAGCCCATCGTGTCGCCGAGCTCGCGGACGTAGACGTAGTCGGGGGTGATCACCACCGCGTCCTTGGCGGAGCCGAGCACCGTGAGATCGAGGACGACACAGATCGCGGCCTGCTTTTGGTGTGCCGGGAGGATGAGCGCGCGAACGTTGGCTTCAACCTCGCCGGTGAGGTGGCCGACGAAGAAGGTCTCGTTCGCGAAGGGACCTGCTGCCTGAAAGATCGCTTGGCTGTAGTCCGAGGTCGGCGCGGCAGGAGGCGCCGGCGGCGCGCTCTGGTTTCGATAGGGATCGGCCGGCGGAGGCGCGGAGGGCGCGGAGGGCGCCTGGCCGCCGAGGATGTAGTGGTGAAAGAGGTCCTGGTAGTGAACCGGGTAGAGCGGCGAGTGAGCCGGATAGGTGTTGTGGGTGAGCAGCGGCGCGAGCGTTGAACCGACGCTCATGAAATGCCCAAGGCCGACGCGATACGTGGTGAGACCGCCGTAGCGACCCGCCTTCATCACGAGATGCGAGCGCCCGTCCCCAAGGCTGATCAGCTGCACGGTCCATTCGAGATCAAACTTCTTGGTGCCCGCGGACCAGCTCGTCTTGCACTGTTTGACGACGCCCTTGAGCGCGCCCTGCGTACCGAGCCACTGCTCGAGTTCGGCGTCGCCGCCGGTGTCCCAGCCCCAGAGCATCATTCCGTGGCGATAGGCGATCGGCGACCGGTAGCCGCCCGGCAGCCACGCGTGGTGTTCACCGGGCAGCGCCATGTGCTGGCTGTAAGGCTGCACGTAGAGGTGGCGTACGCCCGCCGTCTCGAACCCAAAGACCTGAAAGCCGTCGACGGTTTCCTTTCCGCCGAGGAGACCCCCGCTGATCTTGCCCTTGAGCTGATCGAGGGCTGCGCCGCCGATGAGCTTGCCCATCCCCGCCGCTTCCGCCGCGAACTCTTCAAAGCCGACGACCTGTCCGCCGATCGCGGCGACTTCCTCAAAAACCGAGTTCTTCTGGCGTTCGTAGGCCTTGGCGAGGCCCTTTTGCATCATACCCATCGCGCCGGATGATACGCGCCTGCGCGCGGGAGTTCCCCCTCCGCGTCAGCGATCGAGGACGTCGACGAGCTTGGCCATGAGCTTGCCATAGCGACGCGGCGCAACGCGGGCGATGGCATCGATCGCGTGGGCGTCTGGACCGATCAAGATCCGCGGCTCGCGCTTTTCCATTCCGTTGGCGATTACCTTCGCGGCCTGCTCGGGGGTGGTCTTCGCCATCGTTTCGAAGCGGTCCGCCATGTCCTTCGGATCGATGCGTCCCGTTGGATCGCGATGGAGTCGCCCGTTGCGCACGATGTTGGTGCGAATGCCGCCCGGGTGCACCGAACACGCGGTGACGCCTGTTCCCTCGAGCTCGAGGCGAAGGGCTTCGGTCATTCCTCGCACCGCGAACTTGGTGGCGTTGTAGGAGCCCTGCCCGGGAAAGCCGACCATGCCGAAGACACTCGAGATGTTAACCACCCATCCCGTGTCCCGCGCGATGAGGTGCGGCAAGAACGACTTCGTACCGTAGACGACGCCCCAGAGGTTGATGCCGACGATCCACTCGAAGTCTTCGTAGGAAATGTCGTTGATGGTGTCCTGCACCGTGACGCCGGCGTTGTTGACGATGCCGTCGATGGTGCCGTGGGCGTCGATGCTCTCCTTGGCCCAGGTCTCGACGGATTCGCGGTTCGCCACGTCGACGACGGCGGTCGTGACTTTGCGGCCGTGAATCGATCGCGCGGTGTCTTCGAGTCCTGCTTCGTTCACATCGCAAAGCGCGAGGTCGCAGCCGCGTTTGGCAAGTTCGCGGGCGAGCGCCTGACCGATTCCTGATCCTGCGCCGGTGATGGCGATGGCGCGCCCCTGAAGTTTCGACATGCGCGCACCTTAGCCCCTGCTCGCCTGCGGGGGAACCGGTCGAGCTCTACCCCTTGCGCCCCAGGCCAAGATAGCCGACGGCGGAGAGAGGTGCGTCGTCGTGATGCTTGGCGATCCAGGCGCGCCCTCGCTGCGCGGCGGCGTGCCACTCCACCTCTGGAAGTGCGGAACGCATCGCGGTGATCGGCGGAAAACTCTCCGCCATCAAATCCCAAAGCTCTCGATGGCCGAAGTGCACCGGCGCCTCGTGCGTCACCACCTCGACGTTCGCGAACCCCGCCGCTTCCATCTCGGTCCGAAGACCGGAGTCGCTATTGAGGGCGTCCGGTGGAGGCGCGGCCCGCTCAACCGAGGGAAACGCAGCGTAGAAGATCTCACTCAAGCGCGTTCGCAGCGGGTCCTCGTCGATGGGGCTCCAGCAGGTGACGACCGCTGCCCCGCCCGGCACAAGCGAGCGCAAGAGACTTCGAAAACCCGCGGCGCGATCGGGAAAGAAGATGAGCCCGAAACACGAGAACGCCGCGTCGAACTCATCTTCGAAGGGGAGATTTTGACCGTCGGCCACAAGCGCGTTCGCCTCCGGAAAGTTGGTCTGGCAGCGCTCGACCATGCCCGGCGCGAAGTCGACCGCAGTGACCTCCGCGCCGCGGTCGAGGGCCATGCCAACGAGAGTTCCTGGGCCGCACGCGACGTCGAGAACGCGCTGTCCCTTCGCGATCTTGGCAAGCTCGAGGGCACGCGCGGAGTAGTCGCCGGTGATGCGGCGCGCGTGGGTGTCGTAGCCAGTTGCGACCGAGGTCCAAAGCGCTGGGTTTTCGAAGGGTGAGGTCAATGTACGTACTCGCGCATCGCACCGTACCACCTCGTCAGCGCCGCGTAGTCCTTCACGGGAACGGTCGTTTCGTCTGCGGTGACAAAGGGCGTAAACATCGCCACTGAAAAATCGGCGAGGGTAACGGTCTCGCCCACGAGAAACGCACGATCGGTGAGATGGTCGTCGAGCACCTTGGCGAAGCGATGAAAGTCCTTGGTCGCGGACTGCAGAATCGCTTCGTTCGGACCGCCTTCAATGCCGAGGAGCTGCTTGAAGGTGGTTTCCGAAAGGATCGCGTTGGCGGCCTGGTTGTAGTGGTTGGCTTCCCAGAACTGCCACCGGACGATGTCGGCACGCGTCACGGGATCCTTCGGAAAGATAGCGTCGCCCCCGAACTTGTCGGCGAGGTACTGCATGATCGCGTTCGACTCCCAGAGGGTGAGCTCGCCATCGACCAGCGTGGGGACCTTTCCGTTTCCGTTCATGCGGAGGTAGTCCTCGGTGTGGGTCTCGCCCGTCAGCGGACTGACAGGAATGGACTCGATGTCCTTCGCGTCGACGGCACGAACGGTGGCGAGCACCTTCTTGCAGGCGGGTGAACCTTCGGTGAGATAGAGCTTCATGACAACGTCCTCCAGTGTTGAGCCGAGCCTAAGGACGCGCGTGGGGGTCGAAAGTCGAAGTTCGGCAGCCCGCGGTCGCGGAAACACGAGTGTTGCGATGGCCCGTGGTTATGGTGTGCGCCGATGACAGCGCTCGACCGCTTCTTTCGGCTCTTCGAACGACGAAAAAACGAACTCGATCCCGACTACGAGTTCATCGAGCGGGGCGTCGTGGACCTCGAGATCATTTCTGATCGGATTTGGTCCAAGCTCGACGACGAACTTTGCGTTGCGCTGATGGCCGCGTTCGCCGAGGTGGGCAGCCCGCAGGGGTTTCAGCTGGAGTCACGTCTCAGCACGGCCGAATGCGAGGAAGCGTTTCACGGCTACGTGTTTGTCTACCTCACCGCGGCGCGCGTGATCGGCGCGAAGGCAGGCGGAGCATTCAGCCAGGCGGCTTACCTTGGGGGCGACGAGTGCCGGCGCCTTGCGGCGCATCTTCGAAACCTTGCGGATCGCGCGGGGGAGCCGAAGCGGAAGGGCACGTGGACCCTTCGCGTTGCGGACTACGTCGAGATCACGACCGCGCAAGCCTGGTGCGAGTTTTCCCCTGCCCACGCGCGCGAGCTTGCGGACGCTCTCGACGATGCAGCCGCGAAGGTTCCAGCGGCCGGTCCCCCGCTGGAGTTTGGCCGCGTCAATTACCCGGAGACGCTCGACGGCGTGCGCGACCTCCTCCGCGACGGCCGGACGATCCAGGCGATCAAACGCTACCGGCAGCTCACCGGAAAAGGCCTCGCGGATGCGAAGCGTGAGGTTGAAGCGCTGATCGAGAAGCTCTTCGACGACGAGGTGTAAGCGCATCGGGTTGCCGCCGTTGTCCCTGCATGAAGTGGCTTGCTTGGATGATGGTGCTGAGCGCGAGCGTCGCGCACGCCCAGGTGGTGGAAACGGTCGCAGGACCGCGGGAGCTCTCGGTTGCGGACGGCCCTGCGGATCCGCGACAGGCGCCGGTCGCCCCGCCTGAAGATCGCCGAGACACGGTGGGCTTTCGTATCTTTGGCGCGCACACGGGCGCGATTCTGATGGGGTCGCTCGCGCTTCCGATCGCCGCGGCAAGTGGCGACAGCGAGACGGGGCTCGCGGTGCTCTACCCGACGCTGATGATGACGGTGGGCGGCGCAGTGCTCATGCATCGTCAGGCGCGCAAGCACCGCTGGAATCCGCGCATTGGTTCTGCGCTGGCGGGGTTCTACCCAGGACTGGTGCAGGGCGTGCTCACCGGGATGATGCTCACGCGCACCGCGGATCTTCAGGCGACTGAGCGGCGCTTTGCGCTTCTTGGCAGCATCGCCGCATCGACGTTTCTTTCGATGGGACTTCATTCGCGGACGGGCGGTCGCGCGCTTCGCCGCGGCGTGGGTCTCTTTTATGTGCTGATCGCGGGCGCGGCGCTGGCGGCGCTTCCCTTTGCCCGCGCGTACGACGAGCCACGTGCGATCGGGTGGGCGTCGGCCGTGGGCGGTGCGCTCAGCATGGTGCTCACGGGGACCAAACGCTGGTAGCTCAGCGCGGCGGAAACGAACAGCTCATGCAGTAGTCGCCCGGGACGCTGCCGGACCAAGGGTAGGCGCCGTGGCGAAGCTCCGTTTGCGCGAGGAATTTCGCTTGCGTGGAACTCGGGTTGGCGATGCCGCGATTGCTGCACCGCGCGCAGGTCGCGACGACGGCGCCGTCAAAAAGCGCCCGGGGAGGTCGCCCGAGATGACGGATGACCGCGGGGTCCACGTTCGCGGCGTTCAGTTCGCCTTTCGTGAGTTCGGCGGGGACCACCACGACGTCGCCCGCCGGGGTGAGGACGACCGCTTCCTGAAAGAGCACGCCGAGAACGCGGTGGCTCACTTCAAGAAGCCAACCTCTTCGGCAACCGCCTTGGCGATCGGCAAGACCTCGTCGTAGGCCGCCGCGTTGCAGGCGAAGATGCCACCGTCGGTGCGAAGATCTTCGCCGCCGTACTGATAGCGCGTCCCGTCCACGCGCATGAACCGGCCGCCTGCGCCGCGAAGAATCGCCTCCGGCGCGCACGCGTCCCAGTGCGAGGAGCGATCGGAAAGATGGATGTAGAGGTCGACTTCCTCTTCTGCGATGAGGCCGACTTTGACACCGACCGAGCCGCTTTTGCGCTCGCTCGTGATGCCGAGCTTCTGCACGATCTTGTCGATGCTCTCGGGCCGATGCGAGCGCGAGACGACGAGCCGCAGGTCTTTCGGAGCCGGCGTGGTGCTGACTTTGAGGTCGCGCTCGGTGCCCCCGGTGCGAAGCCACGCGCCGCCTTCCGAAAGGCCGCGATAGAGCTTGTCTTTGGCGACCTGGTAGACCACGCCGAGCTTCGCTTCGCCGTCGACCGCGAGGCCGATCATCACCGCGAACTCGCCGTTCTTTGCGATGAACTCTTTCGTGCCGTCGAGGGGATCGACAAACCACACGCGCCCGCCTTTAAGCGCGTCGCTTTTGTCGGCGGTTTCTTCAGCGACGATCCCGTCTTCCGGAAACGCTTTGCGGAGCGCCTCGACGATGTGCGCGTTGGCCTGCGTGTCCGCGTCGGTGACGGGATCGCGTACGCCTTTGTAGGCGACAGCGAAGTCCTTCGCGTAGACGGTGCGGATGATTTCTCCGGCGCTGAGGGCGATTTCGGAGGCCGCGTTGAGTTCTCGCTCGAAGTCCATGGCGGGCAGATAACACACCGCCGCTTGCCTTGCAGGGCATCGGACCACATGTCCTCCCGCGTGGGCGCCCAGCGACGCATCCGAGACGCGCTCCGAGACAATCCCGAGTGGAGGCGCCTCTATTTTGCGCGCGCGACCTCCCTGCTCGGAACCTGGTTGAATACGCTCGCGATCGTTCACCTTTTGGGACGTGGCGAAGTCAGCGCAGCGCTCCCTCTGGCAATCGTCTTCGTGCTGAAACAGGCGCCGGTCACCCTCCTCGGTCCGGTTGCCGGGGTGGTCGCCGACCGCCGTGACCGTCGCCGCATCATGATCGTCTGCGACGTCCTCTCCGCGGTCGCGGTGCTCGCGTTCTTGCTACTCGATACGGGCGGTCCCGCGTGGGCGATCTACGCCATCACGCTCCTCCAGGTTTGCATCGGCGTCTTTTTCGATCCGGCGTATCGCGCGGTCATTCCCGATCTCGTGCGCGAAGAGGATCTCATTGCAGCGAACGCGCTGAGCTCGGCGACCTGGTCGGTGATGTTCGCGGTCGGGACCGCGTTTGGCGGGTTTGTGCTCTATGCGTTCGGCTGGCGCGTCGCGATCGTACTCGATGCGCTGAGCTATTTGATTAGCGCGCTCTTCGTGATTTCCATTCGCCACGAGAGCACCAGGCCGCGATCGGAACGAAGCACCGGCGGCGTTCTCGAGGGGCTGCGCTACCTGCGCGATCACCCCTCGGTGCGGGACCTGCTCTTCACGAAGACGGTGTGGGGCTTCATGGGCGCCCTCACGCTCTTTCTGACGCTTCTCGGTGCGATGCCGGGCTATCGCCTCGCCGACAGCGGCGACCTTGGGATTTCGTTTCTCTGGTTTTGCCGCGCGGTGGGTACGGGAATCGGACCCTTTGTGGCGCGCTGGCTCGGGCGCGACGACCCCCTTCGTCTGCGCTGGATCATCGCGCTGAGTTTTGGGGTGGCGATGGGCTTTTACGGTGCGCTCAGCATCGCGCCGAACATTTACGTCGCCGGTCTGATGGTGACTCTCGCGCACCTTGGAGGCGCGTCGATTTGGGTGATGAGCACGGTGCTCTTGCAGCAGAGCGTGCCGAGTGAGTTTCGCGGGCGAACCTTTGCGACCGAGATGGGGCTCGTCATGCTCACGTCGAGCGGGAGCTACCTCGTCTACGCTTCGCTGATCGACTACGGCGGCTTTGGCGTGCACGAAACGATTCGTCTCGCCGCGGCGGTGTGCGCGGGAGTGGCGGTGGTGTGGGCGGTGCCGATGCTTCGGCGTGCATCACGCGGCTTCGCGGGACCGCACGATGCTCGAGTAGGACACGGTTAGGTCGCTGCCGAGGCCAACCGCAAAATCGAAGGCTTCCCGCGCGCGATTCAGCGTGCTCGAGAGAGGCGTTTCGACCTCGTGGCGTTCGGCGATGCCGATGGCCATGCGAATGCCTTTGCGGGCGGCGCGCGTACGAATGCACTCGGCAAAGATCACGCTTTCGAGCTCGGTTTCCTGCCGGACGATCGCGACGCGATCGATGTCGAGCCAGAGCGCTTCGGGTTCGGTGCCGAGGAGTTCGGCGAGGACGGTCATGTCGTCGGCGCGCGGCGTAATGCCAAGGACGAGGATCGACACGGGATTGACGTCGGGGAAGATCATGAGGAGGGGTAGAGCACCTTTCGTACCAACCTCCCCTCCTCAAAAAGTACGGGAAAAGTCGCCGATGGTTTCGGGTCCGGTCGTCAATCCGTCAACGTGGCGGCTGAGCGTTGACGATTTGTTCAACGAGCCCGAAGGCGGACCAGGAGCGCGCCCTCGCCGCCGAAGCGATCGGGCGCCGTTGCAAACGCGTCCACGAGTGGTGCCGCGCCGCCTTTGGTGAGCGCGGCCACCGCAGCGTCTCGAAGCACGCCGACGCCTCCTTCGCTGTGTTTGCCCTTGCCGTGAATGATCGCGAGGGTGAGTCGGCCTCGTTTGTGCGCGTCGCGAACGAACGCCCGCAGCGCAGGGCCGACTTCGGCGCGCGTCTTGCCGTGAAGATCGAGGCTCGCCTCGGGGGGAAGTTCGCCGTGCCGGAGCATGCGGACCGTGCGCGCGCTCGCGTCGCTGCGCCGACCTTCCACTCCGTCGCTTCGTTCCACAACAAAGCGAATGCCGCCGGACACCAGCTGGTCGAGACGCTTCCGCGCGGCCTCTTCTTTCGCGCGACTTTCTGCGACGGCCTGGGCCCGCGCGTCGCGAGCGGGCTTCTTCGTTGCGCTCTTTCGCTTGGCTTTCGGCGCGGGGGTTCCGAGGGGCGCGACGCCGGAGAACGCCTGGGAGAACGCGACGCGATCCTCGTAGGAGTACGCGGTCGGTGCATCCGGAGTCGGCTCTTCCTTCGGCGGTTCTTTTGGCGTTTTCGACGGTTGTTTCGACGTAGGCGCTTTCGCGACCGGCGCGTGCTTTTCCTTCATGTGTTTGGCGGCGACAGCGCGCGCGGCCTCTTTGCGATCCTTGGCGAGCTTGCCGAGCCCTTCGAAGGGACGATTTCCTTTGGGGGCTTTCTTCGCCACGGCTTCACCGTGCGGTTTCATCGCCCGAACGGCAACCTCGAGACGCGCGATTTTTACTGTCGAAGCGTTGCGATCGTCATCAGCAGCGCGAGCACGCCGCGAGCGCTCCAGCCGGCCGTCCGAATCCAGTTCGTCGAGACCAAACGCTCGACGGTGGGCGCGTCGAAGCCCTCGGCCAGGCGGTTGTGAAGCGGGACCTGCACGAAGAACGTCGACGCCCAGACAAGCCCCACGAGGGCGAGACCGATCCAGTTCAGCCAGGGCGAGACGGGGCTCGCCGACGGGTTCATCACGAAGAAACCGGCCGTTGCCAGCTCGGCCATCATCAGCGGGATGACCACGAGCGAGATGCGCGCGACGTGCTTTTGATGGAACGCGGGAAAGTCCGCCGCGGCGACGTGGGCGAACGAGGGATAGCGAAGAAGCTGAACTTCCCAGATGACGATCGTCATGCCGAGCGTGGCGACGAGGTGAACCCAGGGCAGCGCGCGCACTAGCGGGCCTCCAGAAGACGCTGGGCGGCGGCTTCTCCGCTGAGCCACGCCGCTTCGACCCGCGGTCCGAGGAGACCGTCGCCTGCGATCGCGATGCCTTCGCCCACCACGCACGGGATCTCCGCGGCCCGGACCACCTGTGCGTAGCGCCAGCGGTGCGCTTTCTGATGCGTGAGCGGCGGAAGCTCGCCGAGCGTTCGAAGCTCGTCGAACAGCGCCACCGCCGCTTGTTCCCGATCGAGCTCGAGGTTTGCGCGGCTCCATTCGGGCGACGCGTGTACGATCCAACCGTTCGTTTTGGGGCGTCCCGGTTTGCTCGCCTCGCGGGCCGCCCAGGCGATCGCGTTTCCGTGGGCGAGAACGTCGGCATCGATCGTCCAGGGCGTTTCGAAGTCGACCATCAACGCCCAGCAGGGCGCGTGCTCGATCGGTGCAAGGGGCGCGAGAAGCGAGGGATAGGCCGCGAGCAAACGCCGCGTCTGCACCGTGGGCGCGGTCACGACGATGGAGTCGAAGGTGCCAAGCGCCTTCCCGCCGGTGTCGCGAAGCGTATGCCCATCCAGGGGAGCGACCTCGGTCTCCAGTTCGATCGGGAGCTCCGCTGCGAGAGCTTCCGCGAGGCGTCGCGCCCGTTCGCTGCCGAGCGTTCGCTCCTTCGCGGTCACCGCGCCCGTTGCGAGATCGAGGTGCCGGAACTTCCACCGCGCCGCGATTCCCTTCGCAAGCCATCGCTCCATCTGCGCCACAAAGGTCGGTGCGCGGGCCGTCACGTACTGCGCGCCGTGGTCGAAGTGGCCGCTTCGCGTTCGGGTGCTCAGTCTCCCGCCTACAAAGCGGCCTTTGTCGAAGATCGACACCCTCACGCCGCCCTCCTTCAGGAGCTGGCCGCAGCGCAGGCCCGCGATTCCTGCACCGATGATCGCAACGTTCACGAGGGACTCCGCATCGGCAAATACGTAGGGTCAAGACGACCTCGTCGGCAGGTCGAAATCGTCGCATCAGCGCGACGAGACGCGTCAGGTTGCGACACGCCGGGCCGTGTCTTCGGGCCTTTCCGCTGGTCTGTGGATTGCAACGCTGCATCCCCATGAAGACAACTTGGATTGTGGGCCTTGGGCTGGCGGCGCTCGGATTTGCCTGTGACTTGTCGACGCCCGACGCGGACGAGGATGACGCGGCGGTGGGACCGCGAACGGATGCATCGATCGACAGCGCGGTTTCACCGCTCGCGTCGTGCTCGGGAAGTGCGAGTTCGCTTGGGTCCCCCACCGAGGTGCGAAGCGTGCAGGCTGTCGGTGACTCGATCCTCGGCTGGAACAAGGAGACCTCCGAGAGCATCCCGGACTTCGTCGGCGTTCAACTTGGGGTTTCGGTTCAGAACAACGCTACCGGCGGCGCGACCTTCGGGGGCGAGGACGGCATCGCCTCCCTCTATGAGAGCGGCGACTTCTCCCACGTGCTCGTCAACGGCGGCGGCAACGACTTCGCGGGCGAGTGCACCGAAGAGGTGCTCGACGGGATCGTCAGCCCGGATCTCAGCAGCGGCATCATGGTTGGCCTTCTCGACGCGATCGCCGCGGACGGAGCGCAGTCCGTGCTCGTCGGCTACTACCTGCCGCGCGACGAAGAGACCGGCTGCGAGCTTTTCCCCGAACTCCTCCGCCGCTACCGAGCCCTCGCCGAGACGCGAAGCGACGTCGTCTACGTGTGCACCCTCGAGACCATCACCCCCGCGACGCCACGCTTTTACGCAGACGACGTACACCCCTCGCCCGCGGGATCCGCCGCGATCGGCCGCGTCATCGCCGAGACGCTCCAAGACCGCTAGAACCCGCGACCTTGACACCCCTCAAGGTCCGGATTACCTAGCCTGTCCCCACGCGGAAGTGGCGGAACTGGCAGACGCGCAGGATTCAGGTTCCTGTGGGGTAAAACCCGTGGAGGTTCGAGTCCTCTCTTCCGCACTCAGTAGACGCCTCGCCTCGTGCGGGGCGTTTCTGTTTTGAGGTCAACGTTGGCAAGACGGTACTTCAGGCGTCGGTGGGACGAGTCACGCGGAGACGAAGACGAATCATGGGGTTGCTCATGGTGGTTCTTCGAGTGTGACGAAACGGGTGAGGCATTGCGCCAGGTCGAGGACTACGACCTGGGACCCACGCTTCGCTACGACGAAACGCATGAAGAAGGTAGACACGGCGGGCTCACCATCGAGCGGCTGGACCTTGCAGAGTTCGCGGCGTTCGAGACCGATCCGAGCGTTTTCGAGGAGGCTTGGGAACGAGCTTCGTTCCCGACGACGGACAGCTCCAAGCCCACCCGTCTTTGAGTTTCACGCGGGGCAACTCACTGGCTTGACGACCGGACCGATCTCGCCGTGCAAAGATGGAGGTCGTTCCCACAGGTGATGAGATGACGTTACGCGTGATGCTCGATCCGGACGGATCCCAGGCGGGGTGGATGTACGTGGTCGTGGCGGCGCGAACAGGGGTGACCTACCTCAACCAATGCGCAGGACTCGTCTGTGAGATTCGCGAGATCGAGGGCTACCTAGTCCCCGTGGGCGGGCTCAAAACCGATCCCGAGCTGGGAGTCGCGAGCCCGGCGGAGCTAACCGCGCTCTTCCACCCCAACAATGGACTCACGGCCGGCCTCGCGCGTCTTCGTTCCGCCGTGTCGGAGATTCCCTTCTGGGTTTGCGGTTCGGAGGGCGACCGGCGCGAGTCTCTCCAGCTCGATGAGCATCGAGTTGGCGAAGTTGTGGAAGCGTGGGTTCCGGTGATCACCCCGCTCGGAAGGGGAATCTTGGTTTGGGAGAACAGCGACTGAACCAAGGCGCCGCGGTTGATTTTCGATCGTTCGTCCTTAGTCGTGAACGACGTCGGCGCGTCCATGAGAGACCCATACGAACCCCAACTGCACCGCATTCGCACCAAGATTCACGAAGCCCAGCGAATCGGGTGGAGGGCTCGCAGTGGCCAACGGCATTTCGGCGTCGCGGAGCATGAGCTCCGCTGGGCGTCGCCGCTTGAAGAGGCGACAGTGGCGGAGTTTGAGGTTCGCCACGGCATTGAGTTTCCAGCTGACTATCGAGCGTTTCTGACCCGCGTGTCCGCGTGCCGCGCGGGTCCTTTCGCTGGGCTTCTTCCCCTCGGTCACGGACTCGTTTTTTCCGCGCCCGATGGGTTTCTTGCGGAGGCGAGTCCGCTGGTTCCTGGCGTGGACTACGGGCCAAGGTGGGATGAAGACCTCAGCATCGCGGACGAGCCGCTTCGGGGCATCTTCATCATCGCCGACCAGGCGTGCGGCGAGATGTGTGGTCTTGTTGTTTGTGGCAAAGCCCGTGGACGAGTCGTGTACGTGGGCAACGGACCACCTTTCTTTGTGAAGGAGCGCACCTTCCTCGACTGGTACGAGCACTGGCTCGCCGACCTCATCGCCGACCGCCCCACCACGAGCTTCGGCTACCCGTCTTTGGAAACGCCGTAGCCGAGATGAAGTTCTTCGTTTACAGCCGGCCTGCCATCGAGCGGGTGCCAGCCCACGACGTTCCACACATCGTCATCTCGATTACGACGACAAGCGATGATCGTGCGCGGATTCCTGAATCGAAGGAGCAACGCGGCCTGTTGCGTCTCTCCTTTCCGGACGCGGACTCGGTGATTCCGGGCTACGAGGAGCGCGATCTCTTCTCAGAGATTCACGCCGACGCGATCTGGGAGTTTGTCCTGCGTCATCGCGCCGACATCTCCCGGATCGCTTTGCACTGTGACGCGGGGATGAGTCGTTCGCCGGGCGTGGCCGCTGCACTTTCGAAGGTCCTCGTCGGGAACGACGCGCAGTTCTTCAAGCGTTACCACCCCAACATGCGTGTCTACCGAACGCTCTTGGAGCGCTACTACGAGAAGTTCGAGCGATGAGAAAGCTCCTCGCGATGATGAACCACACCGCGGGGGCGACCGTTCGACACAAGAGCCCTTTTTCTGATCTCAAGGTTCCGACTCGGCGAATCTACGTGTCTCGCAGGATGATCAAGCGGTGGATTCAGCCCTTCTACTTGGGGCGTCCGAGTGAGCCGGAGTGGGCCGAGGCGCTGCGCCCGCTCCTCGGCGAGCTCGACGAAGATCTCGTTCGGAGACTGCTCTCGTACTTCAACTGGCGACCTCGGCTCGTCGGCGCGTACTTTGCGACCGTCCGAGGGGACTTATCGCTCGAGGAAGAGATCGGCCGGCTCCTTCTTCGAAGCGACGTTTGCTACGCCGGTCAGGGCTACGCGCTCGCTCTTGCGAGCTTCAGCACGCCGAGTGCGCTGGGGTACCTGACGCAATATCTCGACTACTACCTCGAGCAGCCGGACCTGTGGTTCGACCAGGCACACGTCATGGCCGCGGTCGCCCACCTGGATCGCCGAAACGGAACGCACGTCGTTGACGCGTACCGAGAACGCTGGGCGCGTTTCACCTCGAACAAGCCCAACGTTCACCTCGAGGAGACCTGTGAGCGGTTTGAGTGCGATCTGAGGGCGCTGAGCTCGCTTCGGGAGTGAACCATCGTCGTAGATGAACGAGCCTCGCGAGCTGCGCCCTCAGCCGTTTGAGGGCCGTCGATGCGTTCGCGCTACAGTGTGACGCGATGTCGCGCGAACCACCGACGGTTTGGATCGATGGTTCGAGTCGGCCGACCTCCCGGATGGGTCTCGGGTCGGCTTGGCCGGAACGAAAGGCAAGAGCGTTCGTCTCGTTCGAGTCCACCCGGCGGGTGACGTTCACGAGTTCGCTGTACCGCATCTGCAGGGGAACCTTGGAGGCGGGAAGATCATCGTGTCCCCAAGTGCCCGAGTGGCGGTGCTCTCCTGCTACTCAGGTCAGTCGGAGCAAGCGTACGATACGTTCGATCTTCAGGACGGCGGTCTCGCGCATCGAGGCGGGCTCTCTTGGACAGTCGGCATGGGTGCGTACTTTGCGTTCTCCGATGACGAAGACCGCCTTCTCATGGGGTGTCCGGCGACCTGCATGAATTGGTGGGAGGGTTGGTGGTCGGCTGAGCTCGTTCCGGGAGACGAATCGAAATCCGAGTTCTATTTTGGAACCCTTGTCGACCACGATCTCGCCGCTGCGCATCTGTCGATTTCCGAGGTGTGGGTACGCGGCGCGAACGAGTGGGAACCTGCAGAGACGCCAGGCCCTACGGTCCTACGTCCCGTGCTTCATCATCAGGCAGCTGAGCTTGAGCTGCCCTTTGGCCGGGTGCGCGATGAACTACCCTTTCCCGCGCGCATCATCGTCAATGTGACGTAGGGCCCGCAAGCTCGTCAAAGTACGCGACGCGTCCCGAAAGCCACTGGGCCAGCTCGTCGAACGCCCCCGCATCGTTGCACATGCGGACGTAGTCGTGTGCCGCGGGAGCATCGGGATCGTCCGACGCTTTAAGAAAGGCAAGCGTCGCCTCCACGCCGGCACCGACAAGGAACTCGGTGTCGAATCCGCAACCGGTATCGAAGTTCGTGTGTTTCGCGCGCCAAAGAGGCAGCACGTCTTCGAGGTCTCCGATCTGGTGCAGAAAGAGCGCGCACCAGTAGAGGTTTTCGAAGGCGTTCTCCGGTCCGACCAGGTGGTGGTCTCGGCGGCGAAACGCAACTTCGTGGGTGAGCAGCGAGCGGAGCAGGTTTGCGTGCTGAGGGGTCGCGGCCGGGTGGATCGCTTGGTAGATCCGCGTTCGCAGTTTGGCGTCCGATAACATCGCGCGAGCGACGTCCGTTTCGAGCCACCCCGCGGAAGGCTCGTGGCCGTCGAGCAGCTCAAGGATCTTCGCGGATGAGTTCACGCTCGGAGCGTGACAACGATCGGGGCGGTTCGGTAGCGCTCGATGCGCGCATCACTTGGTCAGAAACCGAAACGCCGGCCGGATCCAGGGCGCGACCGTGACCGCGGAACACGCGGCGACAAACTCGCGCGACCAGCCGTAGGCGAAAGGGTGCCCGCGAGGTCCGAAGCACGTGTACCTGGGCTCCGGCACCACCACCAAGAAGACCGCGGGCACGACGAAGAGGAGCATCCCGAGGCCCCACGCACGACGCCGAAGGAGCGCAGCGATTCCAACGGCCGCGGGAAGCAGCGCGACGAGTGCGTTCGGCGCGCCCCAACTCGATTTAGGCGCGACGAGCCCGTCGATGGCGAGGTAGAGATCGATCGGAACCCAAACGAGCAGACCGCCGATCGCAACGGAGGAGACGCGTTCGCGCCAGCCGGCGAGGCGACTCTGATGCGCGATCAAGAGAGCGGCGATCAGCGGCGTGACGCGGACGAGGTCGCCGAACGCAGCGAAGAGCTCGGGCGGGAAGAAGGTGCTGGTGGTCGGTCCGAGAGGAAGGGACGCCGCGCAGGCGCCTAACGCAAGCCACGGCGCACGAGCGTCGCGCCGGAGGGTGAACCTGCTGAGGACGATCCACGGGAGAAGCCCGGCGAGGGCGAGCGGCAGGTTTCGCGTCCAGCTCCACAAACCCCAGGGTGGCGCGGCGACAGCCCACCCCGCTCCGATGCCGAGGAGGATGAGCACTGCAACGCATCGCGCGGGGGGATGATGTGGAGTCACGCGCGTTCGACAACGCGATCGTCGATGGGTTCCGAGAAAGGAAGTTCACTCAAACACGAACAAGTTCCGATAGGGATCCCGACCTTCGGGGGGCTGCACTTCGAGCCAGCCGACGACGGCGTTGTCGCGCGCGCGAATCGCACGGAGACGGCGCCCTACGGGATCGAGAAAGTCTGCGCTCTCGAGATCGTCGCGCTGATAACGGAGCTCGGCCGCCAGCGCATCGACGTCTGTTGCAAGAGCGAGGAGTTCGTCTCCGAAGGCCCACCCGAGGGGTCCGGTACCTTCGATGCCCGAACTCATGCGATCGCGGTGCGCGTTGGAGAAAGGAGGACCGCCGAGCACGCGTCGCCGAGGTACCAAGGGATACGTGTCCAGTGGATGAAGAATCTCCGGACCGTAGCGCCACCAATCGTCGGCGGGGAGCGAGTCTTCGCGAATGCGAAGGGCGCGTCCGAGACCACTCCACGCGAGGGGCGGACCCAGCTGTCGCGCTTTGCCTTGCCATGGATCGATCACCGCGCAGCGCATCAGCGCATGGGCGAGCAATGTTTCCCACTCAGGCGAGCTCACGTTCTCCGGCGCCTGCTCAGGCGCAGCGGGATGCAAGCGCGCCAGGAAGTCGTTCGCGAGCATTCGGACGACGACCTCGGCGGCCGCGTCCGCACTCGCCTGCAAACGATTCAGGTCGGAAGCGATGCTGTAGAGACGCGTGAGGCGCGAGGCAGTCATCGAGATCGTTTCGGCGAGTTGCTCCGGCGACCCACCGGCGACCGCCGCGGCCAGCTCGGCCAACTCGCGGAGCTCCGTTCGTTGGGCGTCGGTGAGGACGATCGGTGCCTGACGATCTTCGTCGTCCCACCGCTGAAGAAGCGCCCGAAGCGCGTCGTGGGCACGGTCCAGATCGTCGATGTCGCCTTCGGGACCAAAGGCTTGCGTCAACGCACCCACGCGGTTCGCGTGCGCCTCGAAGAGGATGGACCGCGTCGCTTCTGACCAGTTGCCATCGGGCATCGGGAGACCCTACTCGAGATCCGAGAAGACCACTTCCCGTGGCCGACGCGTCCGGATGCGAACGCTAGACCTGTCCTCGATAGGCGGGGCCGACCTCGCGGCAGAGCTCGCCGAGGAATTCCAGCACGGCTTTGACGCGCGGCGCCTTGAACGCCTCTTCGTGGACCACAAGCCAGTAGGTGTAGTTCGTCACGGGAGAGTCGGGCACGCGGAGAAGGTTCGGGTCGCGGTCTCCGCTGAGGCATTCGATAAAGCCGAAACCTACGCCCGCGCGGACGAGGTCGAGCATCTGCGCCATCGAACACGCCCGTGCCGGAACGCGATAGCCGTGGAGGTGTTTGTCGATCCACTTCTCCTCGGGAACCCAGTCGAGCTCCGCCGCATAGCGCACGACGAAATGACCTTCGGCGTTCTTCAGCGGACGCGGGAGCCCAAAGCGATCGACGTAGCGCCGCGAGGCGTAAAGCGCGCTTGCCACACGAAAGGCACGCCGGCAGACGAGGTTCGGCTGTTTGGGTTTCGGGGTGCGCACCGCGATCTCGGCTTCCTTGCGGGAGAGGTCGCGATAGGTCGCACTATCGTCGAGGGTGAGCTCGATGTCCGGGTAGCGGTCCCGGAACTCCGGAAGACGCGGCTCGAGGACCTCCGAGAAGAAGGTTTCGACCGCCGTAATGCGCACCGGGCCCGCCGTGGGTGCGGTGTGTGGCTCAAGTTGAAGGCGCATTTCTGCGAGGCGCGTTTCAACCTCTCGACCGCTCTCGAGAACAAGCTTGCCCGCGTGCGTCGCGCGGTAGCCGTCCGGGGTTTTGTCGAAGAGGGAAACGCCGAGCGCTTCTTCAAGGCGTGCGACGCGCCGAGAAACGGTGGCGTGGTCGACGCGGAGTACCCGCGCGGCGGCCGAGAGGGTTCCTTCCCGCCCGAGAGCCAACACGAAGACCAAATCGCTCCAATCCATACTGTGAATCTTTGCACAGGCGTTGGGAAACGTTGTGCGTTTCTTCGAGAGTGGGCGCGGCCTAGGTTGCAGGCATCAACCTCACGGAGAAGCCATGTCCGAAACGAATCTTGAAACCGCCCAGGCTTTCTACACGCGCATCGCATCCGGCGACATGGAGGCCTTCATGGCCACCCTCGCCGACGACATCGAAGCGATCGCGCCAGGGAGTCGTCGTCACATCCCATGGGCCGGAACCTGGCGCGGCAAAGAAGGCTTCGGCGAGATGATGACGACGCTCTCGGAGAATGTGGACATCGAGGCATACACACCTCTTCGTTTCGTTGTGGATGGATCGGAAGGTGTTCTCGTCGTCGGTCACGAGCGTCTTCGAACGCGCGAAACGCAGCGCGTTGTGGAGAGCGCATGGGTTCATGAGATCACGGTGCGCGACGGGGTGGTGACTCGCTTCGTCGAACACTACGACACCGACTCTCTCGCCCTCGCGCTGGCCGGTTGATGTCGTCAACCGGGAGAAGGTCAACGTCCGGAGGGGGAGCGCGATTGCCCTCGGTCGCTCGGTTGCTTTGAGGGATCTCGCGGAATAGGGATCCGCGAAGGAGACACGATGGAGCATCGATTTGGAACGCTTGTGCATCGCTTTGGGCCGATGGTTCAGGATCGCCAGCTCTACCTGCAGCGAACCTACCCGGAGCTTTCCGGTGGCTTCGACATCGACATCACGCAGGGGCAGCTTCGCTTCCGTCAGAACGGGCGGGTGACTCCGGTTCAAGCGCTCGGCGTCGAAGTCGTCCTCGAGGTTTGCCGCAGGTCCTCGCGCTCTCCAATCACTCGCCAGCGGAGGGAGGACTCACCTTGACGAACTGGGTACTCGCCCTCGATGGCTATTGCCGAAGTCTTGGGGTCGACGGCCGGATGGACGGGGACGACGTGATCCTCGAAGTGAACGGAGAGCGGGCTCGCGC
Source organism: Myxococcota bacterium (assembly GCA_039186435.1). GTDB lineage: Bacteria > Myxococcota_A > Polyangia > Polyangiales > Houyiibacteriaceae > JALVDI01. The sequence goes on along the minus strand of JBCDAA010000104.1, from coordinate 1,108 downwards.
GACGATGTCGAACGAGGGCCTGACGATTCGGTACGAGCGGTAGAACTGAACGCGCAAGAGTTGGGTTGAGCGAAGCGTCCTTCAACGACGTCGCGGGCGACTACGAGGGGTTCTCCGTCATCGACTACGCGGTCGTGCATTCCGCTTCCCCCACTGAGAGGCTGACGTTCGGGCTCGGCAACTACAGGGTCACCGCAAGAACTTTGCGTTCCCGTGGGGTTGAGCGTCGGGCGATTTGACCTAGCGTCACTGCCCCAACTCAGGAGTACGCAAATGGCGAAGATCCAGGTCGAGCTCGGTCCCGTTCAGGAAACGCTCCTCATCCCGCTGCTTGGGCGCGCGCTCGAAACGAAGAAACCTTCCGGGCTGATCAACGACCCGAAGGCCGTCGAGATCGTCGATTCGCTCGACTACGATTTCGCGAAGTGGGAACGCACCTCCAGCATGCCGGGTTCGGCGATTCGAACGCGCATCTACGACCGCTTCGTGGAAGCGTTTCTTTCCGAGCATCCGAAGAGCACCGTGGTCGAGATCGGAAGTGGGCTGAACACGCGTTTTGAGCGCGTCGACAACGGCGAGGTGACCTGGTTCGACCTCGATCTCCCGGACACGATCGCGCTTCGCCGGCGTTTTTTCGAAGACGCACCGCGGCGCACGATGATCGCGTCGTCCGTGCTCGACACCGACTGGATGGACGCCGTGCACGAGGGGCCGGGGCCCTGGCTCTTCATCTCCGAGGCGGTGCTGATCTACCTCGAGAACGACAAGGCGCGGCGCGCGATCACGCAAATCGGCGAGCGCTTCGAGCGCTTCCGGTTTCTGACGGACATTACGAGCGCAAAGGTGATCTCGCAGCAGGCCAAGCACGACGTGATGAAGCATTTGTCTTCCGACAGCTGGTTCCGCTGGGCGTGCGACGACCCCAACGAAATCGCGGGGTGGGTCCCCGGCATGAGGCTCATGGAGTCCAAGACCTTCGTCGATACAGATCGCGAGCTGCTTCAACGTGCGCCCTTTCCCTGGGGGTTCTTGTCGCGGTGGGCGCCCTGGCTGATCCGCCGGATGATGAAGGGCTACACGCTTAACCGTTTTGACCGAGGGCTCTAGG
>JBCDAA010000103.1:0-23497 GCA_039186435.1 Myxococcota bacterium | reverse complement strand
CCGACGGTGCACGAGCGACCGCGCGTCCTCGGCAAGCTCAGTGAGCTCGGGCACCACACGACGCGGGTTCGAAAGCGGGTCTTTCTCTGCGATCTTGCACCCCCGGACGCGCAGGTCGCGAGCGTGCGCATCAGTGGCTTCGTACGCGCCAATCTCGATGCGGCGGTCGCGGAAGTCGCGACGGAACTCGGGGTCCCCCCCGGCCGGGTGGAGCACACGCTCTTCCTCCCTGTGCGCGAGCTCGACCCTCTACGCCGCATCGCTCGGCTTCACGACTGCGTGCTGATCGCGGGACCGGCTGAAACCAAACTCCGCGCGACGGGGATCAAGGCCAGCAAAACACAATTGAACCTCTCGCAGCTCCGTGACGCGAAGAAGCTCCTCGCGGACGCCGGCCTCGACCTCGTCAACGAGGCCGCCGAGGGATATGTCCTTGGGGACCGTGCGATCGACCTTGCAACCGGGCTCCGCGAACTCGGTGTTCACGTCGAGCTTAGCTACGGATAGCGCGTCGAAGTCGTTCGCTTAGGAATCGCGTTCGCAGGTCGTCGCTGCGATCCAGCGCGCGTGCGCGACCCAGAGTGCTCGGAGCGCGTTGACGACAGCAACCTGAGCCTCCGCAACACTCTGCTCGCGAAGGTTGACGATGAGGAGCGTGGTCGCGCCTTCCGCGAAGCGCTGCCTCTCGGCTTCCGCGAGCCGGGACGTCGTATCGGCGAGCTGCACGCGAAGCTGATGCTGTTCCAGGGCCGCCTGATACGCGGACGCGACGTCGCGAATTTCAGTCGCGAGCACATCTTCCTGCAATCGAAGACGTTGTTGGCGCGCGGTCAGGCGCGCCTCGGCCGCGTCGAGAGCCCCTCGGGCGGTACGCAGTCCGAGGGGTAGAGAAATCCGAAGGCCCGCCTCGAAGACGTCTCCAGGAAGTGTGATCGTCGATTCGTCTTCGTTGTTGCCGCCGGCGCCAAAGTCCCGCGAATACTGAAAGCGAGCGTCGATTTGTGGCGCGCGCTGCGCTCGCGCGAGATCCCGGGAGATGCGCACCTCCTCGAGGGCGGCACGAGAGGCCCGAAGACGGGGATGACAAACGAGGGCTTCCTGCGTGGCGCCCTCTACATCGCCAACCGGTGGCGGCATCATGGAGCCGCTGGGGAGCTGACCCGCTTCCGGAGCCCTCGGTGCACCCCGCTCATCGCGAAGAAAGAGCCCGAGCACAAACGAGCTCGCTTCGAGGCCGCGTCGTTCCTCGACCGCTTTGGCGCGCCGGCTCAGGAGCGAGCGCTCCGCTTCGAGCGCTTCCACTTCCGGCAATGCGCCCGCGCGCACGCGCCCTTGAACCTGCGCGAGCCGCTCGCTCGCAAGGCGCTGTAGATCCTGCGCGACGTTGAACTTGGTTCCCGCCGCGACCCAGAGCCAATAGGCGTTGAGCGCGCGCCGGTGAAGATCGAGGGCTTGCGCCTCGCGCTGGCTGTTCGCCTCACTGGCGTTGTAGCGGGCCCGGCGCTGTCGCGCGCGGCGGGCGTCGAGCGGACCATCGCGCCAGAGAGGGATGCTCGCGCCGATTCGGACCTCGCCGCGAGTCAGAGTCTCGTCGCTGTAGTAAGTAGGGTAGCGGTTGTCGAGTTCGCCGTGACCGATGCGGTACCCGGCCCAAAACGAGGCTCCCCAGAGCGGCGTGGCCTGATACACGCTGACGTCCAAACGGCGGAGGTCGTAATAACCACCGGTGGTGATCGAGCCGTACGCGCGCAGCTCCGGATCAAACGAGCCGTTCGCGGACTGAATTTCGGCGATGGCCGCGTCCTGCAGCGCAACGGTTTCCGCGATGACCGGGTGGTGCCGATCTACCGACTCGAGTACCGCGGAGGGCGAGAGTGGCTGCGCCCTTGCGAAGCTGCTCGCGAGGACGAGAAGCGCAACGTATCGGATCACGAAGAAGGCTCTTCGTGGTAGGCCGGCGGGAAGCCGTTGAGCTGTCGCCAGACCTCGAAGCCCACGGAGACCTCGTCGAGAAGCACCCAGCCACGGGCGCGCGTCCCCTGTCGCAGGAAACGAGAGGAGGGCCAGGGCTCGTCGTTCGGGTCGGGCACGACCACGACGCGGAAGTCCCCGCGGCCGTCATCCGAAGGGTCGACGAAACGTACGACGCCGCCGAAGCTGCCCACCGCCACGCTCGGCCATCCAGCGAACTGCACCGCCGGCCAACCTTCAAACTGAAGACGAACCGGACGCCCCTGGGTGATCAGCGCCGCGTCGTTTCCGTCGACGTAGAGAGCGACCGAGCGCGCGTCGCTTTGGGGGACGAGCCACGCGAGCGTCTCGCCGCGACTCACCTGAACGATCCCCTGCTGAGCGGCGATGCGCTGGATCATGCCGTCGCGAGGTGCGGTCACGGTCTGGGCCGCCTGCTGGGCCAACGATGACTCCGCGCTGAGGAGGGACGCCCGCGCCGACGCCACCGTCGTGCGTGCACTCTCGAGCGACGCGGTCGCGGATCGGAGGTCGGCCTCGGTGGACGCGCGGACTCGGGCAAGCGCCGCCCGCTTCGAGGAGAGCGACGCCTGTGCACCTTGAACCGCGGCCTGTCCGGACGCGATGTCCGCTGCCGCGGTCGTCGCCGAGAGCTCGGCGAGTTCGCGGTCGCGGGTCGACGCGAGACCTTGCGCGGACAGCCCCTGAATACGCTCCTGCTGCAGCGCTGCGGTGGCCTGGGTGGCCTCGTAGGCAGCGAGCTGCTGACGGCGTGCCGCGAGCGTCTGTCGTGCGACATCAACCTCGGCGTTCGCCGCCGTAATCTGCGCGCGCTGAGACGCCTGCAGCGCTTCGAGACGCTCGCGGTAGGCCTGCTCCTGGGCTTCAGCAGCCTCGAGGCGCGAACTCGCCGCATCCCGCTGCGACTCAAGACGAACGAGGCGGTCCGGGTCGTTGTCGCTGAGCTCAACGAGGACATCGCCCGCTTCGACGCGCTGTCCTTCAACGACATGCCACCGAACGATCTGCCCGCTCACCGTCGCCTGAATGGGCGAAGGCCGCTCGTCTGGCGAAAGCGCGATCACCTGCCCATCACCTGGGAGGTTCTGTCGCCAAGGCGCGAACGCAGCGATGGTGAGAAGCGCCAGCATGAGGATCAGAAGTCGCCGCGCAATCCGGCGAGGCGCGACGGGCACCGGGACGCGACGAGCCGCGGGAAGAAGCCTCTGCCCCTCAGGCCACGCGTTTCGACGGGCAATCGCTCGCTCTTCGAGAAGACGTCGCATTACGCCTGCACCCCCAACCGTTCCACACGGTCAACTGCGGGAAGCGACGCCGGATCGCTCCCGAGGATCAATACCGTTCGAGAACCTTCCGCGACGAGCGACTGGAGCCGCTGGGTTCCGAGCGAGAGAGCTTCGTGCACGCCGTCGAGCACAAGCACGGACGGGTTGGATGCGAGCGCGCGAGCAAGAGTCAAGCGCAGTCGACCTCGGCGCGAAAGTGGAGCACCCATCGGCGTGACCTCCGTTTGAAGCCCATCGGGAAGCGAGCGGACTTCCGCCGCAAGGCCGGTTTGCTCGAGGAGACGCCACAGATCCGCACTCGGCAGGTCCGGTCGCGCCAGACGGATGTTGTCCGCGATCGTGCCGGGAAGAATCTCGGGATCGCTTACGACGGCCACCCGCTCGCGAAGGGCGCGGAGGTCCACCTCCCGGGTGTCGTGACCCCCGACGAGAAGCGCGCCGCTGGTCGGGGCGCGAAGTCCGAAGAGGAGCTCGACAATGGCGCGCCGGTATTTGTCTGAGCCCAGGACGCCAATGGTCTCGCCAGCCCCGAAACGCCACGTGAGCGTTGCGCTGCCGCCTTCCCATTCGACCTGCTGAAAATCGATGGAGAGCGGCCCCTCGCCCCAGTTGGGCACATCGCCCTCGTCGCGCTCCACCGGCAGGCGAAGAAGAACGCCGAGCTTGTCCGCTGCCGCCGCGAGGTCGTACGCCGCCTCAAGCTTGCCGCCCAGCTTGCTAAGCGCACCGACTACCGCCGTCACAATAAGCTCGGCGGCGACGAGCTGACCGATGGTGAGCTCGCGACCAACCACGAGCCAACCGCCAATCCCAAGCAGCGCAACGCTCGCCACAACCTGAACCCCGAGCGCACCGAGCACCTGGCGAAAGACGACGCGGAAATGCGACGCCCGCGCTTCCAACCAGCTCGAGGCTAGAGCGTCGAGGCGCTTGCGCGCGTACTCCTCGCCGCCCGAAAGCTTCAGCGCGAACAGATGCCGCGCCATCTCCTCCATCCAGCCGGCGACCGCGAACTTCTTCTTCGACTCGACGACGCTGGTCTTTGCTGCCCCTCGACCGAGCAGGAAGACCAGTGCGACGGCGAGCAAAATGATAACTCCGAAACCGAGCAGAACCGGGTGGTAGAACGAGAGAACAAGCAGACCGACCAGGACCGTGAGGGCGGACTCGATGCCACCGAGGAGCAGCGAGGCGATCGCTTTCTGCGCCGTGAAGACATCGAAGAAGCGGTTGACCAACTCAGGCCCATGGGCGCGCTCGAACGCTGCCGCATGAACTCGCGGAAGGCGATCGGACAGACTGGAGACGAGCCGAACGAAGACGCGACGCTGAACGAGCTCGACGACCCAGGTCTGCAGCGCCCGGAGGGAAGCCGCGAACACAAGCCCGAAGAAGAGCAGCATCGAAAGGACCACGATCGGCTGCACGACGGTGCCGAACGCGACCGTGTTGACGAGAACCTGTGCCGTCACCGGCAGGGCGAGCGAGAGGATACCAACCGCCACCGCGTAGATGGTGATGGCCCAGATGTCCTGACTGTCGTGGCGGACGAGCGCGAGTGCCTGTCGCCACACGGACTCCTTCGGCCCAACGTCCACGGAGCGATGCTCCGGGGCAATCCACTCGAGCTCGTCGCTACGGTCGACGCCGATACGCGCCGCGACCTCATCGACCGAGACCCACGTCGCACCATCGATTCCCTCGAGACGAATTCGCGGTCCCACGCGGTCCGACAACACCATCGGATTTCCGGCGGCGTCGATCGTCACCAACGGGCGATCGGCTTGGAGGGTCGGAATGACCGCATCAAGAGGCGCTTTGAACCGGGAGGTACTGAAGCCGAGCAGGCGTACCTCGCGCTCGAGATGGTTTGCGGCGTCCGTCGTGAAGCGGAGTCGAAAGAGGTCGGGTGTGAGGGTGTCGGAGACCATCTAAATGCGCTGCCTTTATCGCGCGTCACTAATCATGAGATATATGTTGCGAATGTCAATACCGGACTTCCTATTCGTGTAACAAAAAGGATGCATTCCGTTGCTGCCAATGAAAAGTTCAATAATATCGGCTATGCGCGCGATATTTGCGTGGGTGGAAATAGGGCCAATCGGAGGCGCTGACGAGGGGTAGACGAGCATACTACGGAACCGTTTCATGCGACGCCAAAGCCGATCGGCGACAGCAGCGCGACCCCGGATCCCAACGCTTGCGCCACCATGGGAGCTGCCGCCGATCGACACGCCGAAAGCGAGCGCACCTCACGGACCGGAGCGGAGCGTGTCGGTCACCCCGAAGACATCGTCGACGTAAGGACCCTGACGCTGGCTGAGCCCGATTGCGAGCGCGATGCCGCCCGCGACGACGACACCGACCGCAACCCAAATCCACGGGTTGCGACGAAGCGGCCGCCGCGGAGGAGGCTCAAGATCCACACGCAGCGTTAGCTCTTGTCCCGCTCGAAGACTGAGCGCACGCTCCTCCGGGCGGACCCGTTCGGCGCTCGCGCTGAACACGTGCCTGCCGGCGTCCAAGAGGAGTGCGTGCGGTGAACAGTCCCGCAAGCGGAGGGTGCGCTCTCCATCGATGCGAACCTGAGGTTCAGGCACGCCACAGACGGAAAGGCTGACGCGGGCAAGCTCGCGTCGCGACTCTTCGAGGAGCGCGTCCACCTCGCTCGCCTGCTCCTCGCGAAGGGAACCGAACTCACCGTCAGAAAGCCGCTCGAAGAGCGCAATCGCCTCGGTCGTCTGCTCAAGACTCTTCAGGACGTACGCCAGATTGAATGCGGCAGCGCGCGAGGGAGCGAGCGCCAGGGCTTGCCGAAAAGCATCCCTTGCCACGCTCAAGAGCCCTTCGTTTTGCGCCTGAATCCCGCGATCGAAGGCACGCGTCGCGGCGTCTGCGTCCTGGGCCCGCGACAACCCCGGCAAGCACAGCAGCGCGCAGATCACGACCCACGGTCTCATCACGGAAGACACACCCTCTGCGGAACAACAACCACGGGGGCATCCACCGCAAGCTGGCCGCGTCGATTGTCGCCCCAGCAGAACAGTCGCCCGCCCCGGCGCACCGCGCATGTCGACGTAAACCCAGCGCTCAAGGACTCCCAAGGACCCTGCGCAATCAGGCGCGGAATCCCTACCCCGAGGGATTCGTCACCGGACGTTCCTCCCGTCCCGAGCGCACCGATGCCCAACTGTCCCTGCGTGTTCCACCCCCAACAGTAGAGGTCGCTCTCATCGCTCAACGCGCAGCAGTGGGAGCGTCCACAGTCGAGCGCTCGAAAGGTCCGCTCGGACTCGATCGGCGCCGGACCGTGAAAACCGCCGAGCGGCAAGCGACCGAGTTGACCCCGGTCGTTGCTTCCCCAGCAGACGACCGATCCCGCATCCTGCAGGGCGCAGGTTGAAAACGATCCGGCCGCAACCGCTGTGAAGGGTCCCGTCGCCAACACGCGCATGGGACGGTCCGCCACGCTTACTTCCATCATGTCCACGCCGAGCTGCCGGTAGGTGTTGTCCCCCCAACAGCTGACGCTCCCTTCCTCAACGTCCAGCGCGCAGGTGTGCTGCCGGCCGGTGGAAACGCTCGACCAGCGCCCGGGCAGCGGAACCGGTTCTGGCCGATCCACCCGATCTCCCGTCCCGAGTTGGCCTGCTTGATTTCGCCCCCAACAAAACAAGCCTTGCGCATCGTCGAGCGCGCAGGCGTGGTCGTGCGCAAGAGAGAGCTCACCCCAGGCGACCCCCTCTCCGACGCGACGAGGCTCGCGTACCGGCTCGTCCCCAAGGTTCCCAAGGCCCAAACGAGGTCCGCCCGAACCAGCACAGAAGATCTCGCGGTCGCCCGGCGTGACCGACGACTCAGCGAGCACGCAGCTGTATGCCGTTCGGCCGTTTCCCTCAACGAGCCCGGCGACCGCAACGGTCCTCGCATTGAGGTCGGCGATCGCGCGGGTGGGACCGCAGTCCAGACAGACACCCTCGTCACCGCTTTCAAGGCAGTCACGACAGGAGCGCTCGGACGAGGTCGTACATTCCCGGCACCGATCGCTCTCGGCTGGACCCACGCCCAGCGCGCCAAACTCATCGGCCCCAAAACACGTCACCGACTGCGTAAAGCCAACGTCGGCCTGAACGGCGCAGGTGTGAACCTGAGCGGTTGCTACTTCACGCACTCGGCGCACCGCTTGGCACTCTAGTTCCCCCGATGGACCGACCCGACAGCGGTCTTGCTCGCACGCCCCGCACGGGGTTTCCTCTCCCAAGGGGACGCAGCTCTCGGTGCACCGTTCACAGACGCTACAGAGAGGACCCGGGACGACCGGATCATCCTCGCGCCGTGTGGAATAGCAGGCGCCAACACACTGACCGTCACGGCACGTACGTCCTTCGCCGCAGTCCAAGCGATCGAGGCAGACGGTTTCGAGGCGCACGTCAGCAAACACCACCCTGTCCGGAACGTAACGCGCTCGAACGCGTTCGTGGAGGATGGGGATGGGCCGTTCGCCGCGAGGTTCGTCCTCGTGAAGGGTGATGTACACCTCGAAGCGCCGGTCCGGGTCCCCGTTCCTGGCTCGAAGAGGTATTCGCACCGGCAGCGACGCGCCGTCCCGGCCCTGCAACGGCTCTCGCAGGTCCGACACGCGCGCGTCGTCATCCAGGCTGAAGATCTGAACGCGAATCCACTGGGCACGCTGAGCGACGACGGGATCCGCGTCGACCACAAGGACGACCTGCGGCGCCCGCCCGCACCCGACGAGCACGACGCAGAGGGACAACCAGCGAATCACGCCTTCGGCCCCCATGCGGCGATGAGCTCGTCCGCCTGGTGACGAGTTCGCGTCATCGCCTCGAGCGCCGAGTCTTCAACCACGTACTCCCTGGTACTGCCGCTGCCTTCCACGCGACAGATCCGATGCTCGGCGAGCGCGCGAAGCGCACGCTGCGCGCTACGTTTGGAAATGTCGAGACGACTCGCGACGGCACGTGCGCTGGTGACCGACTTCTCCGCCAGCGCGAGCGCAACGCGTTCCTCCGTCGAGGGCGTTGATGAGGCGTCAGGAATGAGCAGGTCCTCCTCCACGTGGAGGGTTAGCTGTTCGCTCTTCATTGCAATGCTCGCGCTAGCCGGCAAGAGGCGGCGAACTCGGTGAAGAGCGACCCGAAAGGTCGAACCGTAGCGACTCTCATCAAACGGGAACCCGTAGACGCGATCAAAGAGCAACGGTAGCGCGATCCCCTCAGGTCCAGCGAGCGCAAGTGCCGTTAAAAGCGCACTCGACCGACGAAAACTCGGCTCGATCGCGTTGAGCTCATGCGCCGCGGCAGGAAGGTGACGAACGCCCGTACGAAGGTACGCACCCGTCCGATCACGCGAGCAATAAAGCACGACCGGGATCAACTGCTGCGGAGCATGAACGAACTGGAGCAGGGCGATGTCGCCATCGATGCGCGACCCAGAACCCACGAGCCCCGCACGGAGCCGCGCGACGTCGCGAGCTGCAACCGATGACGGAGGTTCGAGGGCATCCACCGCGGCTGACATCTGCTCCTCGTTCGGCGCGTCAAAAACTGGACCCAATCGCGTGCAGCCACTCATCCGCTGTTCCCACGCGATCCACGGCCTCCACAGAAACGGAGCGAGCGGCGCCAGCTGATCGAGAACGTGCCGCGCGAAGAAGGGTGTACGCATCCGGCGACGCTGCCGAGCTAACACCACGGAGGCGAAAACCTCGTAGGACACGAGCTCCTCGCTTCGCGCGGACAACACCGAACGGCGAGCGGCCCGCTGCGCGTCCTCGAGGTCCTCGGCCCGCTCCGCAGCAAGCGCTCGCAGGATCATCGACTCGATCGGCAAGGCCTGCAGCATGGGGTGTTTGGCGTCGAGAAGATCCACCGGTTCGCCACCGAAGAGCTGTCGCCAACACGCAAAACGCTTCTGGATGGCCGACCGAAGCTGCTCGTCGCCGGACGGGAGCGTCGCCTCCCGCGCACGCCACTCGTCGAGGCGCTCTCCTCGGCCCTGGGCGATCGCTGCGAGGGAGAGATCGAACACCGCAACCTGCGCGAGCTTCGGGTCGCGCGCGGCGAGTTCGTCGAAGGCTCCATCGTTGGGCCGAACGCACGGGTGCTCTTCCTGCGTCAGCAGCGCGGCGAGACCTCGAAGCCAAAAGCGCTCGTCCGGCTTCGGCGCGTGCGCAGGCACCTGGGCGCGCAACGCACGTTCTCGCCATTCGAGCATTCTTACGCCACCTCCCTTTTCGACGCGGATGCACAGCTGCCGCCGACTCTGACGATCATGTAGTCTCGCATCGCGTGGCGTCCACTGAGTATACCTTCGTCCGAGAGCTTCAGCGGGGCGGTATGGGAACGGTGGAGCTCGTTCTGCGCGCGGACGGTCGCTTTGAACGTCTCTTTGCCCGCAAGCGCATCCTCCGCTCCCTCCGGGACGATCCGCGGGCCGCCGCGATGTTCCGCGAAGAGTCGAGGATCGCAGGCCTCCTTCGACACCAAAACGTCGTCGCCGTGCTTGATGTCGGAGAGGATTCCGAGGGGCCCTTCATGGTCATGGAGTACGTCGACGGGCTGTCCCTCGCGTCGCTCATCAAAGGGACGGGAGGCGAGCTGCTCCCCCTGCAGGCGGTGGTGCGGATTCTGCTCGACGTCGCTCGCGGACTTCGCGCCGCCCACGAAGCCCGAGATCCAAGTGGTGCTTCCCTCGATCTGATCCACCGCGACATCACGCCTCAAAACGTTCTGATCGGATGGGACGGAGCCGTGAAGCTCACGGACTTCGGCATCGTCAAAGCCGTTGGACGCGAGACCGAAACCACCGTTGGGATCCTCAAGGGCAAGCCTGGCTACATGAGCCCCGAGCAGCTCACGCTTCGTCCCGTCGATCACCGGTCGGACCTTTTTTCCCTCGGCGTTGTGCTCTACGAGGCGCTTGCCGGACGTCGTCTCTACCGCGGGGATGACGCGCAGCGAGCGCATCGCATCGTGTACGAGGCGCCGCCGGATCTCGCCGACATTCGCCCAGACGTCCCGCCGAGGCTCGTTCAACTCGCCTTCGATCTTCTCGCGAAGGACTGTCGCCTGCGTCCGCAGCAAACCGCAGAGGTTGTCGAAAGACTCGAGGAAATCCTCGACGATCTCATCGAAGACGAAGGAAGCACCTCCCTCGAGCATGTACTCGAACGCTATTTCGGCCCCCTCAAAGCAGATCGAGAGCAGGAGCTGCGCCGCCTGCTTCGGCTCACGCGCACTCGAATCTCGCGAGCGCGCCGAACCCGCATCGCGGCGCAGGTCGTCGGCGTCGCGCTCGTCTTGAGCGCAGCAGGCCTCTACGCGGCGTGGACGCCAGAACCCGGGCCGCCCGAAACGCCGAAGCCGTCGCATGCGGCGAACGACACGCGCGATGCGGCGGTGGCTGAGCCAGCCGAGGAAGCGTCGCCGGTTCCAGAGCCCGCGCCCCCCACCCCGGTCGTGGAGCCGACGATGCGCCGTACCCGCCGAGGTCGGGCCATGCGCCGCGCTCCCGCGACGCCAGCGCCGCAGACGCCCGCGCCACCGACGCCCGCGCCACCGAGAGCTGGACCGCTCCACCAGTGGCAGCTGGACGAGTAGAGGGGGTGACACGCGTGTAACGAGTCAGGGTGTGCCCGCTCTGTTACCTCTCGGCTATGCGAGATCTGTTTCGACGCTGCCTCTCTCTGTTGCTGCTCGTCCTCGGCGCCTGTGAGGGAACGATGATGAGCGTGCCCCCAACGCCGGACGCCAGAAGCGTCAGCGATGCGGCGCTCGGAGACGCCGGTCTCCTGGACGACGCCGGAGACCTCCGAGACGCCGGTTCCCGCGACTCGTCCCTGGGCGATTCGGACGGTGGCGCTGCCGCCGACGCAGGACCGTCCGTCACCGATGCGGGCACCGATGGGGGCGACTCGTCTGGACCCGCACTCCGTCCCGGGGACGGGTTTGATGGAGAGATTCGCGTGCCCGACCACGTGGGCGACCGAAGCGCACCCTCGGGGGATCGCATCGCCATGGCGCGCTGGGACGTGGTGCCGGAGCAGACGTTTCCGGCGGAATTTCCAATCGGTGTCGTTGCGCATCACGCCTACGGAATCGACTACGTCGAGTTTCAGGTCGAGGGGGGCGTCGCCGTACAGGTCTCTCGTCCATCGGTAAATCCTCGCACCGGCGTCGAGGAGTACTGGGTCACGCTAAGCGCGAGCGACTTCGCAGACCAGCGACTCGAAGTTCGCGCGGTTGCCTACCCGAACGATGGCATTCCGCGCATCCTGCCCTCGCTCTTTCTCTTCGCGAACGCCGGCGGCAGCATTCGCCACCCGGTCCTCGAACTCCCGGCGGGACGCCACGAGATCGCCGGGCGAGACATTCCGTCCGAAGGATGGTTGACCATTCGCCCGGAAGCGGGGGTCGCCAAGGACGACTGCATCATCATCGGCCGGTCCCAGTGGCGCGAAGGCAACGTTCGCTTTCAGGGGCTGACCGTCCAGAGTAACGGCCAGGCTCTCGCCCTCGGCAGCTTCAACGCCGACAAAGAGCGCGACATGGTTTGGTACGACGACGTCTCGATTCGAGGCACCGAGGACACGCCGTGGCTAACCCAGGCGTGGTCGCACCATTTCTTTACCGACGTCGACGTCACGACCACCTTTGAAACGTTCAAGCACGGGCCTGTCCTCCTCCGAAACGTAACCGCCGACGATCTCTTTTCGGACTTTGCCAACGCGAACGGGCTCTACGTCAACGTGGAGGTCTCGAACATGCACCGCAGACACCGAACCGGCGCTCACCCCGACCTCTTTCAGTTCCCCGCGGGAATCCCGAACAACCTGATCATTCAAGACCTGGTCGCGGACGACAACATCGACGGTCAGGGCTTCTTCGCAGACCGGCTCGAGGACGTCGCGATCGTCCGCCTCCAAACCCGCTCGGTGTCCCCCTTCCAGTCGCTCCACCTCATGGCAGCGGCCGAAAACCTGCTCATCGAAGACTCTTCGTTCAACAACGGCCGGTTTCGCGCGGACGTTCGCTTCACCGCCGACGACGTCGTGCTACGCGATGTCTTCGTGACAGATCTCGCGCCGCTGCATCTGCCCAACGGCTGGGATTTGCCGGGCGTTACGGTTTTGCCCACTCCCTAGCGCGAGCCTCAGAGCAGAAACGGAACCACCGCCCGCCGCGCTGTCGGGTAGTCGTCAAACTTCTCCCGATACCAGCGGTGGTGAGCGACCGCCCGAGGAACGAGGTTCGCGGCCGTGAAGAACGCGAACGCCCACCCCGCCGGCGTGGAAGCCGCGAGGGCAAAGCCGCACCACTCGACGATTTCGCCGAAGTAGTTGGGGCAGCTGACGAAGCGGTACATGCCGCCGAAAGGAATCTTGTAGCCGGTTTCGCCAGGCGCCCGGAGGTTGCGAAGCACCGCGTCGGCGTGCTGGTTCATCGCCCAACCGGTCACGAACACCAGGACACCTACGATAAAGCGCGGGTCCGTGAGCCACGCCGTATTGAGGTGAGGTGCCAGCCACGTGATCGCGTATGCGTTCATCGCGCCGTTCGCACAGTTAAAGAGAAACGCGAAGACCACCGTCAGCACCGGCTTTCGTTTTCCGGAACCGCGCATGCGCAGCGGAAAGATGAACGTGCGGTAGATGTAGTGGAGCTGCCACATCCCGAAGAGCACCAGCGGGACGGTCTCAAACGCGCGGCCGCTCGTGAGAAAGACGACCGCAAAACCGATCGGCGAAGGAGCCTCCATGACCACCCAGCCAAGCTTCGCGGGCATGGTGGGGCCCCACCCTTTTCGGAGATGCCGTCCGTAGGGCGCGGTCACGAAGAAGAGGAGCGGAAAACTCACCGCGCCAAAACCCAATACGAACGCTAGTGCGGCGGCGTAGTAGAAGTGCTCGTCGAAGGGAAACATCAGGTTAGCTGGGCGTCGAGCATATCGCGCACCGGACAGGAATCGCGAGCGGCGAGTACGACCGGGGTCCAGCGACCGAAGAGGTAGACGCGATCGTCGTGAACGTCCAACCGGCGCGCGCGAAGCGTCGCTCGAGGCAAACGGCGCACGCCACCCTTCGCGTCGCGGGCATAAAGATCGTCACGCGTGAGGGCGAGCTCGCGCGGAATCTCCCCGAAGCGCCGCAGGGTGACGAAGGTCAGCATGTACTCCCACGCCGAGGGTGGCTCGCGGTACGCCAGGAGCTCCGAGCGGAGAATGCCCTCGCGATATCCGCCCTCGCGGTTTTGGTCTTCGGGCCAGGTGCACTCCTCCCACTCGACAAAGGGGTGCGCAGCCCAGCCCGCTTCGACGCGACACCGGACTTCGCGCTCCGCGAGGTAGTCGAAGAGTTGCTCGACCACCGCGTCTTGTCCGGCACGATCCAGGCCGGCTCGGTAGGTACGTTGATCGCTGACGCCATGCGAGACCCGCCAACTCACCCGAAGGGTCGGCCAGGGATCGATCGCGGCAACCTCTTCGATTTGCTGCCAGCGAAGCAGCTGCGCGAGGGAATGATGCGTCCGGGCGGTGTAGCCGCTCTGTACCCACCTTCGGGTTGCGCCGCCTTGGTACTGACCGCGACGATCGAGCTCTCGCAGGAATGCGTCGGCTTGGTCAGTCGAGGTGAGGAAGAAGTCGGGCAAGCCGGGATCGAGACCAAGGACGGAATCGGTTGCGAGAATGAACACCCTTGGACCCTTAAAGAAACCTGGACCTTAAAATAAAAAGGTCCCGCCACACGCTGGTGACCGCTACCGTTGCTACCTTCCGGTCCTGGCGGGTTTCACGGGCCAGCGTTGGCAGGACCAGCGGAGGAGGAGGGATTCGAACCCTCGGTACCGTTTCCGGCACACACGATTTCCAATCGTGCACCTTCGACCGCTCGGTCACCCCTCCGAGGAAAGGGCACCTCCCCGATGCCTTTCCCAGAATGTCCCTCGAGCGACCCCCCTGGTGGGGGCCTACTCGAACGCCGTGCTAACAAAGATCAATCGCCGCGCAGCGGCAGGGACCTGGCGGAGAGCGTGGGATTCGAACCCACGGTACCGGAACCGGTACATTTGATTTCGAATCAAACGCCTTCGACCGCTCGGCCAGCTCTCCGCGGGCGAAACTAGCATCGAGTCGACTGCTGTCAACGGATTCGAGTCGCGTTTTCATCGCCGCTTTTTTTCGCGGATGGCCTCGAAAAACTGCTTCAGCAACGCACTGCATTCGTCGGCCAAGATGCCCCCCTCGACCTGCAGGCGATGATTGAGGCGCTCGTCCTCCCCTAGCCGATAGAGGCTCCGAAGGCCTCCTGCCTTTGGGTCGTCAGCCCCCCAAACGACGCGGGAAACCCTAGCGTTCACGAGCATTCCTGCGCACATGGGGCAGGGTTCAAGCGTCACGTAGACCGTCGCGTCGATCAGTCGCCAGGTCCTTTTTCGGGCGGCAGCGGCCCGAACGGCAATCAGCTCTGCGTGCGCAGTGGGATCCTGCGCCACTTCGCGAAGGTTGTAGCCACGGCCGACGATTTCGCCCCCCATTACGACGAGCGCTCCTACCGGAACTTCCCCTCGAAGTGCAGCTCGCTTCGCCTCGGCGATCGCTTCGCGCATGAAGGACTCGTCGTCCATCGGGCCTCCTGACGCGCTCTGTTGACGCCACAAAAACCAAAGGCTTCGACGATTGTCGAAGCCTTGGCGGACCCGAGAGGACTCGAACCTCTAACCCCTGGTTCCGTAGACCAGTGCTCTATCCAATTGAGCTACGGGTCCCTCTCTAAGAAAGGAGGCGCACTATAGTTTGCGGAAAGGTCCCGTCAAGCACGCCTGGCGGAGAGGGCGGGATTCGAACCCGCGGTAGAGCTTTTGACCCCACGACCGCTTAGCAAGCGGTTGCCTTCGACCACTCGGCCACCTCTCCGGCAAGTTGAATTGTCAATCCCGCGCGGGCGGGCGAGCGTTGTAGCGGGCTCGCCTGACCCTGTCAACGGGGGTTCAGCGATAGCGCTTCGCGGCCTTGAGACCCGTCAGATGGGGCCGGAAATGCGGCGTGACCCGGTCGGTGTGCGCGGGGTCGCAGTAGACGTGAGTTCGGCCCCCAAACGACAAGACCCAAACGGGGACGCCCTCGACGATCCCATACCCCGCGGGACAGCGTTGTCCGTTCCGGTTCCGGAAGCGATAGGGACGAAGGCCGAGCTTCTCCACCCTCGCCGGGGTGAGGACCTTCTTCCCAGTCGGTCGCAAGACGGAGAAACGCCAGGGCGCAAACGCTGCTTGAAGCTCCTCGTCCTCCAGCGTGTCGAGAAAACGAACCCAGCAGTGAGCGTCTCGAATCGCGAGGTGAGAACCCAAGCGATACACCCCCTCCGCGAGCTGCATGAACTCGGGGTCGATCCGGCCCATCGGGTGCGACCCTTCCCACGGAATCAGCGTGGGGTGAGCCGTGACCTCAGCTTCGCGTGGCTCCAGAAGTCGCATGGCAGCGAATCGCATAAGGAACGTGCTCGCCCGTGGTGCTCCGACGAAAAGCGGCTTGCGGTCTTGAAGCACAACGACCGGTGGGTCCGCGCCTGCGCCGGGATCGACCAGCGCAACACGCCAACGGTCGACCGAACCCTCCTGCGCAGCGAGGACCAACCAGCGAGACGCCGGGGGGTACGCCTTTGACGCTGCCAAAAGGTGCGGTTTTGCTGCCTTCCCCTCAAGGCCGATCACCCCTGTCAGCTCCGGGACCCGAAGCGCGTTGAGCAGTCCCCGCACGGCGACCGGCCAGCGCTTGCCGCGAAGCGCCTTGGGGCGGCCGGCAACGCCAAGATCCGAGAGCACGTCCCGCCACCGGGTTGCGCACGCCTCCAGCTGTCGACGCGTGGGTTGGGCCTTGGCGTAAGGCAGCTCGAACGCGTCGACGGTGCGAGCCAGCGGGAAGGAAGGCGCAACCTCGAGGCGGTGAACCTTTTGGTACAACTCTTCGCTGGGCAGCGGGCTCGACACGGTTGCGTATCCGTTCTCCGCGCGACCGAGGAGCACCTCGGAACCGTCCAAAACACCGAGGACGAGCACCTCGCTGGAACCGGTGGGCAACGTTTTCCGGCGCCGCATCCGGGCGTACGTCTCGTCGAAGTCCGCCGCCATGACGTTCAGCTGATCGACCTGCACGCGCTCAAACTCGGTGCGCCGCAGCCACGCGAAGAACGTCGCGAGCGACGGCACCTCCAGGTCGGCGCCTCCGCCGGGTGTGCGGTGCGCGAGAAAGCCATCCCGCGTCCGACGGAGCTGCGGCGCAAGGTTAGGAAGCAAACGCGTTCCGGTGATGAGGCGTCGAGGCTTCGCGTTCACCCAGACCTTCGCGCGCGGTTCGAGCGCGCGCAGCAGCTGCGCGCAAACGGTCTTGAGGTAGGTGCCCTTTTCGCGCTTTACGACGCTCTGGTCTGCGAGCACGGCGAGCAGCGGCGGGTCGACGACATCCCTCGTTTCGTCCGCGACGAGCATCCCCACGCCCTGGCCGTCCTCGACCACCAGGCGAACGCGCGGCGGGAGATCGCTTCGTCGAAGGGTCGACATTCCTTGGTTTCGCCAACCGCATAGGACCGCGCGGAGACGGGCGTCTCCAGTGTCGTAGTCCGGTCGAATCAGCCCGCAGTCCTCCATGAAGGACGACCATCCAAGAGCGTTCCAAAACGCCGCCGGGCCTGCGGGAAGGGAGCGGTCCCGCACCGGTACAAACTTGGCGTCCGGTCGCGCTGCACGAAGAAGGTCCCGAAGAAGAGCGGCTTCCTCGGCGATTTGTGCGTTGGTGAGCGGCCGAGCCATCCGGACACGGTATCGACGCCCGAGCACAAGAGCGAGTCGCGTTTCCGCGTTCATCTCGCGCGTGGTACCGCTGGGTGATGCGCACCTGCCTTGTCGCTCTCGCCGCCATCCTCGGCCTTCCCGCCCTCGCCGCTGCTTGCTCCTGCAACGAGATGACGCCGCAGGAAGCGTTCGCCAACGCCGAGGCCGTCTTCGAAGGCCGCGTCGTGACCACCTCGGTGAACGGCGGGGTTCGCACCGCGCGCCTCCGGGTGACCCAAGCGTGGAAAGGCGTGCAAACCGAAGAGGTGACGCTCACCACGCCGGCGGAGGAGTCACTTTGCGGCGTCCCCTTCGTGGAGGGAAGCCACTGGTTCGTCTACGCGGGAGGCAGCGGGACCGACCTCTGCCAGCGCACGCGCGTCGCCGATGACGCGTCGGAAGACCGCGCATCGTTTGGCGCGGGCGTCACCCCGGTGGATCCCAACGGGGACGCGCCGCGAACGCCCGAGGATCGCAACGCATCACGCGGGGGCTGTGCGAGCTGCAGCGCCTCCGCCACAAACCACGACGGACTCATCCTGGCGCTGCTCTTGGTCAGCTTCCGGCGTAGATATCCATGATCTCGCGGAGGAGCTTCGCGCCATCCTCCGGGGTGCGCTGAAACGCATTGCGGCCGACGATGCTGCCGTTTCCGCCACCGGCTGCGATCGCCCGAACATCGTCGAGGACCGCGTCGCGCCCCTTCGAGGCCCCGCCAGAAAAGATCACGATGCGCTTTCCTTCGAAGCAGCACTGCACCACGTGGCGAATCCGCTCTTCGAGAGTGGCGTGGGGAATCGACTCGTACGCCTTCTTCGCGGCTTCCTGCCAGACGACCGCGGTCGGCGGTTTCACCTTCACGATGTGTGCGCCGAGCTGACAGGCGATCTGCGCGGCGTAGGAGATCACGTCGATCGAGGTCTCCGCTTCCTTCGGCATCTTGCCGCGCGCGTACGACCACACGATCGTCGGCAACCCCACGGCCCGCGCCTGGCGAATTAGATCGCGCAGGTCTTGGTACATCTGGTTTCGGTGTTCGCTGCCGGGGTAGATCGTGTACCCGATCGCGGAGCAACCGAGACGCAGCGCGTCGTCGACGCCCGAGGTCAACGCGGAGATCGGACTGTCCGGACCGCCGAGGGTGTCGCTGTTGTTGACCTTGAGGATCAGCGGAATGCGGCCTGCGTACTCGTGGGCGACGGCCTCCAGAAAGCCGAGTGGCGCCGCGTAACCACTACAGCCCGTGTCCACGGCAAGCTGCGGGTGATAGCGCGGATCGTAACCCGCCGGATTCGGCGAAAAGGTACGCGCCGGACCGTGCTCGAATCCCTGGTCCACGGGCAGGATGACCATCCGTCCCGTGCCCGCGAGCGCTCCGTGCCCGAGAAGCTTGCGAAGGTTTCCGATCACGCCGGGGGTCTCCCCTGCGTAGTTCGCCAGAATCTTGTCGACCGCTTCCGTCATGCGAGCCCTCCTGGGCCCGTCTATACACTCCGGACGTTCGTGGGTCTACGTTCGCGGGTCTACGAGTCCCGTCGCCGCTTGAGCTCGTCGAGGACGCCGCGGCGGGAGACAACGCCTGACTCGGCGAGCGCGCGACTCCACCCGCACTCGCAACGCCAGAGCCGCGTCTGCACCGAACCGCTGTCGTAGCGCTCCGCGACGACCTCATTCCCACAGCGAGGGCAGCTTCGTCGATCGTCGCTATCTTCGGGTTTGGCAGGCGTCACGCTGGTTCATCCTACGCTGATTCGTCTTGGATTTTACTGGCGGAGGAGAAGGGATTCGAACCCCCGGGACCCTTTCGGGACCTGCGGTTTTCAAGACCGCCGCCTTCGACCGCTCGGCCACTCCTCCTCGGAACGATAGGGATATCACACGCAGTGGCAGCACGACAGGCGAGACGGTCGCTTTCGGCGTCGCGGCCGTAAGAAAGGACCGTGCTACATTCGCACTACGCATGCGTCTTCTTCGCCTAACGCCGTTTCTCATCGTCTTTGCCTGCGCGAGTGGTGGCACCGCACCCTTCCCCCAAGACAGCGGGAACACCCCCGACTCGGCGGTCGACTGCGACCCCGCGTGCGTGCCGCCCGCCACATGCGAGAGCGGAGCCTGCGTCACGCCGGGAACCGACGCGGACAGCGACGGAGTCCCTGCCGACATCGACTGCAACGACGGTGACCCCTCGGTCGGCCGCATCGCCGAGCGAACCTGCTCGTCCGAGTGTGGTGCGGGAGTCGAGCGCTGCACAGATGCGTTCTGGGACGAGTGCACCGCGCCGACAACCTGTGACTGCACCCCGGGCGACCCGCCTCGCATGATCCCCTGCGAGCGTTGCGGCATGCAGCGCCAGATCTGCATGGGCGGTCGCTGGGTGGATGAGGGCGGCTGCTCCAGCGGCGAATGCTCCCCCGGCGAGTCGCGTTCGGGCGGCCCCTGCGGCGCGTGTGGAACGCTTAGCCAAACCTGCCAGATGGACTGCACCTGGGGCGGCGACGCGTGCAACGGCGAGGGCGCGTGCATGCCGGGCGCGACCGAAAACGAAATGCAGGCGTGCGGCGGATGCGGGGATGGAACACAGCTTCGAACGCGGAGCTGCGGAGCGACCTGCGCCTGGGGCGCATGGGGCGCATGGGGCGCATGCACCGGCGGCGCGACGGAATGCACCGTCGGCGAAATGGAGATGGAGACGCGGGCGTGCGGCAACTGCGACGCGGGCTCACAAACCCGCACTCGCTCGTGCAGCGCCGCGTGCGTTTGGGACACCTGGAGTGCGTGGTCGACCTGCGCGGGCGGAGGCGCCTGCGCACCAGGGGCCACCCGGCCCTGCGCCAACGGAGACAGCTGCGGCGCCGAGGTTTGCGACGGAACCTGCACCTGGGGGGGCTGCCAGCCCAATCCGGCGATCGGCTCCGCGTGCCTTCGGATCGCCCCCGGCAGCACCACCCCCGGTACGAATTTTCAGTGTTGTGACCCCGGCGACGGGGGTCCGGGATGGCAATTTTGCCTCTCTTCGTGCGCCTGGGCGCCCTGCGCGTCAAACGCCTGTAGCTAGATCGCGCGTCGCTTCGGACGAAACCGGGCGGCCCCGTTCCAATCCGGTCGAGAGGCGTCTAGGATGCGTCCCCTTGAGAAATCGAGGAGACGCCGATGCCCGATACGATTCCCGCTCGACTCTTTCAACAAGCGCAGACCCGACCAAGCGCCCCCGCCTACCACGTACGCCAAGACGGCGTGTGGAAAGCGACAAGTTGGAAAGAGTACGCGGACCTGGTGAGCCGCGCCGGGCGCGCGCTCATCGCCCTCGGTTTTGAACCGGGGCAAACCGTCACCATCCTCGGCTTCAACCGGCCGGAGTGGTGCATCGTCGACGCTGCGTGCATGGCCGCTGGGGGCGCGCCTGCCGGTATCTACACCACGTGTTCACCCGAAGAGGTCGCGTACATCGTGAACCACTCGGAGTGCCCGCTGATCCTTGTGGAGAACGAGGACCAGTGGAAGAAGATCCTGGCCAAGAAAGGCGAGCATCCGAAGCTCAAGCACGTCGTCACCATGGAAGGGACGCCGAAGATCGACGACGAGATGGTTCTTTCGTGGGAGGAGTTTCTCGCGAAGGGCGACGACGTCGACGAAGCCAAGCTGCAGGAGCGTCTCGAGGCGCTCGATCCCAACGCGCTCGCGACGTTGATCTACACATCCGGAACGACCGGGCCGCCCAAGGGCGTGATGCTCTCGCACGAAAACCTCGCGTGGACGGCGAATATCGCGGTGCAGATCGTGGGCGCCAATGCCTCGGACTGCTCGCTTTCTTACCTTCCGCTGTCGCACATCGCCGAGCAGATGTTCTCGATGCACGTGCCGATCACCACCGGCGGCTCGATCTACTTTGCGGAGTCCATCGACAAGGTGCCCGACAACCTCAAGGAAGTGCAGCCGACGGTCTTCTTTGGCGTCCCGCGCATCTGGGAGAAGTTTCACGCAGGAATTGCCGGGAAGCTCAAGGACGCGACCGGATTCAAGGCAAAGCTTGTGAGCTGGGCCATGAAGACGGGCCTCGAGGCCATGAAGACGCGCGAGTCCGGGCAGCCGGTCGGTGGCTTTCTCGGTTTCAAGCACGGCCTCGCCAACAAGCTGATCTACTCCAAGCTCAAGCCGGCGATCGGCCTCGGACGCGCGCGCGTGTGCGTCTCAGGCGCTGCGCCGATCGCGAAGGAGGTCCTCGAGTTCTTCGCCAGTCTCGACATCCTCGTCCTCGAGGTCTACGGGCAGTCGGAGGACACCGGCCCGACGAGCTTCAACCTTCCGAACCAGTTCCGCTACGGGACGGTCGGCCCCGCCATTGAGGGCGTGGAAGTGAAGATCGCGGACGACGACGAAATCCTCGTCAAGGGCCCGAACGTTTTCCTCGGCTACTACAAGGACGAGGAGGCCACGAAGGCCACGCTCGACAGCGACGGCTACCTCCACTCCGGCGACCTCGGCAAGTTCGAGGATGGCTTTCTCAAGATCATCGGCCGCAAGAAGGAGATCATCATCACCGCGGGCGGTAAGAACATCACGCCGAAGAACATCGAAGCGGCCCTCAAGAACCACGAGCTCATCAACGAGGCCGTCGTCATCGGGGATCGCCGAAAGTTCCTCTCGGCCGTGGTGACCATCGATCCGGAGGCCGGCGAAGCGTGGGCGGGCGAAAACGGCGAGGACGCGGCAAAGCTCCACGAGAGCGCAAAGCTGAAGTCCGACATCGAGGCGTACGTGCAGGAGATGAACAAGCAGTTCGCGCGCGTTGAGCAGATCAAAAAGTTCACGATCCTCTCGCGCAACTTCACCGTCGAGGATGGGGAGCTGACGCCCACGCTCAAGGTGAAGCGCCGCATGGTCAACGAGCACTTCGCGGACGAAATCGAAGCGATGTACGCCTAGCGTTCCTCGGTTTCGAAGGTGCGCTTCGCTCTTCTATCCTGCGCGTTTCTCGGCGTCGTCTCGCCTGCCTTCGCTCAGGATGCGCAGATCCAACTCCAAGCGATGGAGGCGCTTCCCACCCCCTGGTGGCAGCGTCTTCTTTCGCTTGGCGGAGTCCTCGCCCTCGTTGGCGTCGCGTGGCTGATGTCGTCCCACCGCGACCGCTTTCCGCGGCGGATCGTGGCGTGGGGGATTGGACTGCAGCTCCTCTTCGGGGTGTTCGTCCTCAAAACCAGCATCGGCCAACAGATCTTTGCGGCCCTCAACGACGCCGTCGTCACGCTCCTCGATTTCACCGCCGAGGGCTCGCGCTTCGTGTTTGGTGACTACCTCGATCTGAAGTTCAGCTTTGCCCTCAACGTGCTGCCGACGATTCTCTTTTTCTCGTCGCTGATGACGGTCCTCTACCACCTTGGCGTGATGCAGCGCGCGGTGAGTGGTCTCGCCTGGCTCATGCGGCGAACCATGGGAACGAGCGGCTCGGAAACCCTCAGCGCCGCCGCGAATATCTTCGTGGGCCAGACCGAGGCTCCGCTCGTGGTGAAGCCCTACGTCGGCACGATGACGCGCTCGGAACTCAACGCGATCATGGTGGGGGGCTTTGCGACCGTCGCCGGGGGCGTGCTCGCGGCCTACGTCGGCATGCTGCGCGAGCGTTTTCCCGACATTGCAGGTCACCTAATCGCGGCCTCGGTGATGAGTGCGCCCGCCGCGTTGGTGATCGCCAAGGTGATGCAGCCGGAAACCGAGGAATCGAAAACCGCCGGCGGCGCGACGCTCACCGTCGAAAAGCTCGACATCAACGTGATCGACGCGGCCGCCCGAGGTGCCGCCGAGGGGCTCAAGCTCGCCTTGAACGTGGGGGCGATGCTCCTCGCGTTTCTCGCGCTCGTCGCGATGATCAACTTTCTGATCGGCCTCCCGGTCGAGGCCATCAACGGGATCTTCGACACGACCTACGAGGCCTGGTCGCTCCAGGACATCCTCGGCTACGTCTTTGCCCCCATCGCAGCGATCATGGGCGTTCCCCTCGAAGACTGCGGGACCGTCGGCAGCTTGCTCGGCGAAAAGATCGTGCTGAACGAGTTTGTCGCTTACGCGCACCTTGGCGACATCCTTGCGAGCGGCGAAGGACTTCAGCGGCGCAGCGTGGTCATCGTGACCTACGCGCTCTGCGGCTTTGCGAACTTCGGCTCGATCGGAATTCAAATCGGCGGCATCAGCGCGATCGCGCCCGAGCGACGAAGCGACCTGGCGAAGCTCGGCTTGCGCGCGATGGTCGGCGGCACCCTGGCGGCGTGCATGACCGGCGCGGTGGCGGGCTTTCTACTCTGAGTCCGTGACTCAGGCGTCGTACCGTTCACGCTCAGTCGTTGTACCGGTGCTCAGTCGTTGTACCGCTCAGTCTTT
>JBCDAA010000102.1:0-23599 GCA_039186435.1 Myxococcota bacterium | reverse complement strand
GTTCCACCGCCCAACTACGTTTGCCATGCGCGTTGGTATCACGGCCTGACGCCGATGAACTAGAGGCGGTCTCAGCGGATCACGAAGACCTTCACGCCGGCCTCTTGGAGGGGCTCTAGAGCCTCAAGGCACTCGAGAACCTTCGTTTCGCGACCCTGCTGAGGATCGCGGACGAACTGAGGCGAAGAGAGCACCTCCGACAGCGAAAGGAAGTGCGGCGCCTCGCTCGTCAACAGTGTCCTCACGTAGAGGCGGGCCAGCTTTCGAAAGGGTTGCTTTGCGACAAAGCGGCGAGCCGCCTCCACCCGCCAGGGCAAGCGAACGATCAAGTTCTGCAACGGGTTGTCCGAGCGTGCCGTCGTGAGCGCCTCGAGCGCGTCACTCGCAACCTCTGGGTTGACTCCGGTTGCGTAGACGGACACGTCGAGGGTTCGAAGACGCTCAAATCGGCACTTGGCCCAACACCGAACCGCCGTCGACTTCATGTCGGCTCCCCCGATCCGCAACGTATCGAGCCCCTCGACACCGGGCCTTAGTGCTGCGAGCCTGGAGATCTTCGAGTCGAGCTTGTTGCCGTTCAGGTTGAGGGAATCCAACCGCTCGAAGGACGCGGTCTCCAGCAACGGCCGGAGCCGTTTTGCCGTCGACATGGTTTCGAATTCGAAGTGCCGCAGCGAGGGAAGTCGGGCGGGATCAAACGCAAACGTATTCGCTTTGTGAAAGCCCCCGAGGAGCGCCAGCGTCTCGAGTTGATCCTCCACCGCAAACTCATCGAGCATTCGCTCGAGCGATCGGAGCGCGCCGTTGCAGTGAATCTCGCGAAGGTTCGGAAGCCGAAGCGGCGGAAGCTTGGGGGGCTTCTTTTCGACGTCGCGAATGCTGAGGGAGCGAATCCGAGAGAGGTCGACGTCCGCCAAGAGCTTGAGCGAGCGCTCCGTGACCTTCAGGTGGGTGACGCGATTCCAATACGGCGCCTTCGCGATCGCGGACGACCACGTTTCGCTGACGTACACCCCAACGCTGGACGAAAAAGCATCAGGCGCTTCCGTCCCGCGCCACTTCCAACTCATCATCTTCAAACGGGACGGTGTCGCGCGCGTGAGCGCTTCGTCCCGCGAAAGCTCGCTCTCGGAGTCTCGCTGAAGACGCGCGACCTCGGGCCACACCGCATACGGGTACGACTTGAGGAGCGGCTCGATGTCGGCGGGGTCAACCGAACGAAACATGGGCGCACCATACGCCAGCACCGACGAAACACCCGAGCACTGCTCCGCAAAGGAGGAACCACGCGATCCCGCCGAGGCAGGCGCGAAACTACTCCGCGAGTGTGAAGTTGCTGCTCCGAAGCTTGTGGCGAACGGCGTCTGCAAAGGTCGGGTGATCGCGATCGACCTGTCTTCCGCACCTTGCTCGGCGCCCCGGCGCCCGTGCAGAAAACGTGAAGCCGACGTACCCGTCTTCCTCGATTTCTTCGACGAGGGATTGAAGCTCGGCGCTCACATCGGTCATCTCGCCGTGAGACTCAAACGTCACATGACCTGCGGCGTCGAGAGCGACGGTGCCCACACGCTCATGCTCGCGGCGAACCGCAAAGGATGCCGGCAGTGAAACGGCCTCTAAGGTTGGACCCCCGCTCGCACAAATCCCCGATGCCGTATCCGTACCTTCCGAACCGGTTGCGTTCGTGTCCGTAGCGGTCGTGCCCATCGTATCCACGGATGGAGGCGGTACCGGTCCGCCCTCCAACACCGAGTACGAGTCGTCGCCGCAGGGGCAAATGTTGTTGTTCGAGTACGGCGCGCATGCAGTGCGTCCATCGGGACACACGCATTCAACCCCGTAGCTCGCACACGTGCTGCCGGGCAGAACTTCTTCCTCCTCACAGCCAACGCTGCCGAGACAAAGAACAAGAGCCAAAAGGCGCATCTCAATCCTCCCCATCGATGGTTGAACACGGAAGCACACCACACCCTTGGGTGCACTCAGCGTAGAACGAACACCCGACCCCCTCCGAGGCTCCGGTGCTGCCAACAGGCGTTCGAGGACCGCTCAAGACCCCTAGCTTCGGCGTTTTCGCTTCTTGGCCGTCTTCTTCGCTGGCTTCCCCGCGAGTCGCGGCTGCAACCGCTTCAGCGCCGCCACCATTTCGTCTCGAAACACGCGCAGGCGCGGGCTCCGTTTCAGATCGGGATGCACCAAGACCCAAAGATCAAAAGCAGGTTTCGGCTTCGTACGACGCGATAGGTGCGCGTCGGCATAGTGGCAGGGCAGGAGCGTGAGCCCCATGCCGGCCACGCACGCTGCGCGCTGCAATGCGGGGTCGTTGAAACACCCGCGCACCGGCAGATCCGGAAACGGGGTGTCGCGAATCCACGCGCGATCCCGCTTGTCGCCGTACCAGCCAATCCACTCGTTGCCGGTCCCGTAGACCGCGTGATGCGACGTCGCAGCGAGTCGCCCGGTGAGACGCTCGTCCGGCAACTTGCCGTGAACCACCCCCCGAATCGCAACGTCCGCCTCGCGGCTCGCAAGATCGGCGAGGTTCGAGTCGGCGTCGACGTGGAGATCGAGCTGCGGCCAGCGCTCTCGAAACGCCGCGAGCTCCGGCATCAGCAAATCGGTCAACAGCAGCCGAGGCGCCGTCACGCGCACCGAACCGCGCAGCTCTTCATCGGCGTCGAGCGCGCCGCGCCCCAGCGCGTTCATTGACCTTTCAACCTCCTCCGCGAGCGGCACCAGCTTCACCGCTTGGGGTGTTGCGTGCAGACCGTCGGAGCGCCGATCAAAAAGCTGAAGGCCAAGCTGCGTTTCAAACGCCTCCAGGCGGCGCGCGATGGTTGGATGGCTAACGCCGAGCTTGTCCGCGGCCTGACGAAGACTGCTCGCACGCATCACCGCGAGAAAGATTCGTACGTGGTCCCAGTCCCACTCGAGGCGACCTTCCATGGTTCATAAATGTACCACAGTGGCAGAAAGTCGTTTCTTTTCAGAACCATGCCGGCTCCTTAGGTTCGGGGCATGACACTCCAAGAAAAACTCGACGCATTCAAAGCAGACTTCGAAGCCAACAAGGCACCCCGCGCAGCGGTGGAAGCCTTCCATCGCTCGACCCAAGATCTGATCGACAGCGGTCAGGCCGACCGGGCGAAGAAGACCGGCGACGTCGCCCCCGACTTCACGCTGACCGATTCCGAAGGCAACGATGTGGTTCTGAAAGACCTCCTCGCCAAGGGACCCGTCGTGCTCACGTTCTATCGAGGCGTGTGGTGTCCCTACTGCAACCTCGACCTCAAAGCGCTCGAGGAAGTCGCCGATGAGATCCGGCAGCGCGGCGCAACGCTCGTCGCGGTCTCGATGCAGGGCGCCACGGACAGCCAGCGCTCGCGACGCGTCAACAAGCTGAGCTTTCCCATCCTCACCGATCAGGGCGGTGCACTCGCGGAGGCGTTTGGTCTTCGATGGGCGCTCCAGCCCTACGTGAAGGAGTTCTTCCAGGGGTTCGGCGTCGTGCTTCCGACGATCCACGGCGACGGCGAATGGAACCTACCGATGCCCGCGCGCTACGTCATCGCGAAGGACGGGACGATCGCGTACGCCGAAGTGAATCCCGACTACACGCGGCGCCCTGAACCGAGCGAACTCTTTCCCGTTCTCGATCGGCTCGCCAGCGCAACCTAGCTCCGGTAGCGAGCGCCGAGCTTTTCGGCGAACGCTTCGATCAACTCGAGATCGAGCGCTTCGACGTCACTCGCCGTGATCGTTCCGCCATCTTCGTCGACCGCGATGTCGAGCTCGACCACGAAGGAGTCGACGTCCCCAAAGCGGAGCGTGTCGCGGCCCTCCCCCGATCAGAGGGAGAGCGCCGCGCGGACGTCGCTCATCTCCACGCGACGGGTGTGAAGCGTTTCGAGGTCGACGATGGAAAGCTCGCCCTTCGTCCAGAGCGCGAGCGAAGCTCCGTCAGGGGAAAACGCCGCCAACTCGTAGCCGCGAACCACGGCGCGCGTGCCGCTCGCGTCTACGAGAAACGGACCGTCGAGTCGCAGCGAGGCGTTCCCGAGCGTTCTCGCGTCGCCCTCGAATGCCTCGATGAGTTCGTAGAACGCGTCGCCTTCGACGTGTGCGCTGGGTCCCTCACCGATCACCGGTGCACCCTCCGGCTCCTCGGGATCGAACGCAAACGACACCGCCTCGGTAAAGTCTGCGGTGCCGAGCGCATACACACTCTCGCCGATCCACACAAAGCGTCCGCAGCCGGACACGACCTCGAACTCGTCGTCGCGCACCCGGGGACCGGTCGCCTGGTGGGATGCAAAACGCAGCCAGCCTTCGATCTCTCGAACCGTCCACCAAACGGACGTTGGGTCTGGGAGCTGCGAGAGCCAAGCTCCTGTCGCGGTGTCGAGGATCGAGAGCGTCTCCAAACCCTCGTTCGCGTCGTCGGCGTCGTAAAACGCAATGTTCTGAAACACGACGTAGCGCTGGTCGTCGCTCGCTCGTCGAAACTTCCCCGGCGGACGCATCGACGCAGCACAGGTATTGAACACCTCACCCAAGGGCGAAAACGCGACGTGCGTTCCGTTTGCGAACACGCGAATCACCGAAGGCCCCGTCCAGTAGAGCTGCGACGAGTGTTCATAGAGCGCGTCGTCGATCGGGGGCGCCACCCGAACGTCAAAGCGAGGACGCGCCTCTGGATTGTCCGAAGCGATCGCCACAAGCTCTTCCCAGGCACGCTGATGCCCGCGAATCTCCGCGACGAGGATCGCCTCGGGCGCCATGAGCTCATCCAAGCGATCGACGCGCTCACTCAACGCCATCAGCGACGCAAGCGCGAGGTCAAAGGCCCGAGGCAGACCCTGCGACGACAAGGGTCGCAGTGCGGGAGGTGCAACCGGCACATGGCGAATCAGCGTGTCGCAATGACCGAGGCGAACGAGATGCGCTGCAACGCCACCCGCGCCCGTGTGCTCGAGATGTTCGCCGACCTCTGCGTCCACCTTGTAGAACGGCCCGGCTTTCGGTCGCACCACCCGAACGCCCGCCCCCTCCGCTTCAAGCCACGCGTCGCAGCGTGCAACCGCGAGCACATCGTCCGCGTCGACGCCAAGGAGCGAAGCGATCCACGCCGCCTGTCGCGGAAACATCACCGGCACCGACAAACGAATGTGGGCCCAGCGCTCTTGTCGTGCCTCGCTGGAGATCACTTCCACGCTGCATTTTTCACAGCGAACACCCGCGTGTGATTCACCCTGATACTTGGCGCAGGAACATCGAAAGTCGCGCACTGGCCCGAACAAGCGCTCGCACCGCAAGCCGCCCTTTTCCGGCCGGGGGGTTCCATCCGAGTAGGGCGCTCCCAGGACGTACGGCTTTTCGATCGCGCCGACCGACCTCGCGTGTAGCGCGGCAAGCGCGCTCGTCAGTTCGCTCGACGTCCGCGCCGAGAGCACACGTTCAAAACTCATCGCTGCAACCTACGCGCTGCGCAGCACGGGCTTCCTCGCGTGAAGATGCTCGACGCTACGCGGCCTCGCGCTGATCCTCGTCGCGCTTCACTGGCGCAGTCTCGGTCGCCGGCGCGGCACTCGGTCGCTCGCGTTCGTACGTCGCGTCGAGCTCCGCCATCATCGAAGCCAGCTCTTCCTGCGTCGGCATGCGGCGAGTGCACATGGCTGAAGTGTAGCGCAGCTTTCGACTACGTTACCGTCGGGGGCGCATTTCCTCGGCGCAGCTGGTAGCGTGGCCGCGAAGTCGTCACGACCACCGAGCGAGCACTTCGGAGCGCGCTCGTTAGCGCCATTCGAAACGCCCGGCGTTTACCGACGAAAGGAACGGTTTGGCAGACCCGTCGATCGACGAGCAAATCAACGCAGCTCTTAGTCCTGCAAGCGCGGCGTTTGCGGACTTCGTCTTCTTCAAGATTCAGATCTTCGGCGTCGATGTTCCGCTGGTCGTCCTCTGGCTCATGGCCGGCGCCGTATTCTTCACAGTCTACTTTCGGGGCATCAACCTGCGCGGCATTCCCCTCGCGATTCGCATCCTGAAAGGCGAGTTCGACGAAAAGGACGCTGTCGGCGAGATCAGCCACTTTCAAGCGCTCACGACCGCCCTCTCCGGCACGGTTGGCATCGGCAACATCGGCGGGGTCGCGGTCGCGATCAGCGTCGGCGGTGCGGGCGCAACCTTCTGGATGATCGTCGCGGGTCTCCTCGGCATGGCCACGAAGTTCATCGAGTGCACCCTCGGGGTGCGCTATCGCCGCGTCAACGACAACGGCTCGGTCTCCGGCGGCCCGATGTTCTATCTACGCCAAGGCCTCGCCGAACGCGGCATGACGAAACTCGGCCGCGCGCTCGGCGCCTTCTACGCGGGCGGCATCGTCATCGGCTGCCTCGGGATCGGAAACATGTTCCAGTCGAACCAGGCCTTCATTCAGCTGCGCGCGATCACCGGCGGCGCGGACGGCGTTCTCGGTGGCATGGGATGGGCGGTCGGCGTCGCCCTCGCGCTCTTGGTCGGCGCAGTCATCCTCGGCGGCATTCAGTCGATCGCCTCGGTGACCGCGCGCCTCGTACCGCTCATGGCCGTGCTCTACATCGGCGGCGCACTCACGGTGCTCGCCCTGCACTTCAGCGCAATTCCCTCCGCGATCGGTGCGATCCTCGACGGCGCATTCACCGGAGCCGGCGTCGCGGGCGGCGTCATGGGCGCGGCGGTCGTCGGCATGCAGCGCGCGGTCTTTTCGAATGAAGCGGGCATCGGCTCCGCGTCCATCGCGCACGCGGCGGTTCGCACAAACCTACCTGCGACCGAAGGTCTCGTCGCGCTCTTTGGGCCCTTTCTCGACACCGTCATCATCTGCACCCTCTCGGCGCTCACCATCGGCGTCGCGAGCGTGACCTGGCCCGGCTTCATGGAGTCCGGCGCCGAAGGAATTGCGATGACCTCGGACGCGTTTGGACGGACCGTGTCCTGGTTCCCCATTCCCCTCGCGTTCATCGCCGTGCTCTTCGCGGTCTCGACGATGATCTCGTGGGCCTACTACGGCATGAAGGGCTGGGCGTATCTCTTCGGCGAAGGCGCAAACACCAGCCGCATCTATTGCGTCATCTTTTGCATCTTCATCGCCATCGGCGCCGCGATTCAGCTCGAGTCAGTACTGCAGTTCAGCGACGCGATGGTCTTCGTGCTCTGCGTGCCCAACGTCCTGGGGCTGATGATCCTCGCGCCGGTGGTGCGCGACGAGCTGGCGACCTTGCGAAAGCGCGCCGAGACACACTCGTCGTCGAGTTAGGCCACGGGAGCGAATTTCCGGCATCCAGCGTACAAGAACACTGGATCTTGACGCCTGACGCTCTGCCGAACCTGCTAGCTCCCGAGAAGACGGCTACTGTCAGGCAGAAGAGAGGTTCATGTCGGTTCGAGAACAGAACAAACAGCGCCGGCGGCTGAGAATTCTTGAGGCCGCACGACGGATGCTCGCAAGAGGCGGCTATCGGGCGTTCAACGTCCGTGCCCTGGCGAAGGAAGCCGCGGTCACCCAGCCGACGCTGTACAACCTCATCGGCAACAAAGAGCGAATTCTCTTCGAGCTTGTCGCCCAAACGATGAGCGTCATCGAAGAGCGGACCCTCACCGCAGCGAACTTCGATCCATCCGATCCTTTTCCCTTCATCGATTCGCGCGTTGCCGTATCCGCAGATCTCTTCGCGGAGGACCCCGACTTCTACCGAAGCGCGTTCGTGGCGGTTGCCTTTGCGGACAATCAGGAACTCTTCTGGTCTCCAACCTCGGTGTTCGTCCGGCGCGGGGCGGCGCTCCCCACGCAGTGCTGCCAAGCGATGTCGGAAGCCGGGTTCCTCGAAGGGCGCTTTTCCCCAACGGCCCTCGGCATGCACATCTTTCAAGGCGTTCGAGGCGCGCTTCGAGACTGGTCCATCGGGCTCATCTCCCTCGACGAATATCACCGTTGGTCGCTGCGATATGGATACGCTGGCCTGCTCCTGGACGCCAAGGAGCCGTTGCGAAGTGAGCTCGTGGCGCGGCTCACCGTGCTCTACGAAGACTGCTAAGAAGGCTTCCGGCGAGCGAAGCGAGGCGCGAACGCGGAGCGGTCGGACTCGGAGGGGGGACCCGAGGATTCACTCCCTCGGGGGGAGGTTTTGGTAAAACCTCCCACGAAGAAGACTGCTAGCGGCAAAGCGCACGCTCGAAACCGCGCCGCGGCGCCGAACACACGTCACCGCGGAACGCATTTCGAACCGAACCGCTCCCAGTGAGCCAGCACCTCACGCACCACCGTTTCCGGCTCGGACGCAAGCAACCAGTGCCCCACGTCCAAGTCGACACGCTGGTAGTTCGCCTCAACGTACACCCGCTGAAGATCCGCCGCGCCCCTGAGCACCGCGAAGTCTTGCTGGCCCGAGAAATAGAGCACCGGCACACGCACCGAAGCCGACCGCATCGCATCACGGAACGGAAACGCGCGATACCAGTTAAGCGCGGCGGACAAGGCACCCGGTTCAGACAGCACACGGACGTACTCCTCCACGTGATGACGCGGCAGTCCGTCGTACGCCCCGCGCATCGCCGCACGCCCCAGCGCATCGACGATACGCTCCACGACGCGACCACGGCGAGTCAATCGGAGAAGCACGTCACTCCACGGCCGCGCGCCGTCCGAGCTAAGCGCCATGCGCAGCGTAGCCGGGTGAGGCGAACCCAACGACACAAGACTTAGCAGGCGCGAGGGACGTTCGACCGCGGCCTGCCAGGCCACGATCCCACCCCAGTCTTGGCCCACCAAATGAAAGCGTTCGAACCCGGCGGCATCGGCCACCGCGAACACGTCGGAGACGAGGTTGCTCAAACTGTAGGCGTCCATGGGCGCCAGCCGCGCGCCGGGACTGTAGCCCCGCTGATCAAAGGCGATGCACGGAATCCCATTTCGTGCTGTCACCGCCATCAGCGACTCCCAAGAAATCGACGTCTGCGGAAACCCATGGAGCAGAATCACTCCATCCCTTTCCGTCCTGTCGCCAAGGTGCGTGGTGCGAGCACGGAACCTGAGCCCGTTGGCCTCGATCGTTCGAAAACGCACCTCGGCACCGTGCGCTGAACTCCGAGCGCCGTCCGCGCTCCGCGGGTACAGGTTCGCGTCGCCAAGAAGAGCCCGGCACCGCGCCTCGATGGTTCGGCGATGGCGCCGAAGTCGACCCGCCGTAAGGAGTTGCCTGTGGGGGGGGAACCACGTCTGAAAGTTCGACTTGTCGCGCTGGAAGAAGGACGCAGGAAGCACGTCGATGACGTGCTGCAGATTGCTGAGGAAAGCCAGGGAGCCCGCGAAGAACGCGAGCGGCTTATCCTGCGGGTCCATGCTCCGCGGCGTCGTGACCCGCAGGTCCTGCACGATGTTTCGCAGGCCCCCGCGGTACCAGGCATGGGTTAACGCGGTCGCGGTTGGTCCCGAAAAAAAGAGCACTGTCTGCGGGGCGAGCACGCGACCGCCGTTTTGCAGGATCGGCTCGGGCGTCGGTACGTGGAGGTTCTCGGTGCAGCCCACCACGACCAGGCGTTCGCCTCGCGCGCGCTCCAGCGGGATGCGGCGGCCGTCCTGCATGCGAAGCGCTGCGCCGCCGTTCTGTTCTTCCACGTCCGCCATTCGCCCCTTGATGAGCCGCGAAATGGTGGTTTGCACCGTATCGAGCTCACCCTGACCCAGCAGTCCAAAGAGGCACGCGTAGGGCTCGGGAACCGGCGAGACGAACGTGCCTCGACGCACTCCCTCACGAAGGAGTTCCAGATGGTTGGTTCCATCCCACTGGAGTGCATGATCCATGCATACGTCGACGACGGTCCGTCCCCCGAAGTACCGCGTACGAGCATCCGACGGCGCCACGTCCTCGCGCGGCAAGAAGGCGATGCCCCCACCGGACACGAGGGTGACGCGCTGACCGGGCGCCTCGCGCGCGAGGAAGGCAATCGCGTCCATCGCCGTCTTGCCGCTCCCGACGACGCAATAATGCGCTCGACCTTCGCGCACGCTCGCCGAGAGTCCCGCGGGAGGAATCGACTCGACGCCACGAGCGGCGAGGACGAGCGCTTCCTTCTTACGGATATCGAAACCGGTTGCCTTGATGAGCCGCTTCGCGCGTACGACGCGGCGCTGGCAGTCCGCCGACTCAAAAACAACGTCGAGTCCGCCGTCCGCGTCCGCATGCGACACGTAGCGATAGCCAAAGAGCGTTTCGACCTTGGCGCACGCTCGGGCCCGCTCTCCCAAGTCGCTCAGATGCGCGATCACCTCACTTCGGCTTGCCAGATGGGACCGTTCGGCTTCGAGGGCCCACTCCTGATCGTACGCAGTGAACATCGGATGCGGCTGGTGCAGCCGAACGAAGTCGTACTGGTCTCGCCAGTTGCCTCCCCAGTCCCGTCGCAGATCGGCGACGACCACACGCTCGCCGGGCTCGAGATAGTGAAGGGAGGCGTGAAGTGCGGAGACTCCAGCGTAACCCGCCCCCACGATCACCACGCTGGCTTCGAAGACCGGGTCTTGCACGGCTTCGGCCATATTTTTAGCTTAGCTAAAGCCAGATAATCTGCAACCGATCTTGGTGGCCGCCTAGTGGCGCTTTCTTCAGGCGATCACACGCCCGCCGACGATTCGCTCGTCGATGACCTCGTCGGGAACGCCGCATGCCTTGGCGACCGTCTTGCCCACGGAGGCGAGACTCTCATCCATGGGAATGTCTGCGATGGGACCTGCCTCGAGACGCCCTCGATCATCGGCGACCAGACTACCCACAAGGCCGGGTTCGACCCTCGGACCAAACGTCACCATGACGTGGTCGTTTCCGTGATGGCTACGCCCTCCTCCGCCGGTGCGATTAAGCGTGCGTCCGAAGCAGTTGAGAATCGCGAACGTCACCTGGTCCTCGAGACCCTGCACCGTCAACTCCTGCCAAAGACGGTGAATCCCGTCGACGCCTTGAATCGTTTCGAGAGCCTCTGTTTCGAGGTTCGAGTCCGCATGGTTGTCACCGCCAAACGGCAATCGAATCGCCACCACGGGCGTCACCCGATGCTTGAAGAGCGCGGCGACAGCGATGGCCCGCTTCTCGTTGTTGTTGTCCGATGACCCGATTGGCGCCAGCGAGGCGCCGAGCGTGGACGATAGGTCGCGCGCGTCTCGACGGCTTCTGGCGTGGTTGTCGATAAAGCGCCGCTGCGCAGGGGTTCCCGACATGCGCGAGTCGCGGTAGACGGCGTCGAGCACCGCGTCCCGCGCGAGCGCGAAGTCCGAATCACTGAAACCCGCCCACCGGCCCGCACCCGCAAAAAGCCCCTCCAGCGTGTCGGGCGTCTGCCGCCGTACGGGCACGCCGCGGTAGCTGAAGGAGCCGGCGAGTGAGACCGGGCCTTCAAGCACCGTTCCAAGGCGTGAATGGGTCTCCTGCGCGATCAACGACGGGAAGGTCTCAACGCCAACTCGTCCTGGCCCCTTAATCGCGGAGTGAAAGTCGAGCACGCTGTTCATCTCGGCATGCGCGTTGGTGAGGGTTCGATGACGGATGATCGACATCCGGTTCCGGAGGGCCGCGGGAAGATCCGCCCAGGGTCGCGCGGCCCACGTTTCGTCTCCGCCGATTCGACAGGCCGTGCCCGACTCGAGGTCCGCGGCGAAGTACGGTTGGCCGTCGATCGTGCCGAGCGGTTGGCGCCCAAGCTCGGCGGTGGTGGGGTGTTCGACGTTTCGCGCAATGTCGCTCTCGTCGCTTGGGTTCGGATAGCTTCCCGGGCAGTTCGCGTTGAGCGGGTCGCCCTGAGGGGAGAACGCGAACACGAAGAAGGTCGGCTCGGGACCTTCCTGCGCATGGGCAACGCGCCCGGTTTCGAGAAAATCACGAGGCAAGCCCGACGCAAGCGCGGCGAGGGTGATCCCGCCAGAACCTGCGAGCGCAAGGCGCACCCACTCACGTCGATCAAGTCGCTTCATCAATCGTCCTCACAGTCCGATCCCCGTCACCTCCGGTGCACTGCACGCGATGGCGAACACCTGGGACAGTGCGTCGGATGGCCCAAGGCCCGGCCCACACACCGCGGCACCTCCGGACACTCCCTCGTTTGCCGTGATGAAGTTCTCCCCTTCGGGGCACGGCGCGTTCTCCACGAGGATTCGATACATTCGCTGGAGGCCCTCCACAGCTGCCCGATGCCTCGAGTGAGATGAAGGCAGACCCATGACCGTCTCCACGATCCGCTCGATCGTGGCCTCCGTGTCGCCATCGCGCGAAAACAGCCGCCCTCGACCGACCGCATCCCGAGCGACACGCCGGCACGCTTCACGCGCGGAGAGCGCGTGCATCGGATCCATTGAGCTTGGCGTCGTAAAGTCGCGAACCCCACGCTGATAGTCGTCCTCGCCGAGCGATCGCGCGACGGGCAGACCGCCAAAGCAGGAATACTCAGGCGCGAGACATGGACCGGTATCGCCGCAGGCCTGCCGGAGGCGAGCGTTCATCGCCTGGCAGAAGTGCCCGTAGCGAGTCGCGCTGATCGTGAACTCCACACGTTCGTGCGCTGGCGCGTCCGAAGCGCCCGTAACGAGCGTGGAGGAGAAGAGCTCGCGAAAGAGGATCCGCAAACGGAAATCGTCGTCCGGCGAACCCGGGTCGTAGCCGATGCGAAACAACTCCGTCACGCGCTCGAACTCGGGCGACGTTTCATCGCATCGCTGCGAGTTGGCCCACATGCAAAGCTTCTGCACCCACGCCGCGGCGAACCGCGGATGGTCGGCGATGGCGATCGCGAGATCATCCATCGACGTAATGGTGGGGACCACGTGACCCTGAAACGCGAAGGTGGTGTTTGCGGTTCGAACTTCGCGCGCTGGTCGATAGCCGTACGTGTAGTACCGAGGAAACACCTCGCGCATCGGATCGAG
Organism: Myxococcota bacterium; assembly: GCA_039186435.1. GTDB lineage: Bacteria > Myxococcota_A > Polyangia > Polyangiales > Houyiibacteriaceae > JALVDI01. Next base: position 10,650 of record JBCDAA010000102.1, on the reverse strand, counting down.
CAGACTGTGGCATGCAAAACAAGCCGCCTCCTCGGCGTGCTCCGCGTTCAAGCCATCGAGGCTGGCAGGGACCGTCGCGTCGCCAGGCTCGAAGATCGAGTCGAGCGCAACGATCAACGTCTGGCTCGTGGTGACTCGAAACTGATTGTCAGCGTTCGTGTCCCACCGATCGAAGAAGCTGAATGTGTTGAAGAACCCGACTCTCGGTACCCGTAAGCGCAGCGTGCCCTCCGGTCCGATGGCGCGGAGGCCTTCCGCAAGCGCGGCCGAGTTCGTGTACTCGAACGACGGCGGCTCGCTCTCCGAGGCCTGCGCGAGGTTGACAGGCCGCCAGTCGGCGTAGTCACGCTCTTCAAGGTGCGCAAACGCTGCGAAGCGGCCAGCATCGCGAAGTCTGAGCGTGCTGTCATCGGCATGGACCAACGCCGTGAGCAGCGCCGTTGTCACATGCCACCGCCGCGTGGTCACAAGCTCCCGCAGGTCATGCTCGTATGCCAGTCCCCGCGCGGTGCGCAGAAACATCTCGGGCATCGAGTTCGCGAATACCTGCCCGTCGACGCCCGACTCGGCGCCACTCACGGTGAGTCCCAGCTGGGTTCGTACGATCATGCGCAGGCGATTGGAATCGACTCCGTCCTGCTGCAGCGCGAGTCGAAAGAACAACTCCAGCTTCGTGTCGAAGGCAGGTGTAAGAGCCCCGTCACGCCACATCCACGTGTCGATGAGCGAACGCAGCGCCTCGACGTCGAGCTCCCCTTCCGGCCCCGTGACCGCGGAGAGCTCGGAATCGGTAACCGCTCCGCCATGCAGCAGGTACTTCACCTTGCTGACCACGGTCTCCACGGGAGCGGGCTCAAAGGGCGCCGGATCGATCACCGGGGGAGGTTCCACACCATCCGTCACCGTGTGGATCCACGACTCGACGCAGCGAACGTCTTCCGCGCTTACCGAAGCCCCTCGCCCCGGCGGCATTCGCGGAGCGTCACACTCCGGGGGGACAGGAAACGTCTCCGGGGCGATGAGGCGGAGGAGCAACGACTCGTCGACCTGGGTGTTGTGAACCAGCACACCGCAGTTGGGACGCATCGACGGCCGGTTCCGGAGACGTTCGGCCAGTCCCGGAGACAGCAGATCAAGCTGCGCTCCTTCGGACGGCGTCGAGTCATGACACCGGGTACATCCGTTCGCGGCGAACACGCGGTGCACGTCGCACGACTCGTCGCGAGCGCTGTCAGGTCCGTCCGATGCGTCGATACCAACGTCACGGCTTGGGACGGACCCGATCTCGCCCACACATCCGGCGACCGACAGGAGGACGACCATCCATCCTTCGCGGACGCGACTTGATCGACCGCTCATCGCGACCTCCTTGGCACCGCAGAAACAAGCCGTCGCCGAGCCAGCCTCACGTCGACTGCAGCGCCGACCGAGGAGAGTTCGAGTCGGGAACGTCCCGCGTTTATTTTTTAGCATAGCTAAGATTTCTTGTCGAGGGACGTGCTCATTTCATGGCGAAAACGCTAGCCTCCCGCGGTGCGAACCAAGGCTCAGGGCAACCTCCTCGGATGGCGGACCGCGCTGGCGAACGTCGAGTGCACAGAGGCCGAGCGTTCCTTTGCGCGTCGATACCTTCGCCGGCTCAGCGACCGACTGCCGCTCCTCGCCAGCATTGCTGCGCTCACATCGGTCGGGCGCTACTCGATCGCCCTCGGTGAGACCGAGTTCCTTGTGCTTCGCGAAGAAGAAGAAGCCTGGCGCCCCGCTGCATCCTTCGCGGTAGCGGACCTTCCGGAGCATCCGGTTGTGGATGGCGAGTGGAGCGCAGAAGAGAGCGCGGCGGCGACGACCCTCTGCGAACGCCTTCTCCAAGCGCTAAACCTCGACGGCGTGGAGGTCGACGCCCCAAGCAACTTCGGCGCGCTGCGCTACTACACGGTCACGGCATCACCCACGCAACCGAACGAGCTTTCCGTTCTGGAAGCGGAACGTCGCTCCGGTGAGACGGGACTCCAGCCCGGCGAGGAACTCGGGTTTCCGGATCACGAAGCCACGCGAGCGCTCGTCACGGGGCTCGTGGTCGTCGCTGCCGAAGGCCCGATCCTCTCGCCGTCCGACGCCGACGCGCGTGTCGCCAAGGCCCTCACGAACGAGTCGGCGCATACGGCGATGAGCGAGAACGACGTGCTCCGCGGAATCATGGACCACCTGTCGTTCTTCTCGAGCTACGACTCGCTGGAAGCGCGCCTCGAGATGCGCGGCAAGGAGTTTGGCCTGGTGCGCCCGGTCGCCGTCGGTGATCGGCGCGACACGGTGATGGTGCAGAGCGAGGACGTCGGCTGCCCGTCCGGCACCGCTGTAGGGTTCGAGCGCGAAACAATCCCCTTCGATCAGGTCGGCCCGCGACTCGAGCGCGCGATCGTCGACCGCGCGTGGTCCCTCCCCCTCCGCGAGGACGAAGACGAACCCGAAACCCTCCTCTCCGTCCTTCTGCCGATGGACGAAGACACGGCCGCGGCCCTCGTTCGACGCTTCCCGCAGGTCGCTCGACCGAAACACGTGCGGGGGCATGCGCGTCGCTTCCGCTGGGATCTCGGACGCGCGTTGCTCGACCTCGACTTCGACACGCGGATGCGTGTCCTGAGCAAAGGGATCGCCCGACTCTGTGCCGACGCGGACGGGATCGACGAACTGCTCGCACAGCTCGAGAAGGGGGCGTTCCCCGAAAACGATCACCCTGCGATTCGCCATCTCGAGGAGTGCCATGACTTCGAGCGACTTCTCGCGCTGCTCTACCTTGTCGACGAGTACGCAGCGCGGCACGAGAAGCCGCGTCCCAGTCGCTCCTGGGTGCAGGACTCGCTCACCATGCACGAAGCGGTGTACGAGCTCGCGTGCCTCGAGCCGCCGCTGCAGCTGCCAAGCCGCGCGTCCTGAGTCTCAGTTCGCGATCATTCCCAGTGACGTGAGAGCGGCGCGCTACAAATGCAATCGTGTTGCGTATGTATCCTCTCCCCAGTAGGGTCGGTGGATGTTCCGTTGTGAGCTTTGTGAGCACGTTCCCGAGTTGGCCGGCCTTTGCCCCGACGTCCTCCCGCCTCGGACCCGCGCCTTCAAGGTGCCGATCAAGGTGCGCGCAGCCGAATACCCCAGTCGACCAAAGGCGCACACCCAGCGGGTTGGGCGCAGGGCCAAACACTTCGACGACCCGGGCGGCGCCGGATACGAAATCGCCAAGGAAGTGCTCTCCTGCGAGGCCTGCGCGAAGGCATACGAGGCCAAGCAGGGCGGCCTCGGCGAGATCGTCGACGAGTAGCGCTCGCCTCCAAAAGATCAGCCGCGGACGATCTCGAGGACGGCTTCGCGGAAGTCCACGCTGACGAAGACGTACCAGAGGAACCAGTCGTCGTGGCTGACCAGCTGAAGTAGACATCGCATCTGCCGGCCCTGGCTGTCGCGAATGTCAGGGTCGAGGTTGCCGCCGATCGGCACGCCCCAGACTTTGTCGGTCCAGGCGTGCGACCAGGCCGCCTGGTGGTCGGCGTGAAGCGGGTGATCTTCGTCCGGCCACTCGACGTCGATCAAGACCCGGTCGTCGTGGCCTGCGACGAGAGACATCGTTTGCACCTCGGCGACATCGACTCCCGTCGGAGGCTCCATCACAGCGGGACATGCCGTTCGATGGATCACGACCTGGTTCGCTTCGTAGTAGTCCCCTTCCATGTCCGCGAACGCCTGCAGCACGTGGATATCGCCCATGTCGATCGCTCCCCCGGCGGCTTTGCCGACCACCTGAAAAACAAAATCCATTGGGCGATGGTCGGTGCTCGGCCAGGGAGCGTCCGCGCTTGGGGCCTGCGGCAGTCCACCCATGCGGCTCGAGAGCGCACGCGCGTCGCCCTCTTCGGAAAAGGCGATCGTCAGCCGATCGATCGCGCGGTCCGGCGGCGGCACCCAGGGTTCCTTGTCCGTGTCCTTGTCCTCGTCGTCATCGTCGTCGAGATCTTCCTCCTCTTCGTCTTCCTCGCGATCGATCAACAGCGCGAAGCGCGGGTTGCTCCAAAGCGACGCAAGGTCGGTGTCCTGCTCTGGGTGAGGATTCTGGGAACGTGGATGCGGGCAGCGTTCAAGATGAGCGAGCGCCGCGTCGTCATCGCCAGCGCGTGCGTAGAGACAGGCGAGGTTGTACTCGATGGCTGCCTGCGCCTCGACGCCAAGCGCCGGCAGTCGCGCCTTTGCAAGGCGAGCGACCTCGCCCGCGTCACCGTCGAGATCGATCACGCCGGAACGCGCGCTCAGAAGCGTGCCGATCGCGAGATTGACGTGATTCCAAGCCGGCTCGTCGCGGGCAATGAGCCGCCGAAAGCACTCGAAGGAGCGCGCCACCTGGTCGCGAAAGGTCATCGCCGCGAGCCTTTCCACCCCCGAGGTGTAGGCGTGCGCACTCCGCGCTTCCGCTTCGCCCTCGATGGCATCAAGACGGTCGAGGCACGCGAGGAAGCGCGCGTCGTCGCTCGTCTCCTCCGCGACGCGCCGCACGACTTCCTCCGCAAAGGTCACGACCGACGCCTTCGAACCGCGAGGCTTCATCGGCTCCTTCAGGATCGCGTCGGCGAGCCACCCAAAACTTGCGCGAGCCGCGTCACTCGTCAGCCCCCGCAAGAGGGCCAGCCCAAGTCCTGCGAGCTCGGGGTCGAGCGCTTCCCACCGCTCCCGGGCGCTCGCTGCGTCCCCGCTTTCCATCGCGCTCCGAATCGCGAAAAGCGCTGCGGCCAACGTTCGGTTCGGACCAGACTCGTAGTCGGCTGGCGCGTACGCGATCGCGGCGAGGGTCGCGTCGTCCGAGGCTTCCGCCGGGCGCGAAGCATCGAGGGGGCAGCCGAGCTCCTCCATCCACGCGCGCACCTCGCGCGGGGTGCCGGCGACGACGACAAAGTAGCTGCCGCCTCGCTCGAGCTTCATCGCGAGCCCGAGGTCGTCGTCGTAGATCCGGTACCAAACTGCAGTGGTCAGCAGATGGTTCGCCATGAGAGCAGGAGTTGACCAGGCACCTTTGCCAACGCCTGCAGCGCCGTCAGCGGAGTCGATCGCAGCCCACCAGCCGTTTTGGGGCGGGTGAATCGCCAGCCCAACCTCACAGCGTTTGGCGCCGCCAAACCCCTTCAGCGCTCTCGGGTCCGCGTCGCTGAGCTGCCCGTCGCCGCGCAGCTTTTTGAGCAGCACGTTCGCGGTGACCCCTTCGGCCTCTCGAAAGAAGAGCCCGCCCTCCTGCGCCCGTTCGGTCATCCGGCGATCGTACGCGCGACCAGAATCGCTCGTCTATCGACCGCCGCGAATACGAATCAAGGTTTGGAGGGCGGCTTCGTTCGAATCGCGCCTAACGGCAGAGTTCCACGCTGTCGACCGCGTGCTCCCAGGCGTTGATGGCGATGCCGCCGCCGCCGAAGGAACCGAAGTCGTGGGTCACGCTCTCGAGGAGCGTCGTGCCATCCGCGTCAAACACGCGGCCCGTCGCAACGCCACCCGATCCGATCTCGACTTCCATGCGATACCAGCGACCGCTTTGAAAGGTCGCGGGTTCGGTCGTCAGCTGAGTGTAGGAGCTGTAGCCGGCCACCGTTTGAAAGCGAACGTCGCCGGTGTTCGGCGCGAAGGTAAAGCTCCGAACCCCTGCGCCATCCGCGTCGAATCCGAGGTAGGTGCGGCGTGAGGCATCCTCGATGCGCGTCCACACGCTGATCACGTCTCCCTCTTCCAAGGCGACGCCGTCGTTCACAAACCAGTTGCCCCAGCGCATGCCGTACTCGCCGTCGTGGGCGTAGGCCGCCGAGAGCGTCGGCGCACTTCCGCGAGCGGTCCACGATCCCTCCGGGAACGTGCCCGACTCGAAGTCGGCCATGAGGGTGCAGTGCGCTTGGATTTGCAGCACGACCTCGGCGTCGGTGCCCGCGGGACACTCCACGCCCGCCCGCAGCCCCGCGATGGTCGCGTCGCCCACGCCAGAGATCGCGTCCACCTCGTCGATGCTCGAAACCACAACGTCGTCCGCCGTGCCGCGCTCACCGTCCGGTCCTGCGAGATGGTCGATGATGCTGCGCGCACCGCGGTGGTACACGCCGACGCGGGTCAGGTCGTCGGTGGTGGTGGCCGGGTCGTTCAACCAGGCGAGCACCGCGTCGTCGCCGCAGGTCGTCGCGCCGCACTCGGTCACCGAGCCCCGAAGCCGGTCGAGCGTTGCCGGACCGACGAAGGTGATGGCGTCGACCGCGGCCATGTCCGCCACGAAAACGTCGTCGCCCGTGCCGCGCGTTCCGTCCGGTCCGGCAAGGTGCGCGATGATCGCGTTCGCCGAACGGCTGTTCACGCCCACGTCGCGCAGATCGTCCGCGGTGGTGCGCGCGTCGTTCAGCCACGCGGTCACGTAGGCGTCCGTGCAGGCCTCGGGGGCATCGCAGCTGGCGAGCGCGTGTTCCGCGAGAGTCACAAGCGTCGCGTCGCCGACCCAGAACACCGCGTCGAGCTCTTCGATCGTCGCGAGCACCACGTCGTCGGCCGTGCCGCGAAGGGCGTCGGGTCCGGCCACATGTTCGACGATGCTCTCGGCGGAGCGCCGGTTCACGCCCGCCGCAAGGAGCACGTCCACATCCACAGTCGGATCGTTGACGAAGTCGAGTACCGCCGCGTCGACGAGCACACCCGCGAGGTCCGCGACGGTGGAAGCGTCGACCGCGGCGACGAGTCCGTCCCAATCGCCAAAGACCGTGTCGTCGGAGGTTCCGCGAATCCCGTCGTCGCCGGCGAGCGTCGCGAAGAGTGCGGCGCCTTCCGTGATCCCGGCAAGCTCGTCCGCGGACTCGACCACGGCGAGCCAGCCGAGCGTTGCCTGGCGAATGCACTGCGTCGGGTCGAGGCGCGGCGCGGCACCACCAGCGGCGGGCGCTCCGTCGACCACGATCAAGACGCTCTCGCCCGCGTCGAGGGCAACCTCGGTCGCACCTGCGCTGCACGCGAGATCGGCACCCTCACAGGACGCGCCTGCATCACGAACGTAGACCGCGGCGTCAAAGCTGCTGCCGCTGGCGTCGAACTCGTAGGTTCCAGCGCGCGGCGCCGTCCAACGAAACACGGTTTCGAACCCGCTGGCGCCGCAGCTTCCCTCGAGCGCGTCGCTCGAAGTCGCGGGCATGCGGGCGACCTCCCCAAGGTTGCTTCGCAGGTCGAGTTCGCCGCAGACGGGCACATGGGGAACGAAGGTGTCGACCGTGATGGTGTTTCGACCGATCGCACCGGCCACGTCTTCCGCTTCGGCGCGCAGCACATAGCGCGCTTCGTCGCCGACAGCCCAGTCGATGGCGTAGGGCGGCGTGTCGTCGGTGCCGATAAGCACATCGTTCGCGTAGAGGCGAACCTCCGCGAGCTCCGCCTCCACCGCGGACGCTTCGATGTCCACGCGAATCGTTCCGGTCGCGAGCTCACTGCCGTCGGCCGGGCTCACGATGCGAACGGTCGGACGCGCCAAAAGCGTGCTCTGCAAAAGCAGGTTGGGCGAACCAGCACCGGGGTTGGTCACGAGATCGGGGACCGCGCCCTCGAGGAGCGCTTCGCCTACCGTGGCCGGTTCCGCGGCCGGGTTCGTTTCGAGGAAGAGCGCGACGACGCCCGCCACATGAGGCGCGGCCATCGACGTTCCGCTGATCGTATTCGTGGCCGAGTCGGAGGTATGCCAGGGCGCCGTGATGTCGCGACCGGGCGCAAAGATGTCGACGCAGGTTCCAAAGTTGCTGAAGGTCGCGCGGCCGTCGGACGAGTTGGTCGCGCCCACGGTCAACGCGGTCGCCGTGCTCGCCGGCGAACGGGAGCAGGCGTCGCTGTTTTCGTTGCCCGCCGCGACGACGTAGGTGACGCCCGCCGCCACGGAGCGCTGCACGGCCATGTTCAGCGCCGGCGAATGACCGCCGCCGAGGCTCATGTTCGCCACCGCCGGGAACGCTGAGTTCTGCGTCACCCAATCGATGCCCGCGATGACGCCGCTGATGGTGCCGCCGCCCGAGCAGCTAAGCACGCGCACCGCATGCACCGTCGCATCCTTGGCGACGCCGTGCTCGGATCCCGCGATCGTGCCCGCGACGTGCGTGCCGTGACCGTTGCAGTCGTCGGAGCCATTGCCGTCGGTGATCGAGCTGAAGCCCGCCTGCGCACGCCCTTCGAACTGCTCGTGGGTGATGCGAACGCCGGTGTCGATGACGTACACGTTCACGTCGCGACCCGTCACGGCGTACTCGTATCGATTGTCGAGGGGAAGGGTCGCCTGGTCGATGCGGTCGAGGCCCCACGTCGCCGGCGACTGCACCTGCAGCGCCTCCACGAAGTGGTCCTGCTCGACGAGCGCCACGTCGTGGTCTTCGCTCAGCGCCTCCGCGGCGGCGTCCGGCATTTCGATCACAAACGCGTCGATCGTGACGAAGCGCTCGACCACCGTTCCCCCGTAGGAGGCCGCGAGCAGATCCGGGTCGCCCGGCGAGACCACGATCCAGCGGTTCGCCACTCCGTCGCCGGGATCAGCGACGAGAAAGCGCCGCGCCGAATCTACATTGTCGTCCCCGACTTCTTCGCTTTCGTTCGCCGGCGACGTGCAGCCAACGAACCCAAGAACAGCCAAGGTGCACGCGAGTTTCCGCGTGAAGTACATCGCAACCTCCTCGTCCCTCGCCGGGCTCATGCCTCGACTTGGGACAGGTGGTGTACGCACGCAGATCGTGGGCCTTCCTATGTGCGGAATGTGCGCAGGGGGCGAACTCGACGCCTTTGAATCGAGATCACCCTAGGTTTCGCGGCAACTTCGGTGTCTTCGAAGCGAACTCGAGCGTGGGGGCCCGTTTTGCCCCCACGAGGTTTCGGGCGCCGCCGACGCCCTAGGCGACGGAGCCCGATCCATCCAAGAGCGAATACACCTGCTCGCCGTTCCCATCCGACAGCTGAATCGAGGCAGTGTCGTCGCTGAAACGAACGGACTCCCATTCGCCCACGAACTCGTGGGTCAGTCGTTGTTCGAGGCACCTTTCGAGCTTGCGCGCGTCGAAGGCGAAATCGGCGACGTCCTCACTCGCCCGAGCGACGAGCACCGCTCGAAACGGCGAGCCCTTGGTCGGATGTTCACGTACGAGGAGGGCCAGCCACCCATCCGCTGCATCCGCGTCGAGAAACTCAGTGGTGGAGCGCCCGTCCTTCGGAAGAAAGACGCTAGAGCTCGGTTGCCACGACCCCCCTCCCCAGCGAAAGGCTTCCGCCACGTAGCCGCCGTGCGTGATCCGACCCGAATCCGGGCTCTCCTCAGACTCTGTCTGATACGCGTGGACGAACCATTGCTCCGAGGGAAACGTCGCAAAGACAACCTGCGAAAACCGCGGGTGCCGAACGCCGTCGAGACGCGCTGGCGCTCCGGACGATTCTCTCAGGACGCCTTCGTCAAACACCCAGCGCCCATCCGGTGATGTCACTCGTTCACGAACCACGCAGGATCCGTAGCCGAGCGCGCAACCCTCTTCCAGGCTCTATTTCATTAGTACCTGACTCTTGGGGGCCCGTTTTGCCCTCCATCGACATCGCGCCCGATCGTTACCTTCGTCGCATGGCGCTACACCGCAAAGCCCGGCGAATCGTCGTGGACGGATGGACGTACCGCTGGGTCATCCGACCGAAGGCGCCCTACGGCGCCCGGATGCAGGTCGTCGTCGAAGACGTGGCGACCGGATCGATCACGCGATTCCGCTTCGAGGGACACCGCGACGAAGTCGTCGTCACGCCGAAGGACGTCGCGCGCCTGATTCGAAAGGCGGTTCGCACGGGATGGCCGTCGCATCGTTCAGGGAGCGCGACCTAAGCGCAGGAGCACCCTCAGCGAGCGACGAGTCCCATCACGCTGCGCGGCGCGACCCAGTACTCGTCGACGATCACCGGTCCATCGCTCTCGACCCAGCCAAAGCCATCTCCCTGCGAGCTCGTGTCGATCGCGCGGTGCCAGCGAAGCCCTGCCGGCGGTTCCGGGAGCGTGGCGCGAACGCTTCCCGACCAGCCGTTGTACGCGAAGTAGAGCGTTGCAGCCTCGTCGCCGAGCTCATCGCCATCGAGCTGCCATGCCACGAAATGATTGCTCGGGGAATCGATGTAGCCGTCGTCGACGAAGCGACCGTCGTCGCGGAACCAGCGCACTTCGGTGAGGTCGTCTCCGTCGTCGTTGCCGAACACGCGCCAGTGGCGTGCCGGACGCAAGGCCGCGTGCGCGCTCCGAAACGCAAAGAGCCGGGACGCAAACTCGCGAAGGGTGTCGTCGTGCGCCGGATCGTCTTCCCAGCGGAGCCAGTTCGCTTCGCTGTCGATGTTGAAGGGGTTGTTGTTCGCGCGCAGGCTTCGCCCCGACTCGTCGCCGCCCGTGATCATCGGAACGCCGGCCGAGAGGACGAGAAGGGCCAGTGCGGTGCGCGTTGCAGTAGCCTGCTGGACAGGATCGCCGGCGTGACTCCAGGCGAGGTCGTTGTCCGTGCCCCCGTTCGAGGGACCGTAGGGCCAACGCTGACCGTTGTTCTTCCCGTCGTAGCGAAAGAGGTCGTGAAGCGTGAGCCCATCGTGCGCGACCACGAAGTTCACCGACGCTGC